>JANPFC010000085.1:0-41974 GCA_031423235.1 Chlamydiota bacterium | reverse complement strand
ATGGTGATTGTAAAATCTCCTGGTGCCATTGGGCAAAAGGACGGTGATAGAAAAAGTATCTTCGCTGATTCTAATATTTCTCGGATCGAATTTCCCTGATGGGATATCCCCTGAAATATTGCTTATCCCTGATGTATGGATTAGTTTTCCCTTCGAAAAAGAGTAGATGGCTCCATTGCTATCGGGAACTTTGATTTCGCTTCCCTTCCGCTCTAATTTTAGATGGGGGAGGAAGACCCATCCTCTATGATTCTTTTGGAGGGCCATCAAAAAGGATCTTTCGTTGTAGTACTCTTCCATTTCAGAATCCACGCGGAGAGGAAGCGCAACAACGGGCGGAATGTAGACGCGGAATAAACTCAGCTCTTGAGCGCCCTTTGCAACTAGATCGACAGAACTTAAACAAAGCTGGCCTGAGGCAGGATTGACGCAGCCCCCGATCAAAAAGCCGGAATCATAGTTTAAGGATGCGATTTGATCGGGGCTTGATGGGATAAGGCCAATTTCTTCATCTGCAGCTAGAGCGAATAAAAAGAAAAGAAATGCTGTGAAAAAGGACTTGCGCATACTCCCCTCCTCTTTTCGTAGAGGCGATCGTAGAGTGTCTATGAGTTTTTGCAAAGTAATTTCTCACAACTCCTCAGAATAGAAAAAATGAAGGGGAAGAAATTGGGGAACTTTATAAGGGGAAAGATTTTATAGATCTTACGCTTCAGAGACTCACTAAATACTAGCGCAGTATAGCAATAGTCTTCTCATACCCATATTTTCCGTCAAATCTGCCGTTTTTTGCCACACGTTTTCCGTCATTTTTGCCGTTTTTAACATCAGGGTAGTGATTATCACTTGTGTCTGTGGGTCTTTGATTTCTTTTCTATGTCGCTATAGGAATCCCTTTGCTCTGCGATCGGATCTTTTCCCACAAACCACCGATCCTTAATTTGGAGATCAACCCATTGCCGATCTATCGCCTTCGGAAGAGAAGAGACAAAAAACAGATCGTCTTTCATCGACTCAAACGTAGAAACAAAGTGATTCCTCAACATGGGAAGATAGTGCCCATTGACCACATATGCGTGAGCGTCCATTGCAAAAAGGGTCCGATGATAGGCCGGGTGATCAGTCATTTGCGAAGATCTCGGATTCGCTCCTAGAAAAAAGATATCCCAGTTGCTTGCAAAGTGGCTTATGAAGTTTTGGATATAGGAATCGATCCCCTTAAGATCGGTATTGAACATGCAATCATCTTCTAGGATCAGGACGTTTTTCCATCCTTTTTCTATGGCGAAGTTCAACCCTTGAATGTGGCTATACGCGCAGGCCCTTGTCCCGTTGAATTCATCATACAGAGCCTCGATCCGAAACAACTTACCTGGCTTGATCCTGAATCTTTTCAGTTCTTTCTCAATCTCATTGCGCCGGTCGTTGCGCATTTCCAAATTGATATAGAGGATCCCGTCGAAATAGTTCAGACCTGACATCGCTTCACCTTTCTTCCCCAATACAGGAAAGAGGGAAACTGGTCAAAAAGGACTTTTCAGGAAAAGCTTTTACTCAAACGATAGTCTTGATCTGATCTATCCAGTGTTGGAAGAATTCCTTAGACCAAGTTCTTTTAATAGTTTCCTGGTCGCGGACAAAATATATGATGTCCTCAATAGCAGATGGGATATCTAATCGATCGATCCGTTCTTTAGCCATTTCTAGGAACGCCGAACGGCTTATAACTTCTTGCTTGTCATTGAGTTTTGAGAAGAGCGCGAGATTCAAAGGCACCCCTTTTCGAATGAACCACACCATATCGTACCAATCTCTTCCTTTCACCCTCCCTTTCCAGGCGCGAAAGAGAGCAGCGTGCATTTTGCCTGCAAAAAGACCTTCTTCATTCACACATTTGATCGATACTGCAACTGGCTGAGACAGAAATTTTTGTTCGCAAGCAAATTCTAAAGTAGGATCTGTATCGATTTCAATTTTTACACGAATCAAAGAGTCGGCATGCACCCCCTTTAATAAGTCAGAGCGTACGCCAATTTTTAAAAGTTCTTGAACAGTCGGTGTTTTTAAGAATGCAGATTTAACAGAGGTTTGAGTTTTTTTTTCTATTTCCACAAAAGATACTTCGAATCCAAACGATGCAAGTTCAGTTTTGATCGCATTCCCGAACGGAGCCCAACTCCAATTGGGATGGGGCTTGAGTAGGGTAAAATCAAGATCTTCAGAAAAGCGCTCGAGATTATAGAAAATGCGAAGAGCTGTTCCTCCATAGAAAGCGGCATGTTCAAAAAATTTCCCTCGCCAGAGCCCCACGAGGGCAACTTCTTGCAGTATTTCGCGAAGAGCCTGATCATGCTCTTGCAGCGAGTGGCATTCATATCTTTTCAACATCTGTTTAATGGCACTATTCATGATTCCTGCATTGGATGAGATATTTAATGGCGCTGTGGGGCCGGGCTTGGTAGATCTCCTTCAATATATTGAGATCTAAACTGCTGAGATCTTCTTCCTCTATCCGAAGGTCTTCAAAAAGAACTTCTCTGAAATGCTTCTTTGAAGCAAAAGCGCCTCTGCGTAAAATCAACAGATCTGCAAGGGCTTTTTCTTTAGAAGCAACCAGTGCATATTGCTTATCGGAAAATTGGATGGAGGCAACCCCAACGCAAAAGGCGTGAGTCGGGAGGTGATCATAAGTGAATAAACCAAGAGGCGTTTGAAATTGCTTG
This sequence comes from Chlamydiota bacterium, assembly GCA_031423235.1. Classification (GTDB taxonomy): domain Bacteria; phylum Chlamydiota; class Chlamydiia; order Chlamydiales; family SM23-39; genus REEB52. The sequence continues at coordinate 39,251 of JANPFC010000085.1, read as the reverse complement.
GATCGTTGAGTGGTTACGCTTGTCACAGTTGTCACCTTTTCAGGAATCAGCCGATAATACTGACATGCCCACTCTAAAGAAACGTAAGATGGCCCAAAAATCAGATTGGCCAATACTTCGGATGAATAGGGTCTCCTGGCAAACCTTTTCGCAAAAATATAAACCCCCTTTTTAACCCTTATTAGCGCCTTTATTCTTAAGAGGTGATTTAACTTTACTCGAGGGTTTTTATACTCTTTTAGGCAGTCCATAACAAAGCCGTAATCCAGCTCCTCACCGGGGGACTTCTCCAACAAAACCGCAAGCCCTGGGTCAATCCCCGAAACCCTTCCCATATTTCACCAGTATGTTAGCATTAAACTAACATATCGGCTGTTTTTCAACAATTCCATCGTTTCCACTATTCGAAGTCCTTAAGGGACTGTCTATCTTGGAAAAGGGAATCTTCTGAGATCGTCGGCGACGAGGGTGTTCGGGAATGTTTTGCGAGCCTCTTCCCCAAGAACTTCCGGGTCGCGATAGCGAGCCGAGAAGTGGGTGATTATGAGTGTGTGAACGCCTGCCTCCTTAGCAATTTCTGCAGCCTGAGTGGAGGTCATGTGACGGTACTCATCGGCCATCGCCCGGTCTTCATCGAGGTAGGTGCTTTCGCAGAGGAGCACTTTGGCGTTTCTCGCGAGTCCAATGGCCTGAGGGCAAGGACGGGTATCGACCACGTAGGCAAACGCATCGCCTGGGCGGACGTGGCTCACCTCTTCGAGAAGGATCCATCGGTCGTTCCAGCACACTTTCCCCTCTTTCTCGAGCTTCCGTACGATCGGACCATCGAGGCCAAGCTTTTTCAGCTCTTCCTTGTGAAATTTAACCGTATCGGGTTCTGTGATGCGCCAACCGATATTTTCAACGCCGTGGTCTAAGAAATCGGCCTCAATCCGGAATTTTCCGTCATCTTCGACAAGGCCCGCTTTCTTTACTGGATGCTCGACGACGTTGATGTTCTCTTTGTAGATGCAGCAGTAGCGCAAACGGTCAAAATAGCGCTGGCCGCTCGCGGGAAAGTAGCAGTGGATCGGATGGGTCACTTTATCGAGATTGAGCCTCATAAGCATCGAACCAAGGCCAAGGCAATGATCTCCGTGGAAGTGGCTGATAAAAATACGGGTCACAACGGGGGGAGCCACATCGGCAAAGATGAATTGCCTTTGCGTCCCTTCGCCTGGATCAAACAGGAGCCCTTCATCGTTCCAGCGGACGAGGTAAGCGCCGTGGTTCCGAAAGCGGGTGGGCTGCTGGCTTGAGCAACCGAGAATAATGATGTCCCTTACGCTCATAGCTTTATTTCTTTAAGAATCTGGATTAACTGCTTTTGCAAGGGGGGTAAGTTCTTCTTTGCTGTATGCCATAATACCCAATCGCTAGAAGACATGTTTTGCCTCGTCCAAGACCCTCTTTTTTAGAGCTGGATGCAATGCGTTTTTAGTAACTAAATCTACTTCACAATCAAGGAGTTTCTCTAAGTATTTTTTAAGTTCTACAAAGAAAAAAAGTCCCTTTTTGGAATCAAAATCAACCAAAATATCAACGTCACTTTTTGATGTAGACTCATTTCTTGCAACAGAACCAAATAGAGAAAGCGCGCGAACACCCTTTTTCAAGAGTTCTCTTTTGTGGTCCGACAGAATCTTTTTTACTTCTTTTAGAAACATAACACTCATCCTCAAATCAATCGTAACAAAGGGGGCGATTTAGGAGAATCATAGCTTCACTCTTTGGGCGAAAAAGCGGGACTTGGCCAGGATCGCCCCGATCACTGCCCCTGCTATGTGGGCCGTATTGGCAATATTGGGGGCAAAATTATAGCTAGAGAAAATTTGGATCAAAAAAGCAACCACTTGGAGGACAAAAATCGCTCCAATGAAAAAGAGGAGAAAGAGGATCGTCGCCCGGTTGAGCGGATACCCTTCCCATGGAGCTACCCTTTCGCGCATCCAGATAAAGCCAGCAAGGGCTGTGACAATGCCCGAATAGCCGATAAAGAATGGGCCGCTCATGAAATATTGGATCGTGTTTGAGCCGACGCCTGCAACAAGAGTGAGGAGGAGGGTCCGAAAGGGTCCAATCCGCTCTTCAATGGGCCGCCCAAGATACCAAAGCCAAAGCATGTTGAAGAGGATGTGAAGAAGATCCTTGTGGAGAAAGCAGGGAGTGATCAGGCGCCAAATCTCCCCTTTCCGTATCTGGTAGAAGAGCGTCCCTTCGCCATTTGAAGTATCTTCGCCTTTAATCTTGCCAACTACCCAACCGTAAATCCCTTTCCAATACGGAGTGTTATTCGCAGCCGTTATTTCCGCTTGGACATCGGAGGGAATTTCATCGATTTTCTTATCGCCAATCTCATATTTCTCGATGATCTCTTCCAATTTTACGAATGCCGGAGGCAAATCGTACATGAATTCGGCTTGAATAGGAGTCATGAGAAAATTTTTCTCGGAGAGCCCCTCTTTGCGAAGGGGGATCTCCTGCAGTGTGCTGAGGAAAAATAACATCGCGCAAAGGGCAATGAGAAAATGGGTCAGATGAGGCTTGAACCGGTGGGCAGGGGGCTCGAGAGGCTCTTCTTCGTCCTCATTCCGAGGGATAGGAGCAGGTTCAGGGATGGGCGAGTCAAACTTCGAGTCTGTCGGATTTTTTTCAAACTCAGCAAGAAGGGCTTGCGCCTCATCCTGCTTGTCCTCGTCATGGATCCAAATCTGATACGACATGTGCCCGTTTACCGAATCGAAGGAAACTTCGCAGTTGTTCCCAATCCCCTGGCTTGTCAAATACTGAGAGATTCTTCGCGCGTGATTTTCGTGTGAAAGGGTTCCGACTACACGCATTTTTTGATCTTCTCAATGATAGATGATGTGGCAAGGCTCGGAATCCGATCTACGAGATGGAGCCTTCCGCCGTGTGTTTTCACAGTCTCTGCTTCGATGCACTCAGTTCCATACTCCGACCCGTTGACGTGGACGTCGGGCTTGATTTTGGCAAGGAGCGCGCATGGATCTGTTTCATCAAACCAGGTGACATAATCGACAAATTCCAATGCAGCCATCATCTCCAATCGATAGGAAAGAGGAATGATAGGCCGGTCGGGACTTTTGTACTTCTGGATCGAGCTGTCGGAATTGAGGGCGACAATGAGCCTATCGGCCTGTTTCGAGGCTTCGTGGATGATGAAAAGATGTCCCGCATGCATGAGATCAAAAGAGCCGTTTAAAGTCGCGAGAGTGAGATCCCGCGCCCTTAATTCGGCTACTTTTGCTTCAAGTTGCTCGGGCTCGACGAGCTTTTTTTGGAGCCACGCTGGCTTCATGAGTGTGAACCTTCAGTTTTGGAAACGCGATCCTAAATACATCGTCATAATGGTCGACAAAATGGACCTCGATCCCTTTTTTAAGGTAATCAGGCAGTTCATCGTAGTCGCGCAAGTTCTCTTTCGGGAAAATGAGCACATTCAGCTTCGATCTCCGAGCGGCGATGAGCTTTTCTCGGAGTCCGCCGATGGGAAGAACCCGCCCGGTGAGAGTCAGCTCCCCGGTCATGCCGAGATTATCCCTTACAGGCGTATTCAGCAAAAGGGATAAAAGCGATGTGGTCATTGTCACGCCCGCAGAAGGTCCGTCTTTCGGCGTCGCCCCTTCTGGAATATGGAGGTGGATTTGCGATTTTTCAAAGAACGGAATAGTTGGCGAGTAGCGAGACAAACTACTTTGCGCAAAAGTCCAGGCAATTTGAGCCGATTCTTTCATCACATCGCCCGCCTGGCCTGTGAGCTTCATCTCCGTTTTTTCCGACGGATACTTCACAGCCTCAATGTAGAGAGTAGCTCCCCCCATCGACGTCCACGCAAGTCCTGTTGTCACTCCAACTGGATTGACTTTGTAGAACCTGTCTGTAGTGAAGATTGGCTTGCCGAGGTAGCCATTCAAATTCTTCTCAGTAATCGTCACTTTGGAAGATTTGCCGCGGGCCAATTTCAGCGCCACTTTGCGCATGATTTTCTTGATATTGTTCTCGAGCGTCCTAACGCCGGCTTCTCTTGCGTAGCCGTTGATGATTTGCGCGAGGCCGCCATTAGAGAAGATGATATCGCTTGATTTAAGACCCATGTTCTTCCGGTTGCGGGGAACGAGGTACTTTTTCGCAATCTCAATCTTTTCCGCCTGAATGTAGCCAGAAAGGCGGAGCATCTCCATCCTATCTTTCAGCGGCTCTGGAATTGTGTCCAAAACGTTTGCAGTCACGATGAAAAGAACATTCGACAGATCGCACCGAACATCTAAATAGTGGTCTAAAAAGTCTTTATTCTGCTCTGGATCGAGCACTTCAAGAAGGGCCGATGCTGGGTCGCCATGATAGCTAGCCCCCATCTTGTCCACCTCGTCGAGCATAATCACCGGATTCATCGTCTGGCAATATTTGAGCGCCTGGATCATTTTCCCAGGCATTGCACCGATATACGTTCTTCTGTGGCCCTTGATCTCTGCCTCATCGCGCATCCCGCCGACAGAGAACCGGTAGAATTTCCGATTCAGCGCCCGAGCTACGCTCTTGCCAATGCTCGTTTTACCTACGCCAGGAGGGCCCACTAAGCAAATGATGCTCCCCTTCACGCCGCCGGTCAATTTGCCGACTCCGATGAATTCCAAAATCCGCTCTTTGATATCTTTCAAGCCGTAGTGGTCGTGCTCAAGCACCTTTTCCGCTTTTTTGATATCGTGCGTCTCTTTGCTATTCATCCCCCATGGAACGATGGTGAGCCAGTCGATGTAGTTTCTCACAACGCCATACTCAGCCGATTGAACCTCGAGCGCGCTCAGTTTATCGAGCTCTTCGCGGATCACTTTGAGGGCATCTTCGGGGATTTTTCTCTGCTTAATCCTCTCTTCGAACTTCTCGGCTTCCATGACTTTGTCATCTTTTTCCATGCCGAGTTCTTTTTTGATCGCCTTCAACTGCTCGCGGAGAAAAAATTCCCGCTGCGTTTTTGAAATCGTCGCTTCAATCCTTTGGTTGATCGTGCTCTGCAGCCTGCTGATATCGAGCTCTTTTTTCAAAAGCATGAGCGCTTTGTCGATCCGCTTTTCGATCTCGAACGTCTCGAGAACGTCCTGGAGCTCTTCTCTCGTAGCCGTTGTCAAAGCCACCGCAAAGTCGGCGAGTCTTCCAGGCTCAGTGAAGTCCGAATGGCCTAAAAAGATCTGCAATTCCTCTTTAAACAACGGATTTAATTTAAGGAGTTCTTTGATCGTCGTGATGATGCTGATTGAGTAGGCCTTCAGCTCTCTAGACAGATGGGCAAGCGGGGTGTCGTCATGGTATTTGACCTTCGCGAGCAAATGCTTGCTTTTGACAGGCTTTTCGATCACGGCCCGTTTTTCCATGTTCAGAACGACCTGCGCGCCCCCTTGCTCCATCGGAATGATGCGCAAAATGCGGGCGACGATCCCCACCTGGTACAGATCGCTGAATCCGATCTTGTAGATGTTGACATCTTCTTGGTGGGTCAAGAACAGGCCGACGCATTTGTGCTCGGTTTTGGAAATGATCTTCAGCACCTCGTAATAGGCGCCCGGCTCTATGACAATCGGGGCGGCCATCCCTGGGAAAAAGGGACGTCTATTGAGCGGCATGATGTAGAGCTGCTCCGGGAAAGGAAGAGACGGGATGAGCGCTCCCTCTTTCTTCGGGCTTTCAACCTCTTCGTCATCTTCTTCCTCAATCACTGGCTCAGCCGCAACAATCGGCTCTTCTTGTTCTGGGGGAAAATCGTCGTTCAATTTGACCTCTTAAAAAGCTCACTAGTCTATCAACTCTATCAAAATCAAGCAATCAACTATAGACATCTGCCAATCTGGCCAATGCAAAAGCCGAAAGGCAGAGACCCAAGTCTCTCAAAGCGATGTCGTAATAATTCCCCAAAATGAGGATATTGAGGATGACAAGAGCAAGCCATACTCCGGTGATGAAGGCAAATATTCTCGGCTTAAAAATCACGCCGATTCCGCAGATAATTTCAACGATGCCGACAACTGAGAGGAATGCTGTGCCAAATCCAGTGTACATGGGACTTACATATTGGCCCCATCCGGCTAGGAGAAATAAAAATTTATCTAATCCAGCTATGATCGGCGCGGCGATGAAAACGATCCGCAATAAGACATACGCATCGCGCGCAGGATCTCTCGAAACACTTGCCATAGAATAAACTCCGGTTGTTATTTCTGGTTTCCACGAAAAGGCCCATTTTTGAAAAGCTAAATTTCGGGGGAAGCCCCCATAAAGGCTAACTTAAGAAGTAAATCACAGAGCTGCACAGAGAAAAAAAGGAGTTACACAGAGAGAGAATATTTATTTTTAATCCTTCCGTTGGTTATACCGAAGTTGATTCAAGAATCGGCTACGGTATAGACGAGTTATTCTTTTAAAAACCATCCTCTCCTCTGCGTAACTCCTTTTTTTCTCTGTGCAGCTCTGTGATTTACTTCTTAAGTTAGCGCTTATGGGGGCCTCCTCCTCCGCTGGTTTATTTAATATCCATTAGCTTACAATGGACGCATGCTAATCCTCATCCTAGAAACGAGCTGCGAAAAGAGCTTCCTAGTCCTCGCCGAAAAGGACAAGCCTATCGCCTTTAAACCCCTCCTAGGCGGCCCCTCCCTCTCCCGCAATCTGGCCCTCGAGGTGAAAAATCTCCTTGGATCTAGGAAACCAGACCTCGTCGCCGTCGGGGTCGGCCCCGGCTCCTATACAGGCATCCGGGTAGGGGCCGCCCTCGCAAAAGCCCTCGCTTACGGCTGGAATGTGCCTCTTTTGGGGTTCTGCAGCCTCAAGGCCTTCGGCCCCGCCCCAGTCCTCGTAGACGCCCGCAGCGGAGGCTTTTACGCCCTTTTAGGCGATGAGGCCGAGCGCATATCGATCTCGGATGAGAGGCTGGCGGACTTAAAGGAAATCAGGTCTCCACACCCCGATTTAGTCCAAAAACGGCTTGCGGCAGGGCCTGTTTTGCATGAAAGCAGCCCCGATCCAGTACTCGTAGCAAAACTCATTTGGGGCCTGTTTTTAGAGGAGGGCGCAGCCCCCCTGGAACTCAACTACTGCTCCTGTCCTTGAAGAAAACCCTCGAGTTGGTCTAAAATGGATTCTTTTAACAACTAACTCATAATCTAAGAGGTAATTGGAACATGCCCAGTGTAAAGGTACGTATCGGCGAGCCGATCGACAAAGCTCTTCGCGCTCTCAAGAAAAAATTAGACAAAGAAGGAATCATGAAGGCTGCTAAAGCACATAGATTCTATGACAAACCATCTGTAAAAAGCCGTTTGAAATCAAAAGCTGCCACCAAACGCACTAAAACTGCTCTCCGCAGAGGATACTAGTGGCAAAAGATTTCTACGCCACCCTTGGCGTGGCACGCGAAGCGACTCCCGATGAGATCAAAAAGGCCTATCGCAAAAAAGCGCTAGAATGCCACCCTGACCGCAATCAGGGCGATCCAAAGGCCGAGGCGCAATTCAAACTCGTTTCCGAAGCTTACGAAGTCCTAAGCGACGAAAGCCGTCGCCGTGTTTATGATCAATACGGCGAAGACGGCTTGCGCGGAGCTGGAATAGGCGGAGGCCACGGGGGATTCCCCGGCGGCCAAGGCGGATTCGCATCCATGGAAGAAGCTCTACGCACCTTCATGGGCGCATTCGGCGGAGCCCGAGGCGGCGGCGGCGGTGAATCGATCTTCGATTCATTCTTTGGCGGCGGCGGCGGCGGTTTCGAAGAAGAATCCAGCGCACGCAAGGGAACGAGCAAAAAGGCAACTGTCAAGGTGAGCTTCCAAGAAGCTGCCCGCGGGACCGAAAAAGAGCTCGCCATTGCTAACTTCGTCGCGTGTGAAACCTGCCAAGGCTCCGGTGCGAAATCGCGCAACGGGATCAAAACTTGCTCCACTTGCCAAGGCAAAGGACAAGTCTATCAAAGCCGAGGTTTCTTCAGCATGTCATCTGTCTGCCCTCATTGCGGCGGCGCGGGACAAGTCATCACCGATCCATGCAAAACCTGCAGTGGCGCAGGCCGTACAAAAGAAAAGCAGCGGATCAAAGTCCGTATTCCAGCCGGAGTCGACAATGGAATGCGCCTTAAGATGAGCGGTTATGGAGATGCAGGCGAAGCGGGAGGCCCTCCAGGCGATCTCTTCGTATACATCGAAGTTGAACCGCATGAAGCGTTCACTCGCGAAGGCGACGACGTCTATCTAGAACTACCCATCACATTCATAGAAGCGGCTCTTGGCACAAAAAAAGAAGTGCCCACTCCCCTTGGAGAACAAGTCCGCATCCAAATCCCAGAAGGGACCCAAAACGCCAAGCTTCTCCGCCTCAGCGGCAAAGGCTTTCCGAACGTACACGGACAAGGGCATGGAGATCTCCTCATCCGCGTTTCAGTAGAAACGCCAGTCAGACTCTCAGAGAAGCAGAAAGAACTGCTCCGTTCATTTGAAACGCTCGAGACGCCCCACAATCATCCTCGCAGGATGACATTTCTGGAAAAGCTCAAGGTTTTTTTTTCAGAATAATCGGCTGGTAACTCTTACGAAGTGACGAAATTTTAACGCAAATACGCGAAGATTTACATGAGTCCGTCTTATTTGCGTCTTTGCGTTGAAATTTCAAATCTAGCCGATCGACTTTTCCCTATACAGCTCTACAAGTTATTGTTGGACGATGCCTTGTAACACAAACACCCACTCGATCTAAATGGGTGTTTCTGTGATGTTTTATTGCCTTGGTAGTCGCTGAAACAGATTTTTCTCGAATCAAGAACCCAGAGCAAACCCGGAAGCTCTTGACTTCCGGGTAGCTTCAGGGTTATCTGCCGGGTTACTAATCATCATCCGCTAAAATCAGGTCAGGCAATTTATTGGCCAAACGAACAGAGCCTTGCAATGATATCTTCAATTTTCTCTTTTGCAGAGCGCATTGTTAAATGAATAATTCGACTCTTCGAATCCTCTGGCAGACTCGGGAACCCCTTAGGTATTGCATCCACCCCCTTATGTAAGGAGTTAACTCGCCTGGAGAACCCGTTATATAAGGGGTTCCACCGCGTCCCAAAGTCGTAGCACCGTCTCTTCCAACGATCTGAAAGACAAGTTGGTAATACGTTTCTCTACCACACCCCTTCATCGAAAGAAGTCAAAGATCACTGAGAAAATCTAGCCGATCGATTTTTTGGCTTTGTCCAAATCGGTATTCAGCTTGTCCAAAGTATCGGGATCTTTTGGGAACTTTTGGAAAGTCGCATAGTCTTTTGCTATCGCATCATTTTGCGCCTTCAGCTCTTTCCGCATGAGCTCGCTTGCTGTTTGATTGAGAACTGTCATCGCTTTATCCATCACGCCCTTGAATTCAGCCTGCTGATACGGATTTTCCGATTTTGTATACTGATCCAGCGCCCGCTTAAATAAATCTGCGCCATGCTTATACTCTTGCTCATACATCTTCTTCTCACGCGGCCCAAGCGGACCTGCTCCAGAAACATCGCTCATAGTCTCCTCCCTTTTTCTTCTCTTGCCAAAAAATAGGAAAAAGTTAAATAACTTTATACACAGAGGGATTGAAAAATCGGGAGTTGGGCAAGGAGGCTTCCCAGATTTTTCGTTTGGAGCAAGCGGCCTTTGTCTCCGACAAAGGCCCGAGTGAAAACGGAAAATATGGGGAAAAGCCAACGCCGCCTTGGGGTCCCCAACGACGCTTCGTCGGAAGGGGTAAGGCGCCGCCCAAAACCGATTTTTCAGTCACGATGTGTATAGATACAAAGGATAAGGATTCTCCATGTATAAACTTCTGCTCGCGTTTCTCGTTCCGCTCATGGTCTTCGGGCAAAACCACATCTCTCCGGAACAGATTCAATCAGAGCTGGATCAAGCTGAGGCGCAATTCGCGAAATCGAAAGCGATGTTCAACCCTTGGTATGCAGGACCTTTAGTCACCCCATCAGCCTCGATGATGCCCCCAGGATCTGCGAACATCCAACCCTACCTCTTCATCCGCGGCAATTACGGAGAGTTCAATAAAGCGCGCCATTCCGTTTCACTCCCCCACAATTCATATCAGCTGCTGGTCATAGCCCCGATGCAGATGGGCGTAACCGACTCAACAGACTTCGTCATCAATCCGAGCACCCAGATGAACTGGAGCGATGGAGAAAGCGGAGGCGGCTTTGGAGATCTTGGAGTCACCTACGGCTTTTTGATCTTAAGAGAAACCCTCTACATCCCAAAGTTTAAATTCACGATCTCTCAAACATTCCCAACAGGGAAGTACAATAACCTCAGCACAAATGGACTCGGCCTAAACGCCACCGGCGGAGGCTCCTTCCAAACATCCTTTGGTTTCGCAACCGGCAAAGTGATCTGGTGGACCTATCCGCACCCAATCAACGTCCGCCTCTTCATGAGCTACAACATGGGCACAGTTGTCAACGTACGCAACTTCAACTCCTACGGCGGCGCATACGACACAAAAGGACGCGTTCGAATCGGCAATACATTCACTGCTGACCTAGGCCTAGAAGGGACCATTACCCAGCGCTGGGTTGCTGCCCTAGACATTGTCTATACAGCCAGCAATCGAACCAGATTCCACGGGAACCCAGGCCACCTCAAAGACGGCACCCCAGCAGGCGTAGGAGGCCCCTATAACGACAACCTCAGCCTAGCTCCAGCCCTTGAGTATAACTTCGATGAAGGCAATATGAGCGTCCTATGGGGATTCCAATTCTCCGTATACGGCCGCAGCAGCAGCAACTTCGTCAACGGCCAGTTCAGCTTCGAATACTCTTGGTAGAATCTCATAGGGGCCATCCTTCGATGGCCCAATTTACAGAATCCTTACAATCATTCTTTACGACCTCTTAGCACAAAATCCCCACGTTCAATACATACATAAAGTTCGCTTTCACTTTGCATAATTATTCCGCCAAAGAATAGTTAATCCATCCTGTTAATAGTAATTACGTATAAACTAAAATTATTACTTGATAACATTACATATGTAAAGTAATAAAAAGACGAAATAACTATATGAACGAAACAAAGATAACAGTACCGAAGTTAATGGTTCACGAACTGATCCATGAGTTTGAGGAGTTTGTCGGGGTATTAAAAGAGATCCACACATTTAGTGGAGACTCGTTAGATAAGCGGCAAACCTTTTTACGTCATGTAGGCAGCGCTCAGAATAGGCTAAAAGCCCATTTCACAAGAGCTGCTAGATCAATGGGAATATCCTTTGAGCAATTTTGCGAATTCATTGGGGATTCAGAGAATTTTGAGCCCAAAGATTGGGAAGCTATGCAGACAGCTAAAGAGAGCCTTGCAAAGGACTTTAGCGGCAAGGCACCAGCCAAGAAAGCAAACAAGAACTTAAAGATATAAGGCCAATAATGAACAGCAAAGAACTCATTGAAGATGCAAAAAGACAAGCGCCGAACCTCATGGTTCACGAGCTGATCCAGGAATTCGAAGAGTTTGCATCAGCGCTCAATCAACTCCAAACATACAAGGGCGATGATGAGGAAAAGCTCCAAACTTTCATGCAGAAAATGAGCAGCTCCCACGACCGTTTGAGTTCCTATTTTATGAGAGTCGCAGCCTCATTTGGGATGACGGTAGACCAATTTGGGGAGTTCATTGGCAATTCGAACAACTTTGACCCAAAAGAGTGGGATGAAATACAGGCGACAAAAAAAGAGCTTGTGGAGAGCTTGAATCTCCCACAACCGAGCTCCAAACTTAAGAAGATAAATAAAAACCTAAAGATCTAAGGCAATGCGATGACCGTACCACAAACAATGCAAGATCAGTTTCTGAATGACAATACCAGCTTAATGGGAGCTGCGGACAAATATAACCAAGACACAAGTGATTTGGATACTGCCCAGTACAACTACAAACATATCATCATGAAAGAATTAGATGCTTGTCAAACGGCCGATCAAATTCTTGTTTACTTACAGATGTACGTATTCCAGAATTCACTCCCTCCAACCGATACGCACACCAAGGGCGTAAAAGACTCGGATGACTGCTTATTTGGTATTTATGGAGACCAGGTTGGAATCAAGGGCCAAGCCCTTCAAGTAAACAGCTACCTGACTGCCGTTCATAATGACCTCCAGAAGATGATCAATAGCACAGGTCCGGATGGCTCAATCCCTGATACTCAAGTGGTCGACAACGTAGCTCAAGACCTTGACAAAATCCTAGGTGAATTAACAAGCAAGACAGGGCCTTTGCCTGCTGCTATGGATGGAACTGCTCTAACAAACATGATCAGCACCGACACAGCTTTACGCGGCGAATTTTATGTGGTTGGCGACACATCGGGATATAACCCGACACCCGCTTCTCCAACTAATCCTGACGCGGCGGGAGGCACATACCACTTCATCGTGAATGGACCTCAGAATCCCGATCCAAACTACCTCACTACTTTTACAGACATGGAAGCTGACATGAAGCTGCAGGGGAATATTAAAGGTTGTACAGATGCCTATAAGAACCTGACCGACAACCTCAACTCAGACACAAGTATGTCGCAGACGGTAAATAGTGAAATTAACGAGATGATCAACCAGTTGACGAACTTTATCAAGACGCTTATGGGATTCTATGAAAACGGAATCCTCCAGCCGTCGATGAAGTTGTCTAACGTAGCGATCCAAAACCAGACCAAAGGGTCGTAAGGAGCCATAATGTGCGATTCACTTTTAGGCGTAGCGAGCGGCATTGCCGCCCAATCAAATGCAAATACAGATTCCCAGCTTACGGCAGGTCTGTCTGTTATTAATCAGGTCTCGGTTTACTTTGCATTGCAACAGGCGTTCTCTGTCAAGTTGAGCACAGATGCGGAAAACATTTATATCGCGAACTGTAAAGCTCCCGGGAATCCAGCAGGAACGGCAATCATTGCCGCGGCAACCCAGAAAAGGAACTGCGATTCTACCGAATCGGACCTAGAGACTGGAAATATTGACCAGCTCATTCAGGGGCAAAAAGGGCAGTCGCAGATTTTGGGCAATTCAATGAGCGGAATCTTTTCCCTCGAAGACCCTATTAACGAGTTATTAAAAACAGAATCAGACTTAGTACAGCAATCATTATAATTTAAGAGGCAGTTATGGGTTTCAATTCTTTTGAGTTTGCAGACCAAGTCTGTTTCAGTCTAATCGGCAATTTAGATACGGAAGCTAGGGGTAACGATACTCTGAATCACTGGACTGACAATACGGCCGATTTAAATACTGCCTGGCAGTTGGGTCCATCTCCATTGACTGCCATTATAGATGCTTTGCCAAACGACCCAACAAACCCAGATCCTGATGCAATGTCAACTTTTTTGACCGACTACATGAGTTCCGTATCCGCTAATGTAAATAATTTTTGCGCAGCGGATATAACAACTTTGCTAGGTAGATTGACTTCTAACTGGAGTACAAAATCCGGCTCTGCAAGCTCTACGCAAATGTCGGAGATTCAGCAGTTCGGCAACCTAGTTTCGGCAACGCAGCAGATCCAAACTTCTAGCGGCGACACAGAGACGAAATCAGAAGCAAGTTATTTACAGCAAACTACAAGCTCAGGGCAAACACAGGCCGATATGGGTAATTCGGCAATTGGGATATTAAGTACGGTCGCCAGTTTGACCATGCAGAGCTTTTTATAATAAATAATTAAAAATATTAATAGGGTGAATTTATGACAACAACATCGGGTAATACAAACACACCAGAAACTAACGCGCAGCTTGCGGCGGATTATGTAACTAAAATGCAAGCAGACATAGCCCAGGCAACGACGCTTATCGCACAATTGAAGGCGTTATTTCCACAAGCTCAGCAACTTTCAGCGATTGTAGCATTTCTAACACAGTTTTTTGGTGCTGACTGCAGCATAACAAAACAGTATCAGGCGCAGTTAGACCAATTGAACGCCCAAATGAAAGGCATTGAAGCTCAATTGAATACACTGGGCGCAGGATTGGATGCATTCGATAATGCGATTACAGCTCTTGAAAACGGAACAGCTACCGTTTTCGCTGACGGCGACGGAAATATCGATGAAGACCTCCAGATTTTCGCAAACGCCTTCGATAAAATTTGCCAAGCGATGATGGATAAGCTTGTAGCCGATGAGTATGGCGCTAAAATGGATGCCGATGGCGATGACAACCAAGCTTTAGAACAAGACTCTATTGCGGCGATGAAAGCTTCCTCGGCAGAAAACGGTGTATTGAACGATCTGCAGCAAGACATAGGTCAAGCACTCGTTACGCTCAATAACCAAAAAAATGCCGCTCAAACAGACTTAGACAGCTACCACTGGTGGGATGACGTCTTTTCTTTCGGAACAGATGAAGACGCGAAAGAAGAAGATAGAGCGATCATCAGAAACTCCAATGACATGCGCACTATCCTTACAGGCGTTTTGGGAGACCTAGCCCCAGAGATGGGAGCATGTGAAAATATGGTTTACGAAACAGCCTCGCTCGCATTGGGTAAGATTTTGGATAAGTTGATGAAGCTCCTTGCGAATACAACCCTCACTCCGAACGATAAACTGAATCAGGTTAAGTGTTTGGTAGCGGTGGCTCTCGGCATTCTCTCTGAAGTACAGACAGATGCGGCGAAGATGAAAGCGAAAGATCAGCAAACTGAGTCAAAATCTGCAGTATTTGCCACACAGATGAACATTTCGGATGAGAAGGCGCAGTTTGATCAGCTCCAAGAAGAGCTCAAATACGCAAGCATCATGAAAACAATCATGGCTATTGCGAAACCTCTCATGGAAGTGGGCGGGATGCTCCTCGCTCCAGGGCTTGGATCACTCCTCGTCATGGCAGCGCTCATGATCATGGATGAAGCGGGATTGACTGATAAATTAACGAAAGTCCTTGCAAGCCACGGATTCGGACAAATCGGTGCCGAGATCTTTGTAGGCGCGCTTGAACTCGTAGCCACTGTTGGCGGCGGAGCAGTTCTTGATAAGGCTCTCACAAAAGCTACGGCCGTAGTGGCCAAAGTGGTTGCAGCAGAGGTTGCAGCTGTAGTTTCAAAAATCATTGAAGAGACAGTGCAAAAAACACTTGAAGCTGCAGGCAAAGTCGGCGACAAAGTAGCCGAAGCCGCTGTAAGAGAAGCGGTTACCCAAGCGGTGAATAAATCGGTTGAAACCGCCGCAGAAAAAACGGTGGTCATGACCAGCAAGCAAGCAGCAGCCAAGTTGGTGCCAGCGTTGAAAGAGGCCTCTAAGACGTCAACGGAAGGTATAGGAAAATTGATCACTGAGCAAGGCGTTAAAGATGGAGCTTCTAACTATGCAGTGATGCTCGCGAAGACAGCGGCTCCAAATGCTGTTGCCGCAGCTGAAAGCGCTGCGACTAAAGCAGCAAGCGATATTCAGTTCCTTGCGGAAGCAGCAGCCAATGGAGCGGATATTTCTCCAGCAGAGATTGAAGCTGTTGCCAACCGAGCAAGTAATGAAGCGATTGCAGATGCTACAGGCTCTACTATCAAGGAAGTTGAGAGCTCCGGCGCTAAACAGACTAATCTCAACAAGTTTATGTCTCGAGTGGTCGCACCGGCAGCTTACGTAGCGTTGAGCGATGGAGCTATTTCGAGCTTAACCGAATGGTCTCTTAAAAAGGCTGGCAAAAAAGAAGATAGCGATGAGTTCATGAAGATTATGGAGACGATCAAGATCATCGAGAGCATCCTAGCCTCTATGGCTGTAGCGGGTGGTACAGGACTGTTTTCGTCAGTATCGAGCATGTCTTTGGCTGGTAATGCAACGACAAAAGCCATGATCTTTGGTCAAGCGGTTGGAATGCTCGGCACAGGCATGTCAGCTTACAGTATGGCAGGACAAGCTGATTCCGAGATGGAACAGGCTGGTACTGTTAAAGCGATTAACGCATCGACTGTCAGCAACGAAATGCTGAACATGTTCATGCAGCAGTTCACCCAGCAGGGCGATATTGACCGCAAAACGTTAGAGAACCAGATGTCCGAACAGGCATCTAACTACACGCTAATTTCACAGTATGAGAACAATGCTAAAGCGGCCGCACAGGTCCTAGCGCAGTCGGCTGTATAAACTTTAAAAAAATAATAAAAAGGGTAAGAAAATGAGTACAAATATCAGAACATCAAATACAGCGACTCAGATCGGCAGCAACTCGAGGGTTGTTGGTGAAACAAAAGCGCAAGCCGAGGCGAAAGCAGCGGCTAAGTTGGGCGCTAAGGGCGACCGAGAAGGGACAAAAACCGAAGATCCATCTGATGCTTTGGCTTTGCTTGCTCTCCATGCAGATCAAAATGAAGGCGGATTGCCGCCAAACGGTACATTCAGCCTATGGCAAATGCTCATGGCGATCATGAAGTATGAGAAAAACAATCTCGATAACAACGCTGAAATGCAAAAGAACTATGCAGAGAACCTTGGCGGAGCCAATGGGATCATGTCAAAACTATTCAATGTTGGCTGCCTAGTTGGCGAGCATGATGCACAGAGCTTGAAAGACGACGCTTACGGCAAATTTGCTCAAGCAGGTATTTCAGGCGCATCTATCGGAGTTTCAGCAGTTAAGTATTTCGGTAATGGCAATAGCATAACTGGAGAGAGTACATCGAATGGAATCAAAGCCGGTAATGCAACAACTGCAAATGCCACTTCGATGGAGAAGGAGATCAATGAATCTGACGCTGCTATCGCTATTAAGGAAAACCCTGCCGTTAAGCCAGTCGCCACACCAGTCGATGCCAATGTTCAGGCTCGAGTGGATGGTTGGGCGGATGGCTCTCATCCTATCGACAACTTCAAAGGATTGGATGAAAACGGAAATGTCGATCCAGTTCAAGCAAAACTCAATGAGGATGCTGCAGCGCACGTTGCCAACGATCCTGCAAAGAGAGCGGAGATCCAGAAGCGTATCGACAAGCAAAAAGAAGCGGGTCAAGCTCAGATCAGCAACGCGGATCAGAAGTTCAACACGTTCCAGAACCTCAACAGCACTGTAACGCAAGGACTCAATCAGCTAACTAGCGGTGCAGCTGAGACAGCTCAAGCAGATGAGACATTAAAAAAAGCGCAAGCAAACGCGGCGCAAACAGTGATGTCGCAAGCGCAACAAGGCATTACGGCAGCAGAAAATACAGCCGAGAAGAATGCTCAAGATGCTCTGCAGCAAGCGAATCAGTGGGCTGCAGGTTTTGCCTCAGCTGCCTCTTCGCAGGTACACGCATAAACAATTTAGTTCTTCCTTTTTACAAGAAACCGCGACTTCAAATCGCGGATTTTTTTTGTCCAATGGAAATCTACCCTCGGACTTGCGATGAGGCTGCCGATGCAAAGGCTTCCGCTTCCTGAATCGCTGATCGGAGCGCTTCCGCCGCATTCTGCGCAGCTTTGTCCATCATCTGATTGATCGCTTGCTGGTTGGCCTGCATGAGCGCCTGGGCAGAACTTGCGTTCCCCTTCCTCTCTGCAGCATCCGCTTGAGCAATTGAAGCTCCGCCAGCTGCAATATTATTAAGCCCTTGCGTTGCCGTAGAGTTAATCTGCTGGAACGTGTTGAACTTCGTATCGGCCTGGCTGATTTGGTTTTGATAGGCTGTTTTTTGCTTGTTGATCCGCTTCATGATCTGCGCTTTTTTCGTTTGATCATTGGCAGCGAGTTTGACCGCTTTAACGTCGGTTTCATTGCTTGCATTCAATTCGCTGACGGGGCGGCTTCCATCGGCCCAGCCGTTGATCCGCTTATCTATCTCAACTTGGTCTTTATCGGGAGCAGGTGAAACTTCTTTTCCTTTGAAGCCAGCATCCGAATTGTTCAGCGCTGTTTCCATCGGCTTAAGTTTTGCAAGGCCCGCTTCGCCTGCATTGATCTCAGGTCTTGTGCTTGTTGTATACTTATAGGCAGAGGCTCCTAGCGATCCAGCTGTAACGCCTGCTTGCGCAAACTTGCCATACGCATCATCCCGAATCCCTTGAGCATCTTCCGCTCCAACTGTGCATCCTACTTCGTATAGCTTGGCGTAAACGCCGTCTTTCCCGCCCATTTCTTCAGCAAATGCGGCTTGGTTCTCTGCGTTGGCTTTCTGGATCACACTCGCAAATTTCAAAAGAACCATGATCATTTGCCATAGGCTGAAGGTGCCGTTAGGCGGCAGTCCGCCTCCGCTTTGATCATCGTCTTGGGCTTGAACTAAGCTCATCTGACCCGCTATTTTCGGCATTTCTATCGTATCCATTTCATCACCTGCTCTCGTAAGTTTCGCGAGAAGAACGGCTGATGGTGTTCTTAGTGTAGTGCTCATAATTACCCCTTTTTATTATTTTTTATACGGCCTGCGTTGCCAGAGCCTCTGCGGCTGCTTTACTGTCGTTTTCCAGCTGCGATATCAGCCGGTAGTTTGAAGCTTGAGTGGCCATTTGGCTCTCAAGGAGCTTCTCATCGATTTGTGCTTGGCTGTTGAACTGCTGCATGTAGAGATTCATCATCTCATTGCTTACAGATGTTTCGTTGATCGCCTGCACTGCGTCAGCCCTTTTCATTTCGGCATCTGCTTGTCCTGCAAGCGAGGCCCCTTGTGCGGCCGTCCCAGCAAGGTTTGAGAGGGTCCCGATTTTTAAGAGCGTTGTGGGAGATCCATTCGCAACAACAGACTCCAGCATGCCCGATCCGTACATCATCGCAAATGAAGCGAGTATGCTTTCAATGATCTTGATGGTTTCCATAATCGCAACGAACTCTTTGTCGTCTTCTTTCTTGCCCGCTTTTTTAAGAGCGGCTTCCACTCCGCTGGATAGCGCGCCGTCGCTAAAGGCCACGTAGGTAGCCGACCAAACAGCTCTTGAACCGGCTTTTTGCCAATCTGTCCTTTCTGCCGTTGCTTTTGCAGTAGCGCCTGTAAGAGTTGCGACCGACTTAGCTGCGGCCGCATCTGCCACTTCCATCATCTGCGCTTCAGTAATTGAGGCCCCTTTTGCGGCAGCCTCTGCAAAGAACGAGATATCCTCAGAGGCGATTTTTGCAGCGGCTTTAGCAGATACGATGGCGTCCTCTTCACATGCCTTGGCCATGATAACAGCCAAGTTGGTAGTTCTTTCTTTTATAGCGGTTTGAACTAGGCGGGCGACTAGCGTCGCTGCCGGCTGGTTGCTAAATTGGATGAATGTTTTCTCAGCTGCTTTTTTCATGCTGCTGTTAACAGTTGTTGAGACCACATTTCCTGCGCTGGCAGTAGCTGCGGCATCGCCCACTTTTCCGGCTGATGCGAGGGCATTCTGCGTGCCCGATTCGATCGCATCTTTACCTGCGGTCTCAACTGTTTCCTTAGCGAGCACTTCGGCAACAACTGCCGCCGCAGCTTTTGCGAGGAGCTTCTTATCGAGAAGCGCGCCGCCGCCTACTGTGATAGCCACTTCGAGAGCGCCTACGATCACCTCGGCTCCGATGTTCCCCAATCCTGGGATTTTGGCTACTTCGGAAGTTAATTTATCTGTCAGGCCCGCTTCATCAGCGATTGCCAGCAATACCATCACGGCTAGCGATCCAAGTCCTGGAGCAAAGAGGGCGCCGCCCACTTCCAGAAGGGGTTTCGCGATTTTCATAAATATCCCCATGGCGTGAGCGTAGGAGAGATCTTGCTCGAGCTGCGTCAGCTCGGCTTTCTGATTTGAAATGTTCATCTGAACAGCATAGGTAGCTGACTCGGACTCTGTCTGCTGGTCCTTCGCTTTTTCCTGCGCCGCGTCCGATTGAATCCTGGAGAGAACTCCCAAAGCAAGGGCGAGCAAATACTTCACCTGCGTCCCTTTTTGCTCCGGCGTCAGATTATTATTCTCGAGCACCGCGAGGAGCTCTTTCACAATCTTATCCAATGTCAATGAGGCCGTTTCAAAAATGGATGTTTCCGCGGAGGCCATTTCTGGAGCGATCAGGGTCATCAGATTCTGAATCATGTCGTGCATCATGTTGGCATTTGCAATCGTGGCTCTATCTGCGGCTTTTGCCCCCTCGTCTCCGCCGCTCCAGAAGGCTTTGAAATCGTCCCACCAGTTGTAGCTATTCAAGTCGTTCTGGGCTGCATTTTTTTGATTGTTAAGCGTCGTTTCATCGCCGCTCATCTCCGCCTGAAGGCCGGCGAGGACGCCCCCTTCTGCAGCAGAGGCTTTCATAGCGGCAATCGCGTCTTTCAGCGCATCGGCGTTGTTGTCTCCGTCGGCAGCAATTTTGCCGCGGATCAAGTCAGCTTGCGCTTTGTCTTTGATGGCATCGCAAATTTTAGTGATGTAGCTCGCTAGCATATCTGAGTCTTCGCCGAACCCATTGCCTGCCACGCTGGCTTCATCGGATGCGAGCGCTGCAAGCGCGTTATCCAAAGAGGCCAGACCTGGATCAATGAGGTTCAGAATCCCTAATATGCCCGCCATCCCAGCATCTGCTGCGCCAAGATCAACAACCATGCCTATGATAGTGGTCAATAGGTCGGCTAAAGAAGACAAAGAATTCGGAGTGCCTGAATCTGGATTATTTAAATATTGGAGCAAGTTCGTAAGCGCCAGAAGAGCGGCTGGCAAATTGGCTGGATCGAGGTTTTGGCAAGCATCTATTGCCTGCTCAATTTGATCTAGCAATTCTTGCGCAGCTCCAGGATTCAAAACCCATTCAAACGAGCTTTGAACCATTTGCCAAGCGGCAAACAGCAGGTTATTGAGAAGATTCGCGATTTCCTGCGGGAGAGCCGCTTTATCAGCAGCGAATGTTTGGTATAGGGCTAATAACTCCGCAATAAGTGCCAGTTCAGCCTTCATTTTCACTTCATACTCCGCCGCGAGCTGATTGTTTTTTTGCGGATCGATTGGATTGTTCGGATTTACTGCCATATTCCCACCTTGTTATGGAACTGTCAAAGAATAAACTAAAGTATTTAGGAGCCTCAGAGTCGTCCAGATTTGAATCATCTTGAGGAGGGCCATATAGTCCCTATATGGCCGACGAAAGATGGTCCAAAGATGGGCGGCTATGATGGCTTCGAAATGCTTTAGTTTATTCTTTGACAGTTCCTATGATTAGTTTGTTATAAAAAGCTCTGCATCAACATGCTAGCCGCTGCGCTTAAAATTCCGATCCCTGAGTTACCCATATCGGATTCGGTCTGCTGCGCGCTCGTCGTTTGCTGCAGGAAGCCAGCCTCGGCTTTTACTGTTGTATCGCCTGTAGAGGTCTGAATCTGCTGTGTAGCTGAAATCAGGTTGCCGAATGTCTGAACCATCGACATCTGAGTCGGGCCGGAACCGCCGCTCCCAAAATCTCCGTACGCAGAAATCTTACTGAGCAAAGTGGTCATATCCTGGGTACAAAATTGGTTCGCATCTTTCAGATTCCCATTCAAAAAGGCGGTTAATTCATCGCTGTTTTGGATCGCATTGATCGCATTTGTCTGAGGAGATGGGCCAGTCTGCCACGCCTTATTTAAATCGGCTGTGTCATTGGTCCAATTCTGGAGGGTTAGGTTGCCCCGCGCCAACGTATCTAAGTTGCCAATCAAACTTGTACAAATCTCATCTGCAAACTGAAAGGAGTTGAATCCCATAGTATTATCCCATTGTTTGTTGTAGAGCTTCTGTTTCAGCCCTAAGTAAATCGTTTATTGGATCTTCGAGGTCAAACACACCGCTCATCGCATTGGCGCCCGCTTGAGCCGCCCCTTTTTGCCCTTGAATGAGCGAGTTCACTTTACCCTGCTCTAGATCTGAGTTCGTCGAATCGACGCTTCTTTGCTGCGTTGCAATAGCTACACCCACTGTTCCCGATGGATTACCAGGAACATTCATGTTCGCGAGATAGATGTTTTCCGCATCGGAGCTTAATAGTTTAGAAAAAGCCTCTTGGAGAGCCAGGTAAGTCACAACCCCTTCGATTGTAGATAGACCTGTTGTCAGCTCAGAATCGGCATCTGCCGTCGATTGAGCGCTAATCCCCTCTGCGACTCCCATGATTGATTCGCTCATATTACGATCCTTTAGTTTGGTTCTGGATGGCGACGTTATCCAGCTTCATTGCCGGTTGGAGAAGTCCGTTCTGCCAGAAACCCATCACCGTTTTGATGAAGTTCGTGATCTGGTTGATCTTTTCATTCAGCGCGCTATTGACCGTTTGTGTCATAGACGTGTTTGAGTTGAAGTTGTTCGTGGCGTTCTGATACGCCTCTGTCGCCCCGTCGATATCTCCAGGGAGCTTCATGTCGTCTTGCATTTCTGTATAAGTAGTGAGGTAGTTTGGGTCGGGATTCTGAGGTCCACCCACGATGAAGTGGTAGGAGTTTCCCGCCGCATCAGGATTTTTTGGGTCATTCGGTGTCGGGTTATAGCCAGAGGTGTCTCCATACACAAAAATGTCACTGCGGAGAGCCGTATCGTCCGCCGCCATATTGGTGAGAGACGTTGGATCCATCGCTTGAATCAATTTATTATTCTTGAACGCATCTAACATTCTATCGAGGTCCGAGGCCACATTCGCAACAACCGTTGGGTCATTGCTAACCGTATCGCCGCTATCCACCATCTTCTGAAGGTCATTATGAACTGCCGTCAGCGCGCTATTTACTTTAAGGCCTAAACCCTGAATGCCAACCTGGTCGCCGAAAATCCCCAGCACAGACCCATCTGAATGGGGATCTGAAGGAGGAAGCGAGTTTTGGAATACATACATCTGCAAATAAACCAAAATCTGGTCTGCCGACTGCATTGAGTCTAATTTTTTCAATACCACATCTTTGTAGTAGGTTTGAGCATCCACTTCTCCGCTAACAGCCGCCCCGTATTGGTCAGCCGCGCCAGATCCGCCCATTAACGCATCGAAGTCTTTGTTGAACTGATCTTGCATGCTTTGTGCTGTAGGTGTAGTCATTTCCCGCCTCTATATCTTTGTATTTTTGTTGCGTCTCTTCTTCACCGCCGGAATATTGAAGCCCTCGATGATGATTCTCTTATTCGCCTGGATCTCTTCCCAATCGGCCGGGTTGAAGTTGCCCGCGTTTTCGACATGTTCGGTTAATTGCTCTGCCGTCATCCCATAAGACGCGGCCACTTTGATGAAGTACTCTCTCAATCGATCCTGCGAGGCGCTCATTTTTTCCAAAAGAGCCTGAAGCTCTTCCGAGCCCCCCTTTTTGGCCGACTGGAACTGGTTTAGGGAACCTGCGAACTCCTCGAATTCCTGGATGAGCTCTTTAGTCATTAGATTAGGAGCGTTATTCTTTGCATCCTCTAATAGTTCTCTTAGTTTCATAAACCCTCATTACTATTTAAATAAATATTATCATATTAATACTATCTTTACACTTTCTTTTTGTTTTGTTAATTATTCAGCACTAAGCCTTAGTGACTTACGTATTTAAATAAAGATTTAATAAGGAATACAGGGATAGTATTGTTAATTTCTTAATGAAATATTATTTATACATTAACTATAATTAAGAGAAGCGAGGTAATTATATTATGACAACAGGCTCATTAGGCATTATAGTAACCCCCAACCACACTAAAACGCAACCCACTGGACATGCGTCACTTACACCAGTCCAACCAGCCTCAGCTACTCTCACCCCCCTCCCCGGCAAGGCCCCCTCAACCGGCCCGGCCGCCCTCTACTCCTGCTTCCAAGGCTCCGTCTACAAGATAGACCTTAAGTCTAAGGCACATAAAGGCATGAAGCTCGTCGCCAAGGTGCAAAGGATCTGGAAACAAGCCAAAGAGGTCATCGCTACCAGAGCCCCCTACGCCACAGATATCGAGTATACGGCCCTCCCGAACCCCAATGCCCCTGAAAAGGACATCATCCGGCTCTCATACCGGGATATGGCGGGCAACCTGCAGCACATAACCGATATCCCCCCAGAACTGACAGCCAGGATCGAGAAGCTCAGGAATCTCCTTAGACCGAACCGGGATATTCAAGCGCCAGAGCCTCTCAAGATATCGGTTCCTGGAATCCTGCCGAAAAGCTGCGCGGAGTTTTTGCGCACGCAGTTCAAGGATCTTGAGGATGGACTAACAGGCAGTGCAAAAACGAACGCGCTCCGTAATGTAGTTGCCACAGAGGCGATGATCCAAGGTTTTAGCATGCATCTAAAGGCGCTCGTCGATCACAAAAGAGAAGAGCTAAATACAATTCCGCTATTGCCCCACCCTGTTCGCAAGAAAAATGAAGAAGAGCTGGAGAAATTAAAAAAGCTGCAAGAGGAGCTCGACTCTATTGATCGGAATGCGGTGTTCAGAGCCGTGGCTACATGGAATAATTCGAATACAGGAACCATGGATAAAGAGAAGAGGACGCGGATCCACAACACAGCAGACAAAGTCACGCTCGACACGCGGAGAGATCTCATCAAAGCTGCAAGACAGAATCAAGATGAGCATTGGATTAAGGACAAGATCGGCATGTATAAGCCGCTCCCAACAACAGAGGCGCATGCGTATGCACTGGATGCGGGGAACTTACTGATCGCGGAAGAGTGGGATGCACAGTTGCGCAGGGAGGAGACGGACCGCAGCAATACGAAGTGTTGTGTAGAACATCTGGTTGTTCAAATGATGATCAATCTCGAGAGTCCGGTAGCTGCGGCGCATCCGGTTCTTGAAGGCTTTGATGAGGAGACAAGAGATGAGATTGTACAAGGGGTGATTGAGCCTCAACTTCCTGGAGCAGGCGAGGCGCCTCAGTGGTATCCGAAGGCGTATGCGAGGGCCGTTTACGACAACATGCCAGATCTCGGGAATAGCACAGATCTGGAGATGAGGGTTGGAAGATTGAAACAAAATCGAGACTCACGCTTAAGACTCGATAAACTTGTAAGTTAACTTTTTCGCGTTTCGCGCCCCCCCCCCCTCTCTCGTCTCAGCGTCTCGGGATTTGCTTTGCCTCTGCGATATCTTCTTATGAGGGTCTTGCTTTCAAAACCCTCAAAAGAAGGAATTCTAGCTGTAAAAACAGCATATTTTTACCAGAATTCCCTCAAAAAATAGGAATTCTGGTAAAATTCAGACATGGCCCCCATGAAAGATATTTTGGATCAGATCGAGACCCCCTATGTAGATGCCCAGACCCTACTCACCTTTTTAGGGGACTACCAAAGGCCCAGAGAGTGGATTCTGAGGAAAGTCAAGAGCGGGGAGCTGATTCGCCTAAAGAACGGCTTCTACTTGATTCAGAGTAAGATCAAAAAGGGGGGAGTCCCCTACGAGCAAGCTGCCAATCTCCTCTACGGTCCCTCCTATGTGAGCCTGGAATGGGCTCTCTCCTTCTATGGAATGATCCCCGAACGGGTTCATACTGTGACGAGTATGGCTTTAGGAAGGGCAAAAGAATATCAAACTCCCGTTGGCAACTTTTCTTATACCTCCTGTAAATCTGAGGTGTATTCGGTCGGAGTGGATCTCAAGGAAGCACAGAATTCTACGGGTCATTTTTTCATGGCGACGCCAGAAAAAGCCTTGGCAGATTTTGTCTATGTGAACTGTAAGAATTTAAGGGGAAAAGATTTGGAAATCGATCTCTTCGAATCGAAACGAATGGATCGAGAAACGTTAGCCCAATTAAACAAGCTCTTATTGTTAGATATTTCCAACGCATACTGTTCAAAAAACATCGATTACCTAATTAGGCTTATATGATTTTAGATTTAAGCATTAAAAAAATGCTCGATAGATACTCAGACTCAATGCCGCAAGCAGATAAGTTGCGAGAAATTCTACAACAAGCAGCTCTATTGGGCTTGGCACGCCACCGATTTTTTGAGCACGCTGTTTTTTATGGGGGGACGGCCCTTCGGATTTTATACGGCCTAGACCGCTATAGTGAAGATCTCGATTTCTCGCTGATTCGTCCTAACCCAGATTTTGATTTCAGTCCGTTTTTACAGGGGATGCACAGAGAGTTAGAATCCTTGGGATTTGAGCTTGAAGTCACTGAGAGAAGAAAAAATGAAGAGACGGGTATTGTGTCAGCTTTTTTGAAAACCAATACTCTGATTTTGCTGCTATCTATTGAAGGAAAAAGCAAAATCAAGGGGGTTCACCCCGACCAAAAGTTACAAGTGAAACTGGAAATTGACGTCGACCCTCCATCCGTAATTGCAGTAGAGAGCAAGCTCGTCCAAAACCCGGTTCCCTTTTACGTAATCACTTACCGCATCATCGATTTATTTGCAGGGAAAATGCACGCTGTCCTCTGCCGCTCCTGGAAACACCGCGTGAAAGGGCGCGATTGGTATGATTTAATCTGGTACATGCAGAACGGGATTCCGGTCAACTTGAGCTATTTACGCGAGAAGATGTGTCAAACTGGTCATTTAGATCCGAAAGAAAAACTAGATGAAGCGAAATTCCACCAATTATTGAAAACTCGGATTGACCAAATTGACTGGGAACTTGCCAAAAAAGATGTAAGTCCATTTATAGCTGACAAAAAGCAGTTAGACATATGGTCTAGAAAATTTTTTCACGATGTGATTCAGAATTTACGCGTTGTATATCAAAGCTAATTCAAGAATCGCGGACAAAAAAATAGCCGCGATTTAAAGTCGCGGCTAAAACGGATAGGAGGGAAAGAACTATTATCCGTGTACTTGTGCTGATGCAGCAGACGCAAAACCAGTAGCCCACTGATTCGCTTGTTGCTGCGCTTCTTGCGCTGCCTGTTCCGCTTTCGTCTCGGAAGCCGAAACTCCTTGCTGAACCTGTGAAATCACAGTTTGCTCGGCGCTCGATTGTGCCTTCGCTTGTGCAGCATCTGCCGCATAGAGAGCTGCTCCGCCGCCAGCACCACTCTGCGCCGCTTGCGTTAGAGTACTGTTGATGGTCTGGAACGTATTGAACTTCTGATCCGCATGGCTGATCGCGCCTTGACCCGCTTCTTTTTGCTTCTCGATACGCTTTTGAATCTCCGCTCTTTTCGCAGAATCGTTGGCAACGTGTGCCGCAGCATCCTGATTGAGTTTTGCTTGAACTGGATCAACATTTCCTTTTTCATCCGATCCGTTGAAATGGTCGATAGGATGCGAGCCATCCGCCCAGCCATCCACTCGAGCCTTAACATTGGCGTCGACTGGCTTGATGGGAGGCTTAACAGCAGGATCTTTCTTAATAGCCATAGCAGCATCCGAGCCATTGATCGCCTCCTCCATCGATGTAGCATTTGCAGTTGTCGCTTCCCCTGCCTTGATCCCAGGCCTTGTGCTAGCTCCATACTTAATGCCAGAACCAATCAACGACGCGCCGCCAACACCTGCTTGCGCAAATTTGCCGTACGCATCATCTCTCATGCTCTCTGCATCTCTTTTACCTACATCGCAGCCAACGCTATACAGCGTGGCAAAAATTCCATTCGATCCACCAAGGGTTTGCGCATAGTTCTTCTGCATCTCAGCGTTGTTATCGAGGTTGTTTTTCTCATACTTCATGATCGCCATGAGCATCTGCCACAAACTAAATGTACCATTCGGCGGCAAGCCATTGCTCTCTTCACTAGAATCGTCTACTTGTCCATTTCCAACGCGCGCTTCGACTTCTTCGTATGCGCCAAGCTGATCCAGCGTCTTAGGCTGGGTTTTCACTTCAGCTTTCTCGCGAGCTATAAGCCCTACATGAGTCGCTGTTGATGATGATTTAATGTCTGTGCTCATTTTATTACCCTTTTTTATTATTTTTTAATGTTTATACAGCTGATTGCGATAGGACTTGTGCAGCCTCTTTACCGCTATTCTCAAGCTGAGAAATCATAGTGTAGTTCGATGCTTGTTCCGCCATCTCGTTTTCGAGATTCTTCTCATCGATCTTCCCTTGGCTGTTAAACTGCTGCATAAACATATTTAACATTTCGTTGCTCACAGTCGATTCGTTAATCGCTTGAACAGTATCGGCCTGCTTCATCTCAGCATCGGCTTGACCCGCTTGGCCGATAGTCTGACCAGCAGTACCTATAAGGCTCGCCGCCGTACCCGCTGTCATCAGGTTTGTTGCAGAACCGCCGCCCATAATGACTGAATCCGCAACGCCTGTACCATACATCATTGCCATTGAGGCCATGATGCTCTCAAGGATCTTGATGGTTTCCATGATTCTTTGAAATTCATCGCTATCCTTAGAGACGCCGTGCTTCTTCAGTTCGTACTCGGTCAAGCTAGATACTGCGCCGTCGCTTAAAGCAACGTATGCTGCAGTCGAAGCTCCGCGAGAAAAGGCTTTGCTTGCTGCAGATTTCTCTGTAGCATTCGCAACTTTTTCTGGAGTTGTATCGGCCACTTTGGCAACCGCTTTATTTGCAGCGCTATTCGCAGCATCATCAATCATCGCAGGAGTTACATCAGCTCCTTTTGCGGCAGCCGATGCGAAGAATTCGATATCCTCGCCAGCAGTCTTAGCAGCGGCTTTAACCGCAGCAGCGACGGAATCTTCTGCTGCGACAGCAAGCATCTTTGTCAAGCTAGCAGTTCCCTCTTTAACACCCGCTTTCAACAATTGCGGGATCAGGGTTGCAGATGCCTGTTTGTTAAACATGACAACCGCTTTCGTTGCTGCGTTTTGAACCGCTTTCTCAACACCTTGAGTGACCACTTTTGTTACAGCATCTTTTTCCGCTACTGTGAGAGCTCTGCCGAGGTCTGCTTCCACTGTAGTAACTACCTTCGTAACAGTTTCTTCGACCGCTTTCGCAACTGCAACTGCTGTTTCTTGACCTACTTTCGCAGCCACTACCGCAGCGTCTTTGAGTGCGCCGTCAAGAACAGCTCCGCCGCCCATAGTAGCTATCATCTCAAGGCCTCCTACGAGAATTTGGGCGCCAAGTGCAGTCATTCCAGGAATTTTCGCAACCTGTGCTGTTAATTTATCGGTAAGTCCCGCGTTATCAGCAATCATAAGGAGAGCCATCACGACGAACGAGCCGACGCCTGGAGCGAGCAGAGTACCGCCCACTTCCAACATGGGTTTCGCGATCTTCATGAGCGTTCCCATCGTTTTTGCATAAGACAGTTCCTCTCGAAGCTGATCCAACTGCGCCTTCTCATTCGAGGTGTTCATCTCCTGGGCGTAAATCGCTCCCTTCTTCTCCATCGCGTTGTTTTGAGCTTTCAGCGTCGCTGCAGCCGATTGCACTTGAGCCAATATGCCCAAAGCTAATGCCATCAAACACTTGATTTTCGAAGCTTTCTCCGCTACGCTCATGTTCGGAAGCGACAGGATCTTTTTCATTTTGTCGACCAGCTTCTCCATAGAGAGCTCAGCGGTTGCAAATACTTCGTTTTCAGCGGCAGCCTTCTCCGGCGCCACAGCTGATTCAACGGATGCAACGATTGCCTTCATGACATAGTAGTTCCTGATGATCGCTCTATCTCTTTCTTTGTCCGATTCATCCGTTCCACAACTAAGGGCATCATCCCACCAGTGGTAGCTGTCCAAATCAGTCTGAGCATCGTTTTTAGCTTGGTTGATATCGACCATATCTGCGCCAAGATCTGATTCCATCTGGTCAATTACACCGTTTTCAGCAACTGAAAATTTCATCGCCTGAACACAGTCGTTCGAGAGCGCGTTGTCGTCATTGCCATCGGCCTTTAATTTATCGCGCCAGGTATCGCACTGCATCTTATCTGCCATCGCAGCGCCAATCGAATTCAAAGTGTCTCTGAGAATCGTAAGGTCGCCCTTATGATGAACTACTGTAGGATCAAAAATATTGCCATTAGAAAAATCATAAGTGTCGTAATCATTCACATGCGCTACATCGCCATTTGCAATCTGTTCATATCCGTTTTCGAGCGCTTGGATGGCCGTATCAAAAGAAGCCAATCCTGGATCGAGTTTATTTAATTCATCCTCTACATCTGTGACAGCTTTTTTTGCTGTATTAAAAGCATCTTGGGCGGCCTTGACGTCGTCAGGATCAGCAAAGCCCATCTTTTCAAGCATTTTCATTAAAGCCAATTCCTGGGCTGCATCAGCCTGGGCTGGCAATAAATTTTGCAATTTGGCGATATCAGCCTGGATTGTAGCCAAATCCGCCTTCATTTTGCTTACATACTGAGATGCAAGCTGATTATTATCTGGAGTTTTAGTATTACCCGATGTTGTCGTCATATTTTCACCCTATTATTTTATTAATCTTTCTTATTACAAGAAGCTCTGCATCAACAAACTCGCAATCGAACTAAGAATTCCTATCGCCGAATTACCCATGTCGGCTTTCGTTTGCCCTGAGCTTGTCATTTGCTGCAGAAAACTTGCTTGTGATTTTGTTTCTGTACTGCCTATCGAAGTTTCGATCTGCTGTTTTGCAGACACTAGGTTTCCGAACTGCTGAATATTCGACATAACAGTGGAGCTCGATGACCCAGAACCAGTATCCCAGTTATTTGATAGCCCCTTAAGGAGCTGGGTTATATCCGCAGAGCTAAATTCATCTGCTTCATTTAGATTGTTCTTAATCCACGCATTAAAGTCATTTGCATCCTTTGAATAGCCCATTGCTACAGCCATTTGTCCATTCGTGACCATTTTGGATGGGCCCGTCTGCCAGACTTTAGTTAAGTCTGCAGTACAGTTAGTCCAAATATTCAATGCATCTGTGCCCATCGCTTGGCCATTCAAGTCCTGCATAAGGCTTGAACAAACTTCGTTGGCAAATGAAAATGAATTAAATCCCATAATTTTCCTATTGGTTATTGTTGCAGGATATCTACTTGAACCTTCAACAACTCGTTAACCGGGTCTTCGATAGAAAATATCGCCGTCATCGAATTGCCCAAAATCTGCGCTGAACTCTTCTGCCCTTGAATGATCGTATCGATATTACCCGTTTCAAGATCGAACTGAGTTGAAGCGACGCTTCTCTTCTGAGTTGCTTCGGATACTTCAGCCGACCCTTCTGGATTTCCAGGCATATTACAATTCGCAATATAGATATCCTGTGCTAGCACGTTCAGCTTTTCCGAGCATTTTGTCTGCAGAGCCAAATAAATTGTGACTAGGTCAATTACAGTAAGACCGGTCGACAATTGAGCATCTGTATTAGCTGTGGCCTGGGCGCTAATCCCTTCTGCAACACCTACGATTGAGTCGCACATATTACGATCCTTTAGTTTGGTTCTGGATAGCTACGTTTGCGAGCTTCATTCCAGGTTGGAGGAGGCCGTTCTCGTAGAATCCCATAAGCGTCTTAATAAAGTTCGTTAACTGGTTGATCTTTTCATTTAATTCGCTGTTGACCGTCTGGGTCATACTTGTACCAGCGTTGAGATTGTCCGTTAGCGCCTTATAACCTTCCGTCGCGAAACATTTATCTCCTGGAACCTTCATATTCGCTTCCATTTGCTGGAAAGTATTAAGAAAAGCTGAAGACGTCCCCCCGCCAGCAGCGAAGTGGAAGGAGTCTGCTGTAGGTTTATCAATATAAGTTGGGTTATACGAATGACCATCGAAGCCGTCCGGATCGTTCGGGTTATAAAACTGTTGGCGCAAGGTGGCATCGCTCGTGATCATATTGGTGAGAGCAGTCCCGTCCATTGCTTTTGGTAAATAGCCAACCTTGCCATGCAATTCATCAAGGATGGTGTCGAGGTCATTAGACACATTCGTTACAACTTGCGCGTCATCGCTGCCGCTATCAACCATTTTTTGAATGTCATTGTGAACCTGGGTCAAAAGACTGTTTACTTGAAGTCCTTTACCCTGCAAACCAACCTGATCCCCATAAATACCAAATAAGCAATCATCGGCATGTGGGTCTGATGGAGGGAGAGAGTTCTGGAATACGTACATCTGCAGATAAACGAGAATTTGGTCGGCAGTCCGACAAGCATCCAGCTTTTTCAATACGATATTTTTAAAGTTATCCTGCGCAGTCTTCAAAAGACCTGCGGAAGTATTATATTGATCGGCCGATGCGAGTAACTGGCTGTTAGCTTTAGTAAAAGCATTTTGCATATCTGCTGTCGTACTCATAAGGTGGCCTTTATATCTTTAGGTTTTTATTTACTTTCTGCCCTTTTTTCTTAGCCGGCATGTCAAAGCTCGCTTCGAGCTGCTTCTTTGTACTCTGTATCTCTTCCCAATCGGTCGGGGCGAAGTTGTTTGAGTTGCCTATGAACTCGCAAAATTGGTCGAATGTCATCCCGTAACTCGCAGACACCCTCATAAAATAGCTTTTCAGCCGGTCTTGCGAACGGGTCATTTTCTCGATGCAAGCCTGACGCTCTTTATCGCTTTCCCCTTTTAGGGTGCGGACTTGGGCAACCGTCGCAGCAAACTCCTCGAATTCCTGGATCAATTCATAGATCATGAGGTTCGGAGCTTTCTTTTTAACATCTTCAAGTAATTCTGTTGTATTCATTACACACTCTTTAATTTCATTACTTTACTTACGTGATCTTATCAAACTATAATTTTAATTAAAATATAATCTTGACTTTTTCTTATTATCGAGACTGATTAACACAAAACTGTATAAATATTAATTTAATCTAATTACGGTCTTAATCAATAATTAATTATATTATGATAAGCTATGGAAAAGCGAGATAACTATAATATGACTACTCCTAGTATAACCGTTACTCCACACTCTTCCGGGCCGGGGATAACTGGCATAACCGTTGTTCCAACCCACACAGGCCCAGGCCCCTCCGGCAACGGAACGGCTACAGCCGTGCCTGTAGGAAACGGAGCAGCCACCCTCACCCCCGTATTTACTCCGGCCCCCCCTCCGGGCAAGGTAGGCCTGATGTCTGTCTCAGGCGGAACCACGTACACCATTGAATACAAAAACGTTAAGGACCATAAGAAAAAAGACGTCGAAGCGAGAACTCAAGCGATATTTGATCTAGTTCACAACCACGCTGAGGCTCTAGAGGCAAAAGCTGGACACCCGGCGGGATGCGTTACAGATGTAGCGATCGAGACTAGGCCAAATCCCGATGCCACCAACTTTGAAAAGAGCAACGTTGCAAGAGAAATCGTGGTCATCACCTATACAGACGGGGTTGGGGTAAAACACACCGTCACGCAAAGGGCCATTCCTACAGAGATTCTAGACAAAATGCACACGCTCAGGCACATGATTAGGCCCCACTTAAACTTTGGCGCGCAGGCGCCGCTGCTAATAAGCAATACAGACTACTTACCCCCTAAGGACCTCAATGAGTACTTAGAGAAGGATTTTCCAGCTCTTGAAGCGAGCCTAACAGGACCTGCAAAATCGAATGCGTTGCAGAATGTGCTTGCAACTGAAGCAATGATTCAAGGTTTTAAATTGCACCTACAAGCAACCATCGACGATAAGGAAGCTGAGCTCAAAGATCCAAAGCTAACCACTACTTTGCCTTACCCCGATCGGGAAAATAAAGAGGCTGAGCTTAGAAAGCTTAAAAAAATGCTCCAGCAACTCGAATCGATCGACAGGCGCGCAACGTTTAGAGCTGTGGCCACATGGAATAACCTGGCAACAGGCCCGATTACCGATGCAGTGAAGAGAGATCTCCACACAGCGGCGGATACAGTCACTGTTAGCGGAGAGAAAACTTTCCAAGACAGGGAAAAAGCAAGGCAAGATTCTCATTATTTTAGTGATAGCTACTTAGGAAGAAAGGTCGGAGCGTTCGTTCCATTGGATCCTAAGGAATCCCGCGCTTACAATCTCGATAATGGAGACATCCTCCTCCCAGATCGATTGGCTGCTCACGAACGTCGTGTAAATACGCAGCGAACCGACACCAGATCTTGTATGGAGCAGATGGTTTTCCAAATCATGATGGATCTCAACAGCCCCGCCCCAGGAACTCCATTGGATATTCATCCAGCTCTCGAAGATCTAAGCGATGCTACGCGCGGAAAGATCATCGGCACAATCCAAGCCCCTCTACCCCCACCTACACCAGGGACTCCACTTCAATATTTCCCGAAGGCATACGCCAGAACTGTTCATGCACAGCTTAGCAGCGCTGACCAGATCCTCACAACTCCTGGAGCAGACCTGCAAAGACGACTTGCAGCTGCAAAAGCAACCAATAATCCGCAAGCCCGTTATGACACCCTCATAAAAACGAAATAATTCATCGGTATTACATTTTGTTTAAATATTTTACTTTACAGCGTAAAATAAGGTAAGAGATTAAACATAATGTGAGAATTACCCGATGAAATTCGACATTATTGCCGGAACTTACTACGTCCATCAACACGATCCCAATAAAAAACCCAACCCGCTAGACAAATTCACCCAGAGCATGAAGCCCGATACAATGGGGATATCTGAGGTGTTAAAAATGGTTGCTGGACTCCTTTGCGCCATAGCAGCAGCGATCGGGAAACACGAAGATATATCGAAGCTATTAGATCAGTTTGACGCTCTTTTAGGCGGCTCAAGCGTTCAAACCGCGATCATACTGAAAGAGAGCAAAGAAGCTTCTGCAGAAATAAAGGAAATGATCGATCAGGTCTTAAAAGATCTCAAAGGGGATACCAAAGAAACGGCCTCTGATACCAAGTCGAATGACTTAGGGTTAATTCAACTAGAAGGGTAGGTAGCATATGGAATTTGAAATTATTAATGGGATTTACTCCCCAAAACATCCAGACCCAAACACCGAAGACACTCTGACGGCTGGCGCAATTCCCGCAAATCTGCAAGACATGAGCGTATCTCAAATCTTGGGCTTAGTAGCCGGTCTAATGAGCACTTTAAAAGACGTAGAAGACAAGATGCAGAAAGTAATGGAACTAGAAAAAAAGATGGAAAACTTAATTGATGGAATGCCGGGCCTTACTGCGGAAATAAAAAAGGCATTAGACAACCAAATCGACGCTCTCATAGAGAAACAGCAGAAGCTCATAGATAGCATGAAAGAGCTTCAGGGCGTAGCAGCTGGTTTAGAGGCCTCTGGATGTAAAATCACCTCGACTTCCAACCCCCTTGAAGTATTGACTCAAGTTGGATCTAAAGACCTCAAAGAAGCACAGGAACTGATGAAAGAGGCCAAGGCTCTTCTTAGTGAAATCAGCAAGGTCGCACTCTTGGGAGACATCAATGCATGCCACCTACCCTGGTATATCCAAACATCCCTAGAAGAGCTCCAAAAAACCGGGGATAAAGCCGATAAAACCATGGATCAGACCCTTCAGGCCCTCATAAAAGCCCTTGAGGAAGACGCCAAAAAGCTGACCCAATCCATCCAGCACCACCTCCTGACCCACCCCCCTGAAACGGCCCCCTCCCAACCCAGCCATTCAGCCCATAAATAGCACACCAAAACACCTAAGCCGCTTATTACGAGCGGTTTAGGTATTTATAAGGCAACATAAACTAAAAAATTCATTTACATTCTAATTAAAATGGGATATAATAGTACTAAGGACAAGTGGGATTATGGCTATTGACTTCATGGAGTTTCTAAAGGGTACGTTTGAAGACGTCGACTGCCTAGATTTGGACAAAGTCCGCAAGATCGTTCTAGAGACAAACAGCTATTTCGAGTCTTTAGAAAACACGTTGAAGCATGGCGACCTAAAAGCAAGAGAGGCGGCCTTAGCGGCGACTCTTGAGATTAAGGAGTTTTTAGACTCCAAAGTGGGCCAGATGACCCCGGCGCGCAATACGGACGCCCTCAATGAAGAGGAGCGGGAATTGCTTGCAGAAATGACCCTCGGCTTAAAGCTAGAGAAGAGCGGGAAGAGCGAAACTAAGATAAAAAAAATAAAACCAATAAAAATGAGATAATTATGAACTACCAAGCATTAACAGATTTACAGTGGCAGGTTTTAGAGCCGCTTTTTCCTAATCCGGTGAAGCGTGGCAGAGGGAAGCCTCACACAGCCTGGCGGATGGTATTGAATGCGATCCTGTTTGTTTTGTCTACACGGACAAAGTGGGAAGCACTTCCGAAGCACGCTGATTTTGCGTCTAAATCGGCAGCGCACCGCTGGTATAAGATTTGGAAGGCGAACGGATTTTTGGATGAAGTGCTCCACAAGCTGCAAGATCTTTCGATGCTTGCGAGCGAATTGAAGTTTCCGTCGACGCGCATGAGAATGCCGAAGATGGAGCAAGAATCGATTTCCATTTCAGCGAACTAATTCACTAAGCCGATTTTAGAGAATAGAATCGGCTTCACTCTAGAATTAAGACTTCGGGGAGATCTTTCCCCGCTTTGGTAAGCCTTAAGAGAAAATATCCGATCCCAGACAACCCTCGCATAAACCCAAGAGTTTGCATTTTTTCGTCGGGCAATAATTTGAACATATAGTTCTTATCATATTGGCTAAGAAGATCTGCCGTTTGGCTGAAGACGATCTTTTTAAGATCATTTTGCTTTAATAGATGGGCCGCATCCCAGAGGATGGCCAGTCTGCCAAAGTTTCCGCAGCAAAGGTGATCCAAATTGCCCACGAGATGGCTTTGGGTCGCTGCGAGAGCCGATTGGATTTCTTCGTCCTGGGGAAGGCCCGGATGGAGTTTTTGTATATAGAGCCTGGCAAGAGCTATTCCGGGTGCCCCATGACACCAGCTATATTGCCCGCTTTGGGAACCGCAATCAAATTTAAGAGCTATTTTTGCGGCCTCTATAAGGGATGGGTTGTTCAGTTGAGCGCCAAGCTTGACTAGAGCATAGGCAATGCCGGCGGTTCCATGAGAAAGTCCGGAATCTTCAGTTCTTCCTTTCTTAAAGATGTGCTCGCCTACCTCTTTCGCTTTTTCTAGAAGAGATTTTTCTCCCGTTTTTTCATAAAGAGATAGAAGAGATAGAAGCAGTCCTGCAGAGCCTTGCACCAAATCAAAGTTTGTCTCTTGGCTTATTTTTTCCTTCGAGATGAGAGAGGCAAAGTAGATGGCGTCTTTCAAATACTCTGGCTTACCCAATATTTGCCCAATGACAGCATAGGTATAAATCAAACCTCCTAACCCGACCATGCCGCCGAGAGGGGTTAGGTGCATGGTGTTGTCTTTATCCTCATAGAATGGCTTTTTCAATCTCTTTAGAATCTTTTCTGCCTGCTCGATGAACATCGGATTTCCGATCCCTTTTCCAAGAGAGGCAAAAAAAAGGGCGATCCCCGCTTCTCCAGAATGGAGATTTAGGGAAAGGGGCTGGAAAATGGAGCGGTCTGAATGGAGATCGAGTTCAAGCGAGATCCAATTATTTGTCCCGTCGGCCACGGGCTCTGCGAGAGCCAATATTTGATGGCCTATTTTTTCCGCCGCGTGGAGAATGTCATTTTCTGTCAAAAGGTTGTCTTTTGCGGGACGCTCGTAGGAATGGTATGTATACGTTTTTTCCCCTTGGGCAAATTTCAGAAATAAGAGGGAGCGGTCAATATATTCAAGTTGCCGCCGCATCTCTTTTTCATTTAAGTTCTGAATGTTTTCTAGCACTTTGTTTTTTGCCGGCTCTATAAACAAATCAGATGCCAAAAGTTCTTTCTCCGCATAAAGATGGCAGTTTGAGGGGAAACTTAAAAAATAAGGGATAT
Organism: Chlamydiota bacterium; assembly: GCA_031423235.1. Taxonomy (GTDB): domain Bacteria; phylum Chlamydiota; class Chlamydiia; order Chlamydiales; family SM23-39; genus REEB52. Next base: position 1,630 of record JANPFC010000085.1, on the reverse strand, counting down.
CTCCATGGAGCAAAGCTTCTCTTTCATAATCTGTGATCTTCTTTAGGTGGGGGTAATTCTGTATGGGGGAGAGGTGTGTGAGTAATTTCAGCGGCTTTTCCGCCTCTTGTTCTGAGGGCGATAACTGGGCCTTCATCAGCATTTTCTGAATGTGATTATAGAAACGTGTAGGGCGGAAAACAACGCGGACGGGATATGGGAATAGATCGTTAATCCAAGGGACTATTTGATTTTTATTCTTTGCAAAGAGGAGATACATTCTTTCAAAGCCGGCCAACAGATCTTTTATATAATTTGCAGTTGAAACTATTTTCCCATGGAGCTTTGGCCGTGGAACGCGGACTTTGACCATCGTTAGAGATGTATCTGTTGGGATTTCTTGCTCTTCTTCTGAACTGAGTGGAGATTCGTCTAACACCTTTTGCAAAAACGGCCCAGGGCTTGGAAGAAATCCAGTTCGAAATACAGACTGATTCCAGAGCTCTGGTTTTGAGTTGAACCGCATGGTTCTAATAGTTGGCTGGAAAAGCGACTCCAAATCGATCAGGATAGGATCTGCACCAGAGGCTATTATATTCTCCGAATGGCAGTCTCTCCCCTCCAGTAAAAAAATGAGGCAGATGACCATGCCGAATTTCTGAAAAAACTGTTTCACCTCTTCTTCCTGTTGGCAAGGGAGTGTTTTCACAAACTCTACCCATCCATACTCATCTCGGAGCAAAACGTGATACGTCTTCAGTTTGGGCTCAATGTCCAGTTGATTCAGTTTTGCAAGAAACCCGTTATAAGCGGCGGCTAACTTTAATGATTTAGGTTTGTAGAACAGAGAAATATTGTTCTCAAAAATGAGCTGATAAACAGTCTTATTGCCGTTGTGAAATGCTGAAAGCCCCGGGGAAATCGCGATTACTTTGCCGCGAACTAAAAAAGTAGTTTCGAGCTCTGGGTAATCGCCATTCAGCCGGGAAATAAATGTGAATGCCTGATCTATCCATAGCAGGATCTGAGACGAAATGGACTGAGCAAACACGGGACAGTTTTTGAATATTTCTTTGAGAAACTCTGGTTGAGTAACGATTTTTTCGATGAAAGATGAGTATCTTTCCTCCGGGGTTTCTCCTTTTAGCCTATTTTGCTGTTGGACTAGAAGAAGCACTTCATTCAGGGTGGGACCGCATCTATCTGAAAGCTGAGCCATGAGTCCATTTTTCAAATTGACTTGCGCCTCAATAGATAAAATATCGAGTAAAGAGCCCCCCTTTGCTTTGAGTTCTTCCATCGCAAAATCGGCCCAAATAGCAAGCACCTCCCCAAAAGGGACCTTAATTCCCGATGGGGAATATTTTGGAAGAAACCCAATCTGGATGATTTTCACAATCAATTGGGCTCTTTTCTCTTCTGAGGCAGCCTGATAGGGGGATGTGTGTTTTTTCATCAATTTCTTCTTAACACATACACGAAAAATGAATCCACTGATACAAATGCCCTTTTATACCGATCGTGATTCAAGAATCGGCTTTTTGGCGGGATTGAAAGCTGCCGACAAATCAACTAAAAAAAAGGGCATAGTATTGGTTTAATACAGTGCCCTTTTTTTTAGTTGATTTTCGGCGCTTTGAACCCGCCCAAA
>JANPFC010000084.1:0-12345 GCA_031423235.1 Chlamydiota bacterium | reverse complement strand
TGTAGGGAGCTTTCACGCTAGCCAAATGGTTCAGTTTATTCTTAGGCAGTCCCTGAGTAACCTTTAAATTTTTTAGTGCAATAAATTTCCCTTTCCATGAAAATACACCTCATTTTTTTTAAAGGGGGGATTAATGCCTGTTCATGGGATCGATGCGCAATGGAGACCTCATTTCGAACAACCGGAGCCTCAAGGTTGTTTTGATGTAATAGCTGAAATTGTTAAAAAAGTGATCAATGCCGTAGCTGCATTTTTCGTAGCGATAGGCGAATTTTTCGTAACCGCATGCAATTTCATCTTTTGCATTCCAGAAGAAAGTCCCGAAGAATTGCACGTCCAAGACCCCATCCCAAATGAATGGGACCACATAGAACCGGTGGACCCGCCGGATCAAGTAGAACAGCCCGACCTCCCAGTAAATCTCGAGGAGCTCAAAGATGTTCTGAGGAGAGGGCGTGGTCATCCGCATATTTCAAGGCAAATGACTCCTGCAGATTTTAGCACCCTCTGCGAGGACTATCCAATTCGAGTCATATTCAGAAAACGAAATGGCCCTGTTTTAAGGGAGGTGGTTGTCCAAGAAACACAAATGGCCCAGCCTACATTCGAAGCGGTCAAACAAGAGGTGCTTGAAAGAGAGGGCGCAGCCCAGGCCGGTCTAGTTGAGCTCTCAGTTGAATTTCCAGCAGAGAGAAGACAAATCGCCCAGTGGGCATGCACATGGGCTGCTGCAAGAAGACCCAAGGTTGATCCTGATCACCCCTATTTTCCAATCATCCAAGCAGCTTTCCAACATAGGCTCAGGATTGATGGGGGCGCCCGTTCATCAGCTGACTATAGGACCTACTCGCCGCCAAACCAGAATTACTATGACTACACCGACAAGTTTACCTACACGGTATATGCGCTCATTGGATTTCAAGAACTATCCCGTCCCGAAAACATCGCCCTCTTTAATAGACTAGATAACTGGAGCCTTGTAAACGGTGATAATCCAGCCTATCTCTTTGCCTCGCAAGCCAGCAGAATATATACCTACCCGAAGGCCTATGGTGGGAATGTGGACGTTCGCCAGAAACTCCAAAATGGGCTCGGCGCTGCTTGGGCAGCTTATGAAAGCGCAAGAGACCGGAACGAAATGCTTCAGTTCTTTACCGACTGCTTTACGAACGAGAACTGTTTCGATGCCCGCGTTATGAAGTTCCAGGAACGGAATCTTCAAAATATGCACCCCAATTTCGACGATTTTAACCCGGCCGTAGTCCATACAGATATTGTAGATACAAAAGTAACCAAATATTTTGGGGCATTTAAGCATGAGCAAATAGCTCAGTACGTAAGAGAGCATCCTCGGGCGGGTCTTACCTATGAAGAGATGAAGAGGTTAGTGAATAGAGTTCCCAATGACCGCCACGTCCGTGTCTTCGACGCAGAATATTGTACCCTAGCGCGTTTCGGTGCCTATTTAGCGGAGAATAACCAACCGATTAGAGAAATGACCCTTGCCCCGCCGATTCTTCCCAGAGTGCCTGGTATAGTATTTAGGCCGAATGCAGCCTTCTTGTCAGTAGATCAGATCAATCTGATCCCAGCTGCTCAACGGGTTGCCGGTACTTGGATTGCAATTAGAGATCCAATGAATGGCAATTGGTATAAAGCCCGAGTGCATCGTGTTGAGGATACCCGGATCAACCTGGACCTGCGAGGGGATCCGATCACGGAAGCTAGATGGACTAACCTTTTGCAGATATACCACCTAATTTAACATAACATGTATTATCAGACGTTCATACAATGAGCTCGGTCCAAGCCAGCGATGCCAGGGTCTTCCATGTAGACAGCTATAGATACGACGATGGGACACTGGTTCCTAGTCCCCTCTATATACACGTCTACGCTAGGGATGGACTCATACACGTTTCTGATTCCCCCAAACCCATACCCAGAAATTCTGATATATTGAGGAAGGACTCCTTTGAGATAGTTTCGAATACGAAAAAAACGATGACGGTTGGTTTGAATACTATCGAGCATCTGGGCCGCAAAATGGCCTTATTTAAGTGTCTTCTTTTTGATTTCATCCCCTCCTATTCCAAACTGGAGCCTGAAAAGGAATATGCAATCAAAACGAAGACCTTGATTGATGGGCTCTTTTTATATCGAATGGGCCTAGGATCCTATGAGGAGAATGAAAAGAGGATGGAAGCAATCGATACCTTTGTTCCTCAACAAAAACCGCACGTGGCTATGAAATGGATCTACGATCGCAACTCCTGTAAAGTCACGTATGGTCAAGTTGAAATCTTGGACGATGAGGGCCGGCTCGCCTATATCCCCACAGGAAACGAGGAAGATTACCCCCCTGCCCACCCCTTTTTCGATAATCTTGGGCTAAAGATAAAAAACAATTAAGAGGACAAAGCGTATGTCTGCAAGAACAGAATCCCTATATAACAGACCGGCAGAATGGCCATCCCCGCTCCCTCAACCTGTAGGAAGCCCGAGTGGTGTATTGAATAGGGAGGAAGGCGCCGAGCCAGTTAAGGTAGATTTAGAGCCCGAACTCAGACGAGAATTATCGTGTCTGGCTGTTCAAGCGCTACCAGATGCAGCCTTATGGGCTGCCGATCCAAGTTTAAATGAATTGTCCCCTAATCTTGCCGAACGTACGATCATTCGCAACTATACAGTGAAATGGCTGGAAAGTAAGAATTTCGGCGGGCCATTTTCTATATCATTCGAGCATGTAGAATTTCAAAATATGCACGCATTTCTAAATACCCTGGAAAAAGTGGCTCTAATAGGTCTGCAAAAGGCGATCAAAGTGGGCATTAAAAGCGCCCTTGTAAAGGGAGCCGTATTCTCCCAAAGAGCTCAGCAAATCAGAGAAGAGATCGAGAGAATTCGTGCCGTAGCCCCTCAAAAGATTGCAGCCCTCTCTGAGGCAGCGAGAGAATTTGACTTGGGCTTCGCAGAAAAGAACGACCGGCTCCAGATCCTTCTAAGGTATGCAGACAACCCGAAATTGGTACTGATCTAAGAATCTTTCTTTGTGCGCCAAATCAGTGAGCAAGTTTTTACTTACATTTTCACCCTCTTATGAAATAACAACTGCCTCGCTCCCCCAGCTTTTTCTTCTGAAGGCGGCAAGAGCGATGCCTGCCCCTCGGAAGATGATGCCGGTAGAACTTGTTGCTGAACGCTAATCGGTATAACGTTTCCACGATACTGTGGCAGCAGCTATCTTTTCGGTGGTTGCGGCGGCAGCCCCATTGCTTGAACTGTCGGCGGAAACAGCATAGCTAGGGTTGGGAAATCTCCAGAAGGTATCCTTTGATGGACTGGTATTGCCGTCATCGCAAATGGAAAACTATAAGTCCTATTTTCCACAACAACATCCGCGTTATAATGCTCCAAAAACACCCTGAACGAGGCATACCTAGTCTTATCGCAAGTAATCCCTTGGGCATCTGCACCAAAAGACTTGATATAGGGAACGCCCGAACGGCTATTAAAGATGGCTAGAAAGCGATTGGGACTGACTCTTGATGGTTGGATTACGAGCTCCCCCTTTCCGAGACTTCGGAGACGATCAATAGGGAATGCAAAATCCGAATGATAGTATTGCTTATAAGGGCCGAACAAGGCGCGTATAAAATCTGGAGCCAGTCCTCGAACGGCGGGCTCTAATTGGGGAACGTATTGCGCTGAGCCCATTGAACAAGAAGCTGCAGCTGTTGAATGCGTCATATGATCCGCTTTTTTTAAATTTCGCGGCTAAGGATAAATGGATTACACTTTAATTTCTTGTAAAATAACAGATGGTAAGACGGCCCCCCCCATTCAGGTCAAAATCAATAATAAATACGATTTCCACCGGGTAAGAGATGTTAGTAGCTGACGATGGCGCCACGGTTGAACACCGCCGATTGGGCGCTCGGCTGGACGAATCCAACTGGACTAGGAACCTTTTTTCGGACTGCCAAAAAGGAGCCGCAGGAGCTTTTTCCTTCCGATTACGCGGACCATTTCACGGCCCAAAGAAAAGACGAAGAACAGCACAACATACCAGATCTGGATAGCCCAAAACCGGGTCCAATCAACGCCTGCCCGGAAAGTCTCATAGTCAATCCCCTCCCCTCTTAAATGAGTAAATGGATACAAGACTGTAAGGTAGCGGATTAATAGGACCACAAGGCTATAGATAGCTGTCTTCCAAACAACGTCGTAGATCAACGGCTTATTCCGAAATATCCACAAGACGGGAAGATGGTCGATGACGAGTAGGACCTTTGCAACGACCGCAGCTGCCAGTAATACAGAAAAGAACCCAAAACTTTTAATATGTTCCTCGCGGAACATAAGCGATTCGGTGTAGTTGATTAAGTTGAATGCCAGATAAAAGAAAACGAGGCCTGGTAAAACATGGAAAAATTCTCGGGCAGCCCATTTCGAAGTACGGTTCATATTTGTAGTAAATACCGCCTTCTAATTATATATCACAAGCATTTCAAGGGTATGGCCCCGAATATTAAAAATTCTTTCTATGCATTGTATACCCAACATGATTCAAAAATTGGCCGATGGGCGGGATTGAAAGCTGCCGAAAATCGATTAAAAAAAAGGGGGGCGTATTGGTTTAATACTGCCCCCTTATTTTTAATCGATTTTAGGCGCTTTGAACCCGCCCATCGGCCTATTTTTGAATCATGTTGGGTATAAGATAGACTGCTGCGAGCCCGACTACTACTGAGGCTGCTTTCATCAGGTAGTCATTGCAACGTGACACTCTCCCTTCAGCAATATATCCTGCTACAAGCGACTCGATAGCTGGGATAGAGTCGGGTGAAATGGGGGCGTAGCTTTCAGCGGGACCATTTGCCAATTGAAGAAACAGTCGAAAGCCGTCCCATTCGGGGGATCGATTATTATGGACTGCCCGTTCAAGAACACCCTCAATTCCATATTGGGCATCTAAACGTCGACTCAGAGCTGATAATGTTGTCATGATTGCCCTCTTTTTAAAGTTTTCTCTTAACATTAACAAAAACGTCGATAAAGGTTAACATAGACGTCAAAATCTCAGGAGCTAATAATCTATGGCTAGTTTGCCGCCAGTTTCCAGGCAAGGAGAGTCAATCGCCTATAGGGCCTTCCACCTCAGAGACTGTCCACAAACCACCCTTCAGTCGATTCTCTGGTTCTTTTGAGACGATTCTTGAATCACGAGCGGTTTATATTGAAACTATGGGCAAAATAATGATTTCTTGATACACTGAGGATATTATGAAGAAGCTCAAAATACTTTTCGAAAATAACAAGGATTGGGTTGCGAACAGACTCAGCAAGGATCCGAACTACTTTCGGCACATGGCGGAAGCCCAAGACCCGAACTATTTGTGGATCGGGTGCTCGGACAGCAGGGTCCCGGCAAATGAGATCGTAGCGCTGGAGCCTGGAGAGCTTTTTGTCCACCGGAATGTGGCTAATCTCTGTCCCCATACCGACTTCAACTGCCTCTCTGTTTTGGAATATGCGGTTGACCTGCTAAAAATCAAACATATCATCGTTTGCGGCCATTATGGGTGCGGCGGAGTGAAGGCCGCCATGGAAGACCATCACCTCGGCCTTGTAGACAATTGGCTCCGGAACATCCGCGACGTCTATGCCCGATTCAAAGATGAATTGGAGGCAATAAGCGATCAAAAAGAACGTTACGACCGCCTTGTAGAGCTCAATGTGATGCAGCAAGTGCTCAATGTCTGCCACACCACGATTGTCCAAGGCGCCTGGGACAAGGGCCAGCCCCTCTCAATCCATGGATGGGTCTATGACCTGGCCACTGGCAAACTCAAAGACCTCGATTGCTGCGCCTCCAGCCTAAATCAGGTAGAGGATATCTACCGGATCCGCTTCTCGAAATAAGAGATCTCTCTCAACGAGATATTTGCGTATAGCTTTTGGGATTATTCAGGATTTGATACGCAGATCTAAGCAAATAAAAATTCTTAGTCCAAAGAACAGAGGGATCTTCGTCAGAATTGTCCTCAAGTGTTCCCATTCCCGTCATAGAGAAAAGTTCCTGCCATCCTGGATAATCTTGCGATGGATTTAGATGGTAGAGGAACTCACTCGTAACCTCTTGGGCTTGAGCCGTTATCTCTTGCAGGGAGTCTTTATAAAATATCGTAAAAACTTCGCCTAGATAAAAAAATGGGCTAAAGTAATACACACCCCAGAGCTCGGGCGGGGTGTTTGCAAGAAACGCTCCGCCTGTAAAACCGGTCACATCGATTCCTCCTGAGGAGAGAGTCCCACTGAGAACGTTCTGGCTTTGTCTTGCCGTAAAGAGTCTTAGGCCTTGATTCGTCTTATCAACGGTTCCTGCATTTGTATTTTGGATCCGTCCTCCAGAAAGAAGTTGGAGTGATCCAGGTCCGATGAGAGGGGCTGAGGGGAAATCGTCGTCGACAACGATGTTTGTCTGAAAGATACCGACGATTCCGCAACCGTCATTTACTACGATGTCATGCCCCGCAATCACTTCAACTAGCCCGCCCGTATCAGTTGATGAAATCTGCGCATTGAAGTTCGGAATAGTCGCCCCGCCAGCTCCATCTAGTACAATGTCATTGCCCGCTCTAACTTGAAGATCTCCCGCATAGCTGGAGATCCGAGCTCCGCCAAAAAATGCGAAATTACCAGTTGAAAAGAGGTTGATGTCGTTACCCGCTGTGATATCCATCCCGCCGCCGCCCACGATCCCCGATCCAACGCCATTCGCATTCGTCCTGCTTAAATTGATGTCTTGAGCTACAACAATGGTAAGGGGGCCGTGCGATATGATCGGTACAGATGCATTGGGGTTTGAAGATGTATTGATCATATTTAGATTTCTAGCTGTGATGTTAGTTGTAAAAGCCGATGAGACAAAGATAAAACCTCGATTGGAAATTACGGCGTTGCCGGATCCAGTAGCTGCAGATTGCAGGGTGAGATCTCCTAGACAATCGATGGTGATATTCGTATTTGCATCGACAGCGGCTCCTCCATTAAAAAACATTCCAATCATAGCGGCTGCAACTGAGGCATTGCTCCCGCCAGTGAGAGTCAAATTACCCGTTGTTCTGACAATTGTATCCGTAATCAGATTCCCCGCGTTGGCCACCACGTTTGTAATAAAGCCTCCGATGACAGCGCTGGCCCCGCCAATGGGCCCTGCGGTAAGAGTGGATGGCAATGCTGATGTGGAAGTGACTCTAACGAGATCGGATAAGAGATCGAGTGGCAGAGAGCCGCGAAGGCGATAGCCGATTTGCGAAGCTGTATTTGCAGCAGTTCCGGCAGTTAGAGTAAACGGTCCCCCAAGGGTCAAGTCGATAAGTCCTCTAAACTGTCCAAGGTTGTCAGTTGAATTGTAGTGCCCAATATGAGTGTACGCAAAAGCTGCAGAACCTGAGGTAAGGGTGAGCGCGCCTTGGATCGTGCCGGTGATGTCTCCAGTGCAATTGGTTGGGAGTACCGCAGCCGCATCGCCTGTTCTATGTCCGATTTGAGCATAGCCGCTAGGGCTAGCATTTGCAGAAAGAATGGCTTGGCCTCCTATGGACAAGGAAATATTGCCTACAAATGCGCCGTCAAGAACTGGAAATAACACAGAAGCTGTGCCGTGGCCGATCTGAGCGTAATTCCGATTGGCTCCGCTTGGCGATGTGAGGAGAAGATTGCCCCCTGCGGTGATAGAAATCGGAGCTGTGACAGTTTGGCCAGCTACCGTGACATTGGGGCTTCCGATTTGTGCAAAGTTGTCATTTGTCGTATCGGCAAGGAGCTGCACAAAGCCGCTTGTGGCAGTGACGTTGATGGATCCTGTTTGAGTCCTCACATTCGAATAGAAACCGCCGAATCCCAGGAGGCTTACATTGTTTGCCGCGGTGATAATGATATCGCCGGTAGTTGCGGCAACTTCCGCGGGCGCAAGTTGAGCGCCGCCGATTTGAACCGATCCTGCTGCCTGCAGCGTGATATTGCCAATACCTGTGCAAGAGAGCGATTCATTGATCAGAATATCGGTGTTTGCGATCAATGTGAGGTTATTAGCCGGCCAGCTCATAGGCGCAGTTAGAGTGATCCTCCCGCCAAAAGGGGCTGCGAATGCAGAGGCCGTGCTGATAGTGACATCCCCTCCTGCCAAAGCAGTCAAGAGGTCATTTGGGCCGATCGTTGTATTGATAAAATCTGAGGCGCCTGCGGGTACATAGTTGCCAGCCAAAAATGCGCCTGAAGTGGGATTAATTACCTGTATGTTGATATCCGTTGGATCGAGAAGAAGCATTCCCGCCTTGCCGAATGCAGACGTGCGATCGGCGGTTCCTTCGAAGACAACCGTTCTTCCTGAAATCTCGATAAAGCCGCCGTCTCCAGAAAGGGCGCCGCCTGCAACATCGGAATGGCCGTAATAGCGCGTTAAGCCTTGGCTAATGAGTGAAATTGTACCTCCATTCCCCGCTTCCATCCCATTTGCAGATAAAGCCGCATTGGGACCTACGAAAATCTCGTCCCCATTGAGGGCGATCGATCCGTGCTGCGCGTCAATTCGGCCGAACCCATCGATGATGACTTTTCCTCCGTTTAAGGAAACCTTTCCGCTGCGGCAGAAGATTTTTCCACGAAGGCGAACCTCTGTATTTAAATCGAGAGCGGATGCAATAAAGCTCCCTGTATGGATCTGGGCCTGCTCGCCGATTAGGATTCCATAGTTATTCATGAGAAGGACAGTTCCATTCGCTTCCAATCTGCCGAGAAGCCGCGATGGATTGGCTTCGATGACCCGATTCAACACAGTCGCTTGCGAATGGGGCTGGGTAAACCGGACGCTTTCGTTTTCCTCAATTGAAAAATCGCTCCAGTCTAGGATCGCGTTATCGGAACAGATGATTTCAGCAGCAGTGGGCGATGAGAGATTGAGTTCCCCGTTTCCTTCACAAGTTTTAAATCCTTGCGGCAATGAAAATAGAGGGCCAATCCAAAGAGCTAGAATTGAAATATTTAAAAACGGGAACCGTTGCTGGCATGAGCGCATTGCTTCTTCTCCAAACGTCCAGTTTTATCACGAGATTGGAGGACAATACAATATATTTATTGATCAGGAATAGGTTTTGCGAGACTGGTCGCATCTGAGCATCTACGGGGACGAAGAGCGCCTGCATGAGAGGAACATTGGGATCTACTGCGTAATGGGAAAAATATACATTCTTTACTGAATAATATTATTTATTTAATTAAATCTCCATTTACACACAGTAAATTTACAAAAAATACAAGAAAGAAATTATTAGACTTGGTACACTGTATGGGGTGTCGCTATTTGGGCTGATTCAAGAGGTGAATCGGCTAACAAAAAAATTCTCTGTCTTCAAATAACCAAAGGACACATGTGCTCCACTCTTGATCAACGAATCGATTGCATCGGTCCCGATTTATATTCTGCCCGTCATATCTCTAAGAGAGGACAGCCCCTTTATTTCGGATGCGAGAGGATCACTGCATGCAATCGCAATGATTGGTGGAACTATGCTGAGCAAGCAATTCAGATGGCTGGGATCTTCTCAGAGCTCTGCAGGGCTGTTACATCAGAGAATGTTCCCGAGCACCCCAATCTCCATTCCAAAGAACTGGGATGGGATGCGAAACGGTATAATGCAGTGACGAGGTTTATTCAGAATAAACGCTATTTTGAAAAAAATCCCTTTCGTTCAGTCGCAGGCCACGCTACATCCACATCATTGGCACTAAGAAATATCACACCTGAGCAGAAGGTCTACATGGTTTTTGCATCCTGTCTCCCCATCAAAAGATCTCGTGATTTCGAAAACCTCGTCATGAGTTTTATTTGTTATGCCGAAGACAGTTCGCCCACTGTCTCATACTCACATGCTTTTAGAAACCCCCTAGATTTTCTAAATCCTGATGAACCACATAAAAATCTTTCAATGGAACTTCACGGTTTTGCAGCTACGCTACACTGCCCCAACAAAAAATACATGGCCGCCTCGCTTGAGCCTAACATGATTGGGGTGATGTCCCTGACCCTTGGGTCTAACCTGCATCTAGGAGCCAACTTAGATTTGATTCACCCTGACAAGGCAGACCTACAAAAGCAAGAGTTATTAACAAAACATCCGCCAATCTATCATATTGGCAGCAAAGTTCATAAAATAGCCATGGAGGGTGTGGTTCTGTCTCAATATTTGGAGGAACTTCCAGACGAGCAAGCCGCAGTGATCGGACTACCAGGGGAATCTCTTTATGGGCCTCAATGCATGAGGTGTATGATCGCCGTAGTAAATTTAACAAAGTTATCTAATGTTTGGCAAAAAACGACCGTAGACACCCCCTCAAAAGACCTACGGCTGCCAGCTTAAACGCGTTCAACAACTCCCTAAGGACAGGAAATCCAGTGGCCCGTTTATGATTTATTTATTGATTAGGAACAGGTCTTGAGAAACAGGCCGCATCTGGGCGTCTACGGGAACGAAGAGCGCCTGCATGAGAGGAACATTGGGATCTACTGCGTAATGAGAAAAATCAATAATGCCAGCCTCTCTGAGCAAACGCTCGTCGGTAAAAAACTGGCCGGTGCATTTGCGGGAAAGCAATTCATAGGCAGCGTCTCCCATGATGGAAGGCCACCTACTGCCCGCAAAGACCTTCGGTGAAAAGTGGTCCTTGATCGTTTGCGTCGCAATCGTCGATTCAGGCCAAAGGGAATTGACCGCTATCCCCTCTTTCTTAAATTCCTCAGCCATCCCCAACGTACAGTGACTCATCGCATATTTCGCGATTGAAAAAGCAAGATGGTCTTTAAACCAGTGAGGATCGATGTTCAAAGGGGGCGAGATATTGATGATGTGGGGATTGGACGACTTTTTCAAATGGGGCAGACATGCCTGTGACAGAAAATAGGCTGCGCGCACGCTCGTAGAAATGGCCAAATCAAACTTCTCAGGAGTGGTGTGCAATACGTCGGTAAAAACAGTGGCGCTTGTGTTGTTGACGAGGACATCGATGCAGCCAAACCGCTCTACGGCCTCAGCTACCGCGTGTTTCAGGGCATTGGCATCAGTTACGTCGATATTGAGAGCTAGAACCTGTCCTCCGGCTGCAATCATCTTGCTGGCCGCATCTTGAAGGGCTTCGGGGCTGTCTTTGCTAACAATTACAATATTAGCCCCTGCAGCCGCATACCGAAAGGCAATAGCCTCCCCTATTCCGCGGCTTGCGCCAGTGACAAGTATAGTTTTTCCTTTAAGAGTCATCATTACCATCTATTGTAGCAGAAAGGATCAATTTCATCTTCGCCGAATATACCATTGGTCAGTGAAAAAGGATCTCGACTGCTGCGCCTCTAGCTTAAATCAAGTAGAGGATATCTATCGGATCCGCTTCTCGAAATGAGTAGGAACTGTGAGCGATTCTCATAGGAATTTTAAAATAGAAGGAGGCTCAGAGCCTCCCGGTGTTTGAGAGAAAAATACTAGTAATTGCGAGCGCTGGCTGCTAGGCCGTAACAAGCAAGTACCAGCCCGCCAACAACTGCAGCTGCTGTATTTACAGCGATTGCTTCCGGTTCGCCAAATTTACTTGGGTTGAATGAATCTTTTACGACTTTTACAAATGCAGATCCTACATTGCAAACTCCGTTGCATAAAGTCGATGTTCCAGCATATACGGCCTTAACTAATGTTGTTGCAACAGCTAATGGAAGGGTGGCTGCGCCAGCCATAGCAAGTCCTTTTGCTGCGTCCTTGGTCATTTCAATCATTTGAGGATTAATCTGATTATTCGGATATTCATAATCATGCGCTGCTTGACCTCCCCAAGTGATTAAGGCAATCACGGACCCTGTCCAGGCAGCTAAACCGATTGCAGGAACTACATAGTTCCATTTCGATTGACGCGTTTCAGCTCCACCAAGGAGAGCGGCTGAGGGGCTTTGAGCTGGCATTGTAAGTCTTACTTCTGATGTCATAAATGTTTCCTTTTTTATGGTTTTTATTAATGTGTTATGGATATATAATACTAAATTATTTACTTTATTTAAAGTTAATATTTGAAATCTTGATGCCGATAAAAAAATGCATGCACACAGCTATTACAAGCGTCTAATTATGAACGGATTGCACAACTACTCTAGATGATGCGATTTGCATTTTTCAATTAAAGTTCATCTTATCCGGATATACTGCGCTCGGCTTGAAACTTTGATTTTGAGCCGCGCGAAAACTCGCTATAATCGACGATCGTAAACTGGTCAATATTAGAAATATGAACCAGTTTACGATC
>JANPFC010000083.1:0-9981 GCA_031423235.1 Chlamydiota bacterium | reverse complement strand
AGATTCTTTTGTCTCGTTCTCGTTTGTGTTGCGCTATGAGCTGAGCCCGCTCAGCATCGCTTAAGAAAATCATGCTCAATATTTTGCATGTCAAGCCAAATTTTTATCAAACCGATTCTTGAATCACGAACGGTATATACCCAGGTCTTTTTCATTATTTATAAAAACGGAATTAATTCAGAACAACAGAAAACAATCATGCGCTAATACTTGATCTTTGAATAATTAAATGCCTTCAGAACATCTTTTGCCATATCCACAATTCCCTCCCATTCAAGAGTTTCAATAAACTTATGAGGCCAGTTGTTTTCATCGGAGAATGTTCTGAATTTATCTCGAAATTTTTTTAGCAAGAGGTACTGAGGTTCTGTTAATCCAAATTTTTTGTAATTATTCAAGATTGGATCCCCGTCGTCAAAAAAGTGGCAGCAGGTTTCGTCAAAATCATTGCATTCGGGCCCCTCTCCTCGAATCCATATTCTTCTTTGATAGTCTTTATCAGATATATGGTGGATGTTTCTTAAATGCTCATTAAGAATATATTTTCTATCTTCATCTATTACCATATATCAGTCTCTATATATAAATTTTTCGTAAGAAATATGAGCTTCGGGAGAGTCTGCTTTCACTATGTTGCCTAATACATCCAAAGCTTTTCCATCCTTCATGTGGTTGACGTAAGGTTTCTGTTGATGCGGAAATGGGCTGTGTGGCTTACCTGGCATAATTCTTACATAAGTATGTTCGTGTGTAGGATGTATATATTTCATTCCAGCACCTTTGTCTGAAACCTTGATTCTAAAATTATCTGGTATTCCTTCCGGTCGAAGAAACGTTCTTATACCTGTTTTATGTATGAGATCTCTTGCATGTGACTCTGGCATAAAATCTTTGTAAGGCTTTAAAAAACTCTGAGCTCTTTCAAACAGCTCATAAGATTCTAGTAAAGCAGGATTATTAGCAATCCTCTCTAGATTATTAACAATTGTCCCTTCTAGTTTTCCAGCTTGCTTTAGCTGTCCTATCTCCCGTGCAGTAAATCCTATTTCGTCAGCTAGCCGTGCAGTTTTTTGTCCCACCTCAACAATTTCTGCAATTTTAGCACTATTTCCTATTCCTGCCGCGGTTTCAAGAAGAAGAGTTTCTTGAATGATTTGAAGATTCTTACAAACAGCAACCAGTTCTTGAGCACTCTTTATGCTTTTGCTCGCAACTTTAGCTAAAGCTCCAGGAAGAAGAATATCTGCTCCATGTTTCCCTACAGCATATCCAGCTAGTTCCCCTCTTTGACCCGAAGGGAGAGTATCCCACTGAGTTACTAGTTGGTACACCTCTGGAGATAACGCCTCGCCTATAGCTCCCCATTCGTCTCTGCGAACCAGATCGACCAATCCAGTGATTGAATCGATCGCTTGTTTCGATGTTTGAATCGGGTGATTCACGAAATCAACGAGAAATATTAGTGCACCTTCCCCAGATTCATAGGCCCCTTTTGGCAATCCTTTGGCAAAGCCTACGCAAAATTCAGAAATAGAAAGGGGATTCAAGATCTCAGTTTGAGCCACAAACTGCTGGTAATCTTCAAGCGAACGGTCATATTCTCCTAGGCTAAAATGAGCGGCCCCTCTTTCGAGGTAGGAGAGAGAATCCATCGGATTTGCTACAATGGCTTTCCCTAAATCTAGAACGGCTTGATTGTAATTTCCTAAGACAAGGGCATTTTCGCCCAGGGTTTGGTAGGGGAGAGCTCCAATTGCTGCATGTAGTTCAAATTGGTAGGCATAAAAGGTTTTCCAATCACTTCCTCCGGAATCTATGAAATATCCCAAATTTCCTTCAGGAGTGTTGTTCTGGGAAATGGACGATACAATCGATTGTTTCATGATTGCATCTGTGGAGTAAAATTGACCGTTTACCCAAACACCGTCAGCTGTGATCAAGACTTCATTTGCGGAGGCAGGAAGGTCTATTTTGGGCAGTGTGACGGAGCAACCCTGTTGTATTAATGCCAATTCTGTTTGAGAACAGGCTTGCGGATCTGGAAGGGGAATTGAGGGAATGTGTGGATTGGGTTTTTCCTCCGGTTGGAAAATGGAACCTGCTCCAGCTACTACAACTCCTCCAACGACAGCGCTTAAGGCATACCCAGTGGCAGCAGCGATTCCAACTCCTGTTGCACAAATGGCCACGCCTACAGCAATTTCAGTTGCGTGATCTGCTACGAAATGCCCTGCTTTGCGGCTGGCTTTTCCAATGTTGTGGCGAAATTTATCGACTTCGTTCCAAAAACCGCATTGCTCAATTGAAAAGTCCTGTGAAAGACTTAATGCAATGACTTCTCTTTGGAGAAGCGTTTTACTCTCAGCTCTCGAACCAATCCAAGCAAGTTGAGCTACCATCTTCTGGAAGCCCATGCTTTCAGGATCAAGACTGAAAAGCATGTTCATGATCGTTTCTTCTAAGCGCCTTTGTGCTGTTAGCGCCTCTTCAGATTCAAGCCATTCCCCCAAGCTCAAAACATTATCGAGATCTACACCAATGGAATCGATTGTCATGAGCCGCCAAAATAAAGTTTCAATAAGCTATCAAAATAGATTTTTTAAAGCAATGCACCGATTGCTGTAGATATGGAAGGCCTCAAAGGGATTACGCCGAAGATCTTAACAGTAAGCCAGCAGGGGCTTCCCCGACTTAGGTGTTGTGCTTTCGCTGAGACGCAGACCCGATTTTTAGCTGAGTGCGGTACTTCGCAACCGTTCTCCTCGCCACCTTAAATCCCTTGCTCCCCAACTCTTCCACCAACTGATCATCTGTGAATGGCTTCTGCTTATCTTCGGCCCTTATGAGCGTTTCAAGCATCATCCTCGCATTCGTTGCTTCTGGAGCTGCGGTTACCAGGGAACGGAGAGGGATGATCCCCCGCGGGGTCGAGGCGTATTTGCCCGAAAGAGCTCTCGACAGGGTCGATTCGTGGATCTCTAGCTTCTCAGCGAGATCTTTCATGCTGAGCTGCGCTAGCGGCCCCTTCTGATCGAGGTATGCGGCCTGCTTCCGAACAAGAATGCGGCCGATCTCGCGGAGCATTTTTCGTCTACGGTTGAGGGAACGGAAAATCCATTTAGCCTGCGTTTTGAAATTGCGAAGAGACTCTTGTTCTTCAGTCGATTCTGTCTCAATGTCGAGGTACTCAGTTTGAATGTGAAAGTTGGGCAGCTCATCCTCAATCAACTCAAGCGACCACCCCCCTTCAATCTTGTGGATCTTAAGGTCAGGGTAGACGGGGGCAATCGGTTCTTGTATGAAGACGTGCGCAGGTCTAAGGGTTAGGCGGGCAAGATCGCTCATGGCAAGGTTTAGATCAGTAGATCCGAGTTTCTTTTTGATGGCTCCATACCTTCCGTGAAGGAGATCGTCAAAGCAGTCTTGGACGAGGCTAAAGGCCATGGATGAGGCTTTCCCCTTGGCTCGGAGCTGGAGGAGGAGCCCTTCTTGGAGATTGCGCGCAAAAATGCCCGGAGGATCGAAAGTTTGGAGGACGGCCAGGATCCGGTCGACCGGTTTTTTGAAATAGGTCGAGATCGCTTCAGGGGGACAGGTGATAAACCCTTTCTCATCGAGATGTTCTAAAAACTCTTCAGCTATCAGCCGGTCTTTTTCATCGGAGAAATTTTCCCGAATCTGATTGGTCAAGTGTTCGTGGAGATTGATAGAGGCGGGAAGCTCCCCTTCAAATCTCTTTTTGGACTGGACGGGGCCTAGTTCAAGGAGGGGGTTTTTCTCGATTTCATCCTGGAGCCACTGACCGAGATCGAGTTGGGGCATTTGGAGGATTTCGAGGGCTTGGCGGAGAGCAAAGGTCATGACCATCCTTCTCTCTGGCGCAAGCTTTAAAAATTGTCGCGGGTCCATAGTTTTGGCCATACCATATGCGAAGATCTGAAACAAGGCGGTTGATTCTGTTTTAAGCAACCAGCTAATATAGACCCTATTGGAGAAAATTATGGGTCCTCGCGCAGGTGTTTTTTGCCACAACGGGTTAGGCGATGGGGTTAATTGCCTCGTCCTTTCGAATAATCTGCAGTTAAATGGCTGGAAGGTCGACACGTACCAAAACTCGGTCGGCTCCATGCAAAACTGGTTTCCCCAGCTGAGCGTTCAGGCCTATCCAAGCATCGAAGAGCTGCCCCGGATCCTCAATAGCTATGACTGGTTCTTCGTCGTTCACAATGACACCTTTCCGTTTGTCCAACAGCTCATCCAGGAGGGAAAAAGGCGTTTCCCCGATCGGATTAAGGTGATCTATCTCTATCCGTCGAAAAACATTGTCAATGAACCCTATTATAGCGACTGCCTCACTGATCCTTGTGTTTCTATCGCTGAAAACATGCGCCTTTTCTGCGAAAAGATCTTGCACCTGCCGAAGATCTCAAAGAGCAATGGATTCATCCCGCCTAGTGGACTTGTCGCAAGAAAGTACGCTAAACGGATCGCGATCCATCCGACGAGCGCAAGGGAAACAAGGAATTGGCCGAAGGAGAAGTTCCTGGAGCTGGCTAAACACTTGAAAGATGAGGGGTTCGAACCGGTATTCATTCCTGGGACGAAAGAGGGGTGGGAAGATGTTGAGGTTGCGCTATTCTCTAGTCTGGACCTACTGGCTAGATATCTATATGAATCGGGGTATTTAATCGGAAACGATTCGGGCTTGGGGCATTTAGCTTCAGCGCTGGGGGTCCCCACTCTCACCTTCTGCAGAAGAAAAGCTTGGGCCAACATGTGGGCTCCAAGTTTTCAAAAGGGCGTAGTCGTAACCCCCGCTTCTTGGATACCCAATATACGGGGGCTTCGACTGAGAGACCGCCATTGGAAGAAGTTCATTTCTGTCGGAAAAGCTAGACGCGCTTTCGAACGTCTATTAGCGCTTAATTAGCCGCCGCTTCCGAGTCCGAAATGTCCTGCGCCGAGAGCGAGAATCATAAAGAGACCGCCGATGATCGCAAGTTCTTTCAAGAAGAATAGTTTTTCCATGCTCTTCTCAGGACCTGTTTTCTCCCAGAACGCGTGGAGTTTAAGTACTGATAGGATCGTCACGATCAAGAGGAGCAACGCTCCCAGGTGAGCATGCCAGCCCAGTAATACAGAAAGGCCCCCGATCACCTTAAAGGCGACCATAACTGGCAGAACGATATTCAGTTGCGGAATGTTCTTTGTCTTGTAATAGGCGACAGTCGCATTCCAATGAGTAATTTTTTCATAGGCGGCCCATAAAAATACGCCACTGATCAGCACACGGCCGATTAACGAAAAGATATCTTGTAAAAATTCCATAGCTCCCTCAAATAGGTGTTCTTTAGACCTCTTTTGAACCTAAGGTTCTGTCGATTTTCGGGTTCTTTTGAGCCGATTTCCCCTTTCTTTTCGGGGGTTAATATCAACATTTCGTATATTAACCCCCGAAAAGAAAGGGCAAATCGGCCAAAATAACCCCGAAAATCGACGAACCCTTAGATTCGAAAGAGGTCTTTTTCTATCTATTAGATGATTAGGAATTTTTTGAATAGGATAACTTCTAGGCAAATCTGCTATAATCCTGACTATGTATGACTTAATTGTTATTGGCGGCGGGGCCGCAGGGTTTTTCGCCGCGATCAGCGCAAAGGCCGCAAACCCAAATGCGAGGGTGGCCCTCTTGGAAAAGAGCGCGGTCCTTCTGGCTAAGGTACGTGTGTCTGGCGGCGGAAGATGCAACGTCACCCATTCCTGCTTCGATCCAACCCTTTTGATCCAAAATTACCCCCGCGGCGGCCGGGAACTGAGGGGTCCGTTCCACGTTTTTCAGCCCCGGGACACAATCCAATGGTTCGAATCGCGCGGCGTTACGCTGAAAGCCGAGGCCGATGGGAGGATTTTTCCAGTCACAGATAGCTCCGAGACAATCATCAATTGCTTGCTTGACGAGGCGAAAAAGCTGGGTTTGGAGATCCTACTGCGGCAAAGGATCGAGAAGATAGAGAAGATTGAAGGGGGCTTTGAAGTCGGCCCTTATCAGACCCGGAAGCTGATTTTAGCCACCGGAAGCGGAGCTGATGGACACGCGTGGGCCGCTCATCTCGGCCATACGATCCAAAAACCTGTCCCTTCTCTATTTACATTCAACGTACCTACCTCCCCTTTGAAAGAGTTGAGCGGCATCTCGGTTGAAATGGCCGAACTGAAGATCGTAGGAACCTCGCTCGTCCAAAAAGGGCCTCTCCTCATCACCCACTTTGGGTTTAGCGGCCCCGCGGCCTTAAAACTTTCCGCATGGGGCGCGAGAGTTCTGCATGAAAAGCAGTACCGGGTAGAGCTTGCTATCAACTGGCTTCCAGAGCTGAATTTGAATCAAGTTCTTGAAACCCTCACAGGGTTGAAGAAGAGCGTGCCGCAAAAAACGCTCCTTTCTGAAAATCCGTTCAAATTCCCCAAAAACTTGTGGAAAACTCTGCTGGGCGATGAAAGGCGGCTTAGCGATATCTCTCTTAAAGATCTTCAGGCTCTTGGCCAAAAGCTCCATGGAGATATTTATCAGGTTGAAGGGAAGACGACGCACAAGGAAGAATTTGTCACTTGCGGCGGAGTGACTCTAAAAGAGGTCCATTTCAAAACAATGGAGAGCAAGATCTGCCCCGGCCTCTATTTTGCCGGAGAGATTCTCGACATCGATGGGGTCACAGGCGGATTCAATTTCCAAAATGCCTGGACAACCGGCTATATCGCCGGGACATCATCTATCTGTTAACAAGTCCGAATACAAGCGAGATGATGAAGAGGACGAGGAAGATGAAGAAAAGGATCTTCGCAATGGATCCTGCAGCCCCTTCAATTTTCTTAAATCCTAATAGCCCAGCAATGATTGCAACGATAAAAAAGATTAGCGCCCACATGAGCATAAGATGACTCCTTATTTTGTCGTCCTAAAAATCCCATAAATCATACTTCGGGTTTGATAGGCAAACAAAATTCGGAAGACGGTCTTTGCGAATATCCGGTCGGCAGGCTTTGTTTTGAATAGGAAACGGCGGAAATCTTTGCTTTTGAGCTCACGCAGCATCCTGTATCCGCAAATGGACCAGGTCTTCTTGACGTTAGATGTTAGATCTTCGAAACTGATCTTTTGGAAACCAGCATGGAGCATTAACTGGGTGTAGTCGCTCACGCTCCCCAGGCTCGGCAGCCGCCCTTCTCGGCAGATCGGCTCGAGGAGATGGCGCACTTCCCACGCTTTGGGTTGCTCTTTCGAAAGCCATGCGCAGATAACAAGCCGTCCGCCCGGTTTTAAGACCCGATAGGCCTCGTCGAAAAACTTTTCCTTATCAACCATGTGCTCGGAGCTTTCAACTGAAATGGCGAGGTCGTAGCTATTTGGCGGGAGGGTGTTTTGAAGCCAGTCGCAAAGGACGTAGTTGGTGTGGGGATCTTTGGTGCGGGCATACTCAAGCTGTTTAACGGATAGTGAAAAGCCGGTGACTTTAGCGCCCCATTTTTGGCTGAGGAGCCTTGCTGTCGCGCCGTATCCGCATCCGATATCGCAAACAGATTCAGAGGGCTTTAGTTCGCCCTTAGCTGCGATGAGCTCGACGAGTTGTTCGACGGCTCTTTCGGGAGTCTCTTTGCCTGTTTTCCAAAGGCCGTGATGGAGATGGTCTCCCCAAAGTTTCCGATACCATGGATCGAGAGAGTTGTAGTGTTCTGCTACCGCTTTGCTGTCTTGTAAAATGTCTGGAAATATCATCTTAAGAAGGATAAGACTCTAATTTAGCATATTTTGCAACAAGAGTTCGATTGGTTCCTGCATCGGCAAAGCGAACTTCATAGGTGAGGCCAAAGGAACCTTGGTAGGTTTTTTGGACGGTGCCAACTCCGAATTCTTTGTGGAGCACTTGGTCTCCTGGAGCAAATCCTTCGGGAGAATCTTGACATTGCTCATCAATCTCTTCTTCACGGGGGCGTTGCTGCAGGGTGGGTGCGGAGAGATTGTCGAGATATTGCGCGGGGATTTCCTTGAGGAAGCGGGAAGGGCGCATAAAGCGGGCCGTGCCCCACATAAAGCGATAAATGGTGGAGCAAAGGTAGAGGCGTCTCCTTGCGCGGGTCATGCCGACGTAGCAAAGGCGCCGCTCTTCTTCGATCGCTTTCGGATCGTCTTTCGTGTTGATGTGGGGGAAAAGGTCCTCTTCCAGTCCGACGAGGAATACAACATCGAATTCGAGCCCTTTGCTGTTGTGGAGCGTCATCAGCTTGACCGATGGGACATAGGCTTGCTCTTCCGTATTGGTGCGGAGCGAAAGCTCTTCGAGGAATTTTGGGAGGCTAGGCTCAGATGTCTCTTGTTCCCATTCAGCTGCTTTGCCGATCAATTCATCGACGTTTTCCTTTCTATCCTGGAACGTTTCTGGATCTTCCTGGAGGTATTTTAGGTAGCGGGTGGCTGAAATGGCCTCGCTGATCAGTTCATGGAGATTGAGGCTGGCTCTTTTTGCACGGAGGGCGTGGATGGTGCTGATGTAATCGCGGAGGCCGTCTCTTTGCTTTGGCCCCAGTTTGAAAAGATCGGGCCGTTGGAGCGCCTCTTCGCAAAAGGTGAGGATCGGCATGCTTTGCTGGGCTGCTGCATCGACTATTTTATCGAGAGTGGCCATCCCGAGGCCCCGCTTCGGCAAATTGATCGTGCGGAGGAAGGAGATGAGATCAGCATTCGAGATAACCACTTTTAAATACGCTAGGATATCTTTGATCTCGCGCCTTTGGTAGAAGGAGAGGCCGCCGATGATCTTGTAGTCGATCTTGCGAGAGAGGAGGGCGTCCTCAAAGGTGCGCGATTGGGCGTTTGTCCGGTAGAAGATCGCTATGTCGTTCAGCGGATAGTGAAGAGCTTCTTTCAGGATTTTGTTTGCGACAAAATCAGCTTCTTGCCGCTCGTTCTGCGCAACGTAAATGCCGATTTTCGACCCATCGCCAAGGGCGCTCCAGAGCTTTTTGTCAAAACGTTCGCCATTGTGCTGGATGAGAGCGTTGGCCCCTTGCAAAATGATGTTGGTGCTTCGGTAGTTTTGATCGAGCGTGACCACTTTCGCACCGGGGAAATCATTTTCAAAGTTCAAGATGTTTTGGTAGCGGGCGCCGCGCCAGGAATAGATCGACTGGTCGGGATCGCCTACGGCAAAGATGTTTTTGTGCAGCTCTACGAGAATGCGGGCGAGCGTGTACTGCGCCATATTCGTATCTTGATATTCATCGATGAGAACGAAGTTCCAACGTTTTTGATAGACGTTCCGCACATCTTCATGTTCCTTCAAGAGTTTTACGGTGAGATAGAGGAGATCGTCGAAGTCGAGCGCATTGCACTCTTTTAATTTTCGCTGATAAAGCTGGTAAATCTCGGCAAACTCTTTGTCTGCATTTTCTGGATCGATCAGGTCGTTTTTCGCAGAGGAAATTTGATGGCGCACTTTCCTTACGAGCCCTTTGTCATCGCCGACTTGAAGCTGATCGAGACAGTTTTTGAGAAGCTTTTCGCTGTCCTCTTCGTCGTAGATGGTGAAATCGTGGCTGTAGCCGAGAGCGTGAATCGATTCGCGGAGGATGCGGGCGCCTAAGCTATGGAATGTACAAGCGAGAACCTGCGCGTTTTTAAGAGTGCGGATGCGGGTCCGCATTTCGTCTGCCGCTTTATTTGTGAATGTGACAGCGAGAATATCAGAGGAGAGAATGCCCAAATCCAAAAGCCTAGCGATGCGGAAGGTGACAACGCGTGTTTTGCCGGAGCCGGCTCCAGCGAGGACGAGGAGAGGCCCCTCGACGTGCTGTACGGCGATGTCTTGCTGAGGATTGAGTTCTGTCATAGCTGCCTGATTCATGGAGGTCTATGATATACGAAGGGCGATTTTATACCGAAGTTGATTCAAGAATTGGCTTTTTGGCGGGGTTGAAAGCTGCCGAAAA
>JANPFC010000082.1:0-16356 GCA_031423235.1 Chlamydiota bacterium | reverse complement strand
TTCTTTTAATGCATCCAAAGCAATTTTCTTCTTGAATGCTGGTGTTCGTGGTGTCCTGCTCATTTTATGTTCCCATGCTTAACGGTTTAGGTAGCATGAAGCAAACAACTCAACCTGTCCAGTTTTTGGGGTCCACTATAGTTTGTCCGCCTCACCAACTTTTCCGTCTTCAGGAACCGATTTTCTTGCTTTCGCATATTCAGTTATGCGGCTGGATGTATCGACAAGTCCTGCGCTATGCAAATTCTTTTTCAGCCATGAAAGAAAGGCGGGAACGGCTACAAACTTAATTTGCTGGGAGGGGCCTTGGCAGCCGTGGATGATAAAGGCTTGGACCCGATTGAGAAGATTGCAGAGATCATCGCCATCAAGAGAAACATCCGCGCAGATTTGTAAAAATGGGACCATTTCCTGGGGCTGGATTGTGAATGGGTTTTTGATGGTAAAATCTAAAATTTCCCCTGCAAGCTCCATATTTCTCTTAGCACCCTCTGAGTGGATGAGTCTAGCAGCGGCCAGCATATGCAGATGTATATACATTGCGTGATATTGGATGCGCGTATTTGTGAGTGGAATTTGCATCTCCGATTTTCCAGTGGAGATCAGTTCGCAGATCTGAAGATATTCAGATTGGAGATCTTTTTGCCCAGCTACCCAACTGTAAAAGTCCATAAAAAATTCGTGGAAGAGCTCAATATGGCGGGTTATGTCAGCCTGCTCAAAGAGCGTTTTTGCTTTTATCCCTGTTTGGGCTAGCGATTCGATTCGAGCCATAACGGAATGCTGAAGAGACAGAAAGCTTAGCGCTTTATGTTCTGAGGTAAGAAGGGCATTTTTATGGAGGTCAAGTAAAGGAGCGATATCCCATATGGAGGCTGTGTATTTGTTTAGGTTCGCATTGGCAAGCGTCCAGTAGGCGCTGCAAGCCGCCATTTCGGCAACATTGTGCGAGATAGGACGAGCGTTGAGCGCAGCTAAATAATCGGCAAGAATCCTTGTTCCCGATCTCGATTCGAATGATTCTATTTTCACAGCTAGCCGGACGAATAGATCGGGTGTAAGCAATTGCCCCATTTTCGTGAAATTTACGAAATGGGTTAGAAATCTCTCTAGTCGCAAATGGTCATCTCTGGTTTCAATAGGGAGGGCGACCCCCTCTTTGACGAGCCTTTTCCATATTTTGACTGCATCGGGTTCCAAATAAGCGGTCGTTCCGATTTTTTCAATTAACCCATTATAGAGACTCCACGACGAGGGGGGCACCGGTTGATCGGGAATTGCGTAGAGAACGCGGTTCATATAGCGCAGAGCAGTTGCAGGATTGTCAATGGTTTCAATTTTTGCGATGAGCAACCGGGCGGAAATATCTTTAAATGACTTGGGGACCGCATCATTTCTTAAGATGGGTTTGAAGAAATTCCAAAGTTCACTTACAGGCTCGCTCACCAGCTTTTGAATTTCTTGGCAGTAGAGAGCGAAAAATTGGGGTTCAATTGTCGGTCGGAGAGATGCGGGAAGGCGGCTTGTTGTTTCGGCAAGTATTTGAAGGGTCTCTTTTGGAGTTCCATGACTCAGTCTTCTAAGGCCGATCTGTATCAGACGCTCCATATTGGCTTGGTACGACCCTTTTTTTCTTTCAATTTCTCCTAAAGAGCCGATGAGGGTCCAAAGTTTAGCAATCGACATTGTCTGAAGAGCATCAACGCGTGCGATAAGGAGATCTAAAGCTCTCTCTCCTTTGCCCGCTTTCACCGCGAGCTCAGCTACTGTGGATACAAGGGGAGGTAGAAGCTTTTCCCTGGGGTCGAGCTGGTGTGCATAATTTCCATTTTTCCCAATGAAACGATCCATGGCTCCAACCATGTTTTGCTCAAATTCTTCTGTTGCGTGAGGAAGCGAGTGCAAACTCTGGAGGAGAGGCCATTGCGGAGGGGAACGGAGGAGGTCTGCCGCTCTTTCCCAGTAACTTTCGATTGCGGGGATCGGATGGCCCGCCTTTTCAAGGCATTGGCGGGAGAAAGGGACCATCTCCTCGGGCGGCCGCTTACTTGCTATGGCGCCCTGCCATAAAACTTCGGGGGAAAGCGCGCCATTTATAAGGAGGGTGGTTAAAAATGGCATTGAGCAAGAGGGGAGCACTCTTTTCCAATGTTCTTCTATTTCAGGAATGGGGCCCCCCTCTTTTTTTACACAGGAGTGGGAAAATTCGAGCAAATGTTCTTGAGGAATGGACCTTCCTCTGGCGATTTCCCAGGCGGTTTTAGGCGGAAAAATATCTAGATCTAATAGTTCCTGAAAACAGGGTAATCCAAATTCAGGATGCGCTTTAAAGAAGGAGGCAGAATTCTCTCTTATGGAAGGGGTGATATTCATCGCGCCAAGCCGTTTGAGAAGGTTTGGGAGCTCTCTTCTTAAGATGGGGAGTCTTCTTTGAATCGCTGCATCAATGAGTCTTGTTGGAGTTGGAAAGGGGCCGTGAGCGAGGAGTATTTCTAGGGTTTTATCTGTGAAATGCTCTGGTAAAAGATGGGGCAGGAGACCTGATAAGCACTCCTCTCTAATGGATTGGTATTCTGGATCGAAAAGATGCTGTACAACCTCTCTCATCGGCTTTATTTCTTGTGCAAGGGGAATGAAAAGAGTTGGGAAATCTGCATTTAGTGGAAATCTTCTGAACAGGGGGTTCGTATCGATGAATTGACCAAACGCGATGAAATCTTGGAGGATTGAAATTTTCGCATGTTGATGGTGATTTCTCCCGATTTCAAGCATTTGGCTCCATATGGTGCGGGTGTCTTCGAGTTTGAATAGAGATTTTAACAGAGAGACCCTTGTCGCGTGATCAAGGCTTGCTGGTTGCTCCGCTTGCCTGCCTGTTGCTCTTTGGAGGATTCTCCAACATTGGAGAGAATTTCTCGGAAGCTCAAGCCAGGCGGGGGTAATCAATCGAAAAAAGGTTCGAACAGTTTCAGTACTGATTCCCATTGTTTGCATCAACGCAACTCTTTCAATAACCCACGGAATGAGATTTGAATTCTGAGAGACGACTTGAGCTATAGAAACGAGAGTGGGAATCATGTCTTGCGTGAGGCATTTATGACTATAGGCTGCGTCCCAACAAGCGAAATAAGCCTCGTAATTTCCTCTCGCAACCTCCAAAATTTTCTGAGTCAGGACGATTTTTTCTTCTCTATTGAAATGGGGGGACTCGATCAGGCTGACGAGAAAAGGCGGGGGGAGATTTTGGTCTAGTTGCTGAAGCCAAAAAGCCATCCACCTCTCCTTTGGGGGGGTAAGAGGAACGGCCTCGCGCAGTTTTTCTAGAGTTTCAGGTTTGAGGCGCTGGCCAGTGGATAAAAATACAAAGAGAGCCTCTCCGTTTGCTGCGGGATCTGCTAAAATGGCCCTTTCTAAGAGATCCATACTCATCCCATCAATCAAGCGGGGATAAGCTGCTGCCATGCGGGCTGCCATCAGTAAGGCGGGGGGAGATTTTGCGGAAGAGAGTGCTTCTTTCATCATGGGCCTTAGTATCTCGTCGCTCATCGGAATTTTTGCGGTTAAGAGCGCGTCTAGAAAGGTTATTAAATAAGTCTCTCTTGTTGCTTCCCGTAGAGAGGAAAGAATTTGCCCGATTTCATTGAGGTGGGGGTGGTAGATGGCGAGATTTTTTTCAATGCAAGCTAGACACTCTCTATCGAGATGGGGAATAGCATCTTTGAAGCGGGCCATAAATGCATCAGGAGTTGGATCTTTCGACAAGAGACATTGGAAAAGAGATGCTCTAGGATCTTGGCGCAATTTCGAAAGGGAATGGGCGAGATTTTTTCGGAGATGGGCCGCTGATTTTGGAAGCTTCATCGCATCGCTGAACGGATGTATTGATGCCCATTGGGAATCTATCTCAACAGGTGTTTTACTTAAGAGTTCGGCTGTCTCTTTCCACGGGATGTGCGCCAGAATGTAGCCTGAAGGGAAAGGGAGGTGGTAGCGGCTCTCTTGAATCCCTTCGCTGCAATCGAGCCGACGGTCTTCAAAATTCTGCCAAAAACTGACGGTTCTTAAAAAGGTAAAATCGGTGTCTGGAGCTCCGAGAAGTCTGGCGCTCTCTTGATCAAAGGTTTTTAGAAACTGTTCTTTTTCCGGGAGATCGTGGGAGGCGAAAAGGGTTCGTAAATTAGTCAAATAGGCAACTGTTGCTGCGGAATTGCCGTGATAGTGGAGTGGAAGATAGGTTTGGAGTTCATTAAAAAATCTGGCAAGGCCTGCTGGCCCATATTCGATCTCCCATTTCTTCAAGAAGGCTGATTCGCTCGTGTATTTGACGGGGCGGTAGCCTCTCGTGGGCGTTCGAGCATAGCCGCGCAGTCCGCACCTCAGATTCACCGCCTCTTCCTCATTGATATAGTAAAATCTCCCCTCTTTTAAAAGGCGCCAAGCTTTTTGGGCATCGTAGCCGCCAAGCGCTACGACCCGAAGGGGTTCTTTGGAGCCATTTAAATGGGGAAGGAAATCGGAAGAGAAGCAGTCTCTAGATGTAAAGCAATTGGGCCTGGCGTCTTTTCCCCAGCCAATTGTGAAATCGAGATCCCGTTCTTTCCCGTCAGAAAAAAGGGGGATTCTTGCATAGAATGGGGCGTCGTTTTCGCATCTTAGCCCTTTTAGAAGACGGCAGTCGGGCATTTTAAAGAGGTTCTGCCCTTTTGGGAGCTTGATCAAAAAGCCATTATTTCCATAGCGCCTTTGGTAAAAGGATGTGCTGAGCGAACCGTCGGGCTCCGGGCTGTCAAACGCATCGATCTCTAAAGCGGCGCGCAATGCTTCTAAGAATACGTGTTCAACTAGTTTTTTTTCGGGGAGGCTATCTGCATTTTCGATAGCTCCAAAGAAGTCGATGTCGCCGCTCATGTTGAGCTCATTATTTAGGGCATCGGGGACAGTGCTCCCGATCATAGGCAGCGCAGTGAGGCGGGCCTTTGGCAAGTAAAAATGCAATAGATTCTGGAAGTGGCATGTTAGGACTTTGGGATCGAGTGTTCCGCGAAAGCGAAAGGGTTTATGCACGAAAAATTCGAACTGAGCGGGGAGAGCCTTCCCTAATTGCTGCCGTTCTTCTGGATTCAGCGGGAGTTCATCCGTCTCAGGACTTAAGGGGGTTTCGGTGATCTGAATAGCGGGTGAAAAGCGCTTGTATTCGGTAATAGGGGGGGCGGCAACTGCAGTCATAATCTGTAAATTAATTTTTTAATCGATAATTGTATGGTATTTGGTGGATAATTTGAAATTAAAATTAGAGAGGCGGAACAAAACTGAGAAAGACACGCTTTATGTTTTTTTCATCAGCGCAGAGGGAATAGCAGAGACGCAGAGGAAGAGAGAAAAAAGGGGGCGCTTCGCGAAAAAGCGGGGCCTTGCCCGGAGGAAGAGAGAAAATGCCTCCTCTCCTTCTCCGGGCAAGGCCCCGCCCGCGTTTCGCGGCAATTTTATTTTCTCTCTTCCTCTGCGCTGATGAAAAAAAATTAGAGAGGCGGAACAAAACTGAGGATGGTATGGTTTCGAAAAAGAAAAATTCAGGGGGCGCTTTATGTTTTTTTGCGGCAGTCATCCAACTCCAGCTATCGTCTATGAACAGCCTTCCACTCCATATCTGGCTGCCATGGTTCAAAAATCGGGCGTCTGCATTTCCGGCAGCATCGAAGATTTGTTCAACCGGCTGTTCGTTGACCAGATGTTGGAAAGTCCTCAAGGGTTAACGAGACTCAGGCTGTTTGAGCCTCTCGGCATTCGGAAGCACAACCGCGATCTGGACGATTATTCTGTTGAAGCCTCTTATCGCGCGCTCGATATAGCTAAAGCGTACTGGATAGAGGTGGAGACTTATCCAACGGATAAACTCACCTCAGAGCAAGAGTTGTCCCGCCAGCTTATCTCTTATCAGCTGCAGGAAACCATCAGCGGCGAAAAATTCTTGTTCCACGGTTATCCCGTCAACCAAATGTTTGGGATTACGCAGCGTTTGAGTTCCCTTTTCTTGAACGCTCAACCGCTCCGCGATGAAGAAGATGTCCAAAACTATCTCGTGAGATTGGGGAAGATCGGGAAGCAATTTGAAGAAGTGATCGAGAAAATTGAGTACCAGAAGGAAAAGGGGATTGTTCCTCCCCGTTTTGCTATTGCAAAAGCGCTTGCTGGCATTGAGAAATGGATTGTGATACCGACCGAGAAATGCCCTTTTTATACCCGGCTTGCAAGTCAGTCGGAAGAGATTCAGAAACAAGCTAAGCGGGTGGTGGAAAAAAAGGTTTATCCCGCTTACAGAGCTCTGCATAAATACCTCGAAAAATATCTGGCTGAGATTAAGAGAGAAGACGGCGTTTGGGCATTGCCTGATGGGGATGAGTACTACGCCTATATGCTTAAATGCCACACGACACTCGATCTTTCTCCCAAGGAAATCCACGAGATGGGCCTTAAAGAGGTAGCGAGAATCGAAAAGGAAATCGGCGCGTTGCTGAAGCTGGAAGGTCTCTGGAAAGAGGATTTGTCTATTGGCGCCCATTTGCAGCAGTTAGGGAAGAATCCGCAATACTTCTATCCAAATACAGATGAAGGGCGCGAAGAATGTTTGAAAGAATTTGGGAAAATCTTGGAGCGTTCTAGAGAAAAGCTAGGCCCTCTCTTTACCTTGAAGCCGAAGGCGCCTGTAAATATCGAGGCTGTCCCTTCTTATGAAGCGAATGGCGCTCCCGCCGCTTACTACATGAGTCCAAGCGTAGACGGTTCCCGGCCTGGCACTTTTTTCGTGAATTTACGCGATCTCA
This sequence comes from Chlamydiota bacterium, assembly GCA_031423235.1. Lineage (GTDB taxonomy): Bacteria > Chlamydiota > Chlamydiia > Chlamydiales > SM23-39 > REEB52. The sequence goes on along the minus strand of JANPFC010000082.1, from coordinate 9,535 downwards.
ACGCAGTCCCCAAATATAGAATGGAAACTCTCGCAGTCCATGAAGGGGAGCCGGGCCACCATTTCGAAAGATCTTTGGCGCTCGAATCGGATACCCATATTTTGCGCAAATTAGTCACCAACGCCGCGTACTGCGAAGGGTGGGCTCTCTACTGTGAAAAACTGGCCTATGAGCAAGGTTTCTACTCGAGCTCTGTCAGTAAGATCGGGCATTTACAAGATGAGCTCCTAAGAGCTGCCAGATTAGTGGTCGATACGGGGATCCATTGGAAGCGCTGGTCTAGGGAAAAAGCAATCGATTACTTAAGTTCGGTTACAGGAATGCACTCTCTCGACGTAGTCTCTGAAATCGAGCGGTATTTCGTGATGCCAGGCCAAGCCTGCTCTTATAAAATTGGGCAAATGAAAATCCTCGAGATGCGGAAAATTGAGAAAGAGCGTCTCGGCGATCGGTTTGACCTAAGAAAATTCCACTCCGATATCTTAAAAAGGGGGGTCCTTCCGCTCTCAATGCTTTGAACTTGCGTGAAAGCAGATTCTTTAATTTCCGCCTTGATTTGTGAATTATCTGTTAATTAACTGTGTAGTTTTTTGTTTATTTATTGTGTTTTTTGTGATATAATCCTTGAAAAAAGGATTTTATATGGCATCTCCCGCATTATCCGTTATTGAACCAGCGCATTTCACTACCTTTTATCCGGCTGGAACCGTGGTAAGGGACCCATCAGGAACTCTCGTGAAAATTACGAGCGGCCTCGGTTCCGATGGCAAGGTTCAGGTTCTAGTTGACAATGTGTTCCGGACTACCCCGACCCAATTACTCAACCCCATCATTCGAAAGGGGATGTGGGTCTTGGTCCCCTCTACCAAACCAGGGGAAAAGTACATCCACGCCAGAGTGGTAGAGGACGATCAATTTCACCGGAATATGGTAGTTGTCTTAAAGGCGGGGGAGAAGCGGACGAAAACCATTTTAGTGCACGGCCTTAACTCGATGATCCCTATCAGGGAGGCTCCCTCGTTCGCCCCGATCCACGACGCTTTTAATCGACTTGAAAAAAAAGCGCGGTCCGCCTCTAGCTCTAGAGTTTCCAGCATGCCTCGGCAAAGTCCATCGACCCCGCACACGTCGGGCCGCCCTTTATCTGCAGAGACGATAACGTCTGAAAGGGTCGATCTTACCCATGAACCTGTAAAGCCATGTAAAGCTTCGGAGGTGATCGATCTGACAGAAGAGAGCCTGGCTGGGCCCGCATCCCCCGTTGAGGAAGAAGAATCGGCTCCTACTCCTTATACGGTTGTCGACGAGCAGGGAAAAGAGCTCATATTTTATCGATATCCAAATGGGAATATCGGGTATCCGCCACTCGAGTCCGATCCTGATGATGCACTTGTTCTATCCAAATTCACCTATAATGTTGATGGATCGATTATCTACAGCGGATTTGAAGAAGAGGTCCTTCCTGATTCCGTCTCCCCAGGCCCTGCGGGGCCGGCAAGAGCGACGAAGCGGGCCTCAGAGGAAATACTTCCAGCTGCGCCTTCGCAAGAATTGCAGAAGCCTGACACCTTCAGGCGCCGCCGAACAAAATCGCCTGTTGCTGAGGCAGGAGCTTCAAAAGAGCCAAGAGGGGTGTCTCCGGAGCCTGCAGGACCCGCTGAGGAACCAAGCATCGGGAAGCCTAAAGCAACCGACGCTAAAGCGTTGCTGAAGCAAAGGCGATACCAATGGGAATTGGCAAGGCCCAAGTCGCAAGATCATACAGCTATCCTCAATACGGTTTTTGAACAGAGCCTAAGGTCGAAACGGATTCATTACATCGATCTCAGGGCATTCGAGATATCTCCAGAGGATGGGCTGCCATCGCAGTTCGCCTGCGAGCAGATTCCGGGGTTATCTGTTATGAATTGGGGTGTGTTTTTAAAGCCCAGCGCTGCAACGATTCCAGAAAATACATTAGTCCATGTCTATACTGGAGAGATTCATGTAGCCGAAGTAGGAAAAGTCGGAGAAAATACCGATTACAACTTCGACATGTTGAAGCCTGATGAGATTGAAATCACGAGGGAGCAAAAGCGGGCGCTCGGATTTTCTCCCGAAGCAAAGCTTGAAGTTTATATCGACGGCAGCCAATCCGGGAATTTTCTTAGGTTTGTCAATCACACTGGAAAGGAAAGTGCTAACTTAAGGGCTGAACTTGTGAAGGTCGAAAGAACGCCCGCTGGCGCAATCCAGACACAGGTGGCATTCTACACGAAAAAAAGGATCAAGTCAGGCGACCAGTTGATGTTGGACTACGACAGAAACTATTGGAAAAGCCGCGGGATCGATCCGGTTCAAATCCGACCTGAGTCGCACCGACTCTCCGCTCGACACGCCGACTCCAAACAGTACCGGGTCGTGTGCTTGGCAAAAGAGTGCCTGTGCAATTTGGCCAAATCTTCCTAGTAATAGAGTTCTCCACCTCAAATGAGTGCCTATGAGGTGGAGGCTTTATATCCAACGTTGGGTATATCTTATTTTTTTAACCAATCGCCGATCAATTTGTCATAAATATCTTTCTCTGCACCAGTGTACTCCGATGGAGATGTTGCGGAATAATATGAGGAAGAGCTCATGCTGATGTCTTTTGAATCAAATAATTCGATTCCAAGTTTAGCCTCGATATCGCGGTAGATATCGGAAGCATATGTGCAATTTGGAGGATTGTCCTTCAATAGTTGGATCGCTTCTTCATCTCGTCCTAAATTGAGAAGGAGGAGTCCTTTATACTGATTTACAAAACGCTTCCCTTCATCAAACGCGGTCTCATTTAATAAATCATCAATTGTTGATTTATGACTGTCCAATTTGCCTTCAGCCCGCTCAACAAGCTCTAGCGCCTGCTCATAACGGCCCATCGCTAAGTGGCAATGCGCCTTGCTCAAATGGCCAGCAGCTAACAATACATCGTTAATGAGAGGAACGATACGGTCTAAATAATCATCTAAATGAACAATCGCATCGTCATAGCGTTGATCTTCCCACGCGTGCGCGAGTTTTTGAGACCAGCCAAAGATTCCTGCCTGTTCGTAAGTTTCCATATTCGCCCATGAAAATGAAGTCATATCAGCTGACGAACTGGTGTTTATGCTTGGTGGCCATTGAGTTGATAATGTTTCTAAAGACTCGATCATGCTTGTCATATTTATTTTTCCTGGTTACAAAATCGTTTTATAATTTCTGTATTATGCAGATCTTTCGTGATTAAGTAAATGTAGTGTAACTATTTTAGTTGTGTTTTTAAAATAAATTTAAGATAGAAATGGTTTTTATTATGAAGTTTGAGCTGGAGTCGATCGCCATTTTGAGGTGCCGGACCACTTCCTCTCATGTAAAATTGAAAATTTACTTTTCAAAAACTCATAGACACTCTACGATCCCCTCTACGCAAAAGGCGAGGGAGTATGAGCAAATCCTTTTTCACAGCGTTTCTTTTCTTTCTATTCGCTTTAGCTGCAGATGAAGAAATCGGCCTGATTTCATCGAGCCCCGATCAAATCGCATCCTTAAACTATGATCCTGGGCTTTTGATCGGAGGCTGCATCCATCCCGCATCAGGCCAGCTTTGTTTAAGTTCTGTCGATCTAGTTGCAAAGGGCGCGCAAGAGCTGAGTTTATTCCGTGTTTACATTCCGCCTGTTGTAATTCTTCCTCCTCTCGTGAATTCTGAAATGGAAGAGTACTACAACGAAAGATCCTTTTTGATGGCTTTGCAGAAAAATCATAGAGGATGGGTCTTCCTTCCCCACCTAAAACTGGAGCGGAGGGGGAGTGAAACTAAAGTTCCCGATAGCAATGGAGCTATCTACTCCTTTTCGAAGGGAAAACTGATCCATACATCAGGTATGAGCAATATTTCAGGGGATGTCCCATCAGGGAAATCCGATCCGAGAAATATTAGAATCAGCGAAGAAACTTTTTCTATAACTGTCCTTTTGCCCAATGGCACTAAGAGATTTTACAATCACCACGAGAGGATTTTTTACAATTTAGTAAAAGAGGTTCTCCCGAACGGCAAGGTGATCAAATACACCTATTTGGACAATCAAATCCTCATCCAAAGTTTGGACCCTTCGGAAAAGCATATCTATGCTTCCTTAACCATCGATACGAGTTCTTACAAAAACAGCTTTCATGTGTTTGATAAAACCAAGAAGGGATCTTGCGGCAAATACGAAAATACTGAAGGAGAAATCAAGTGGTCCTCCACAGGAGTCCCTTACCTTGCCGTTCTATCAGCCAAAACAAACACAGGGCTAACCGCTAGCTATCAGTACGAGTCTACCGATCGATGCAAAGAGATCTCTAAAAAATGCGGGAAATTTAAACATGAGTTTTCTTTCATTCCAAACTTGAAAGGAGCCTCGACTCCCGCCTATCGGAATGAGACCTTTGAATATGAGAACTACCTACCCAAAGTTCACTTAGGAAAATCGGCATTTGTTAAGGCCTCCTATGAAGGGACCCCTTCTAGAATAAAAACCCTCCAGTTCCCAAATGGGGAGAACGACGCCTTTATTCCTCTCTACACCCTGGACGTCCAAACTGGAACTACGACCGTATCGCATGAAGATGGATGTAAAACAGTCTATGCGTTTTCAGCTCAAAGACTACCTCTATCTATCCAATCGATGGCCCCAGACGGGAAAGTCGTTAAGGTGAAGGTTTATTGCTGGGATGCTCAAAATAGGCTCTCGTCGATTGAGTGGAAAGATGGGTGCAACCGTACTTTTTGGAAAAGAACTTATGAAGACTACGATTTGTTCAATAACCCTCAAAAAGAGACGTTCTCTGGAGACCTCGCAGGATCTGGACAAAATGAAACCTACAGGATATCGCGCAAGTTTTCACAAGACGGACTGAATCTCCTCCTCCAGGAGGAGACGGAAGACGGGCTAACCACCGCATTTCAGTATCTTGAGAAAACCAATCTACTCAAGAGTAAGTGCACAACTGGCAAAGACGTGTCTATTCGCGAGACTTATGAATATGACGATGCGAACTGCCTCAAGAAGAAATTTGTCGATGACGGGGCCTTGCAAAAACTCACCACAGTTTACATTTTACGGCAGGAACACCCCTTCCTCCACATGCCCGAATGGATCATCGAAAGCTCCGATGCGGGTCTTCTTAAGAAGACCAAACTTGGGTATGACCGATATGGCAACGTCTGCCAGGAAGACATTTATGGATCCGATGGGTTGTTAGCCTATTCGGTGCTGAGATCCCACGATGAACAGGGCAATATTCTTTCAGAAACCAATCCACTCGGGCTAACAGCTTCATCTACCTATCATGCAAGAGGCTTCCCGAATGAGTCGGAGAATTTTTCAAAACGGCTAAAAACCAAGAGAGAATACAACGCCGCCGGCCAGTTGAAAAAAATCACTGAAACAGGGGACGGGATTGCCCGCACAACTCTCTATAACTATAACCGGATGGGCCGTCTTGAAAAGGAGACCGACCCTCTTGAAAATGTCATTCAGTATAAAGAGTATGACTGCGTTGCGAATCAGCCCACCTTGACCGAGTTTCCTCCCATCGATTCAATCGATGGGAAGCATTCAGTTGTTGGCAAGAAAAGCTATGACGGCTTGGGCCGCATTATCGAACGGACTGATGCGAACAAACAGGTCACGAAATACAAGTACAACGCCTATGGATCTCCCTTAGAGATCACCTACCCGAATGGATCCAAAGAAACATTCCTCTATTACAAAAATGGAGAACTTAAGTCCCACACCAATCGAGAAAATCTTGTAACAGAGTTTTCCTACGATGTTTTGAAACGGGTCACAGGAAAACGGTATTTATTCGAAGGAAAACTCCTTGCTGACGAGACATTTGTCTACAATTCATTCCATCTGAAGTCCCACACCGACAAAGAGGGGTATGTTACCAAATATGAATACAACTCCGCAGGAAGAAGGATCGAGGAAAACAGGGAGGGGAGAGTCGTTGTATTTGGGTATGATGTTTTAGGACGCCCCTCTAGGCAAACGCACATGAATGGCGTTCAAATTGTTTCCCAATTTGACGCAGTCGGCAATCTCAAAGAAAAACAAAAGACCAATGCATCGGACAAAGTATTGCATCGAGTCTCTTACACGTATAATGCCGACGGGGATCAAGAGTCCATCACTTACTACCCCAATAATATCCCGGCTAAAACTACATTTTCCTACGACCCATTGCGCCGACTTATAGAGGTGGCTGACCCGCTGGGGTTCACCACCTCTACAACATACGATGAGTCTAAAACCAACTCTCTAGGTCAGCGAATTTTAACTAAAACCATCACGGACCCGAATAACATTTCTACAGTCATTACCTACGATCCCTATGATCGCGAAGCAACCCGAAAAATCTCCACCCTCCGAACAGAAGAACGGTTCTATGATCCCGCGGGCAATCTCCTTCAAATTACTGAAGGAACACGCGTCACTCGATATACTTACAACTCGCTCAATCTCACTGAAACACTAACTAGGGCGTTTGGGACTCCCGCATCTCGCGTGACAACTTATAGCTATACCCCTTCTGGACTACTTAAAACCAAAGTCCAGCCAAACGGCATTACCTTAAACTATACCTATGACCCTTACAATCACCCCAAGACGTTGGTTTCTTCGGATGGAGCCCTTTCACACTTGTTTATCTACAATTCAAATGGAGATCTCCTGCATGCATCGGATAATCGGCATACCGTCGATCGGACTTTGGATCCATTTGGCAATACATTAACTGAAACTATCGACGGAAAACTGTTCCTCTCCAAAACGTATGATTGCTTAGATCGGCCCCTCACTCTGACTCTCCCTGATCAAAGCTCCCTTCGCTATTCCTACGACCCAGTTTATCTTAAAACTGTCGAACGGCTCTCTTCCTCCGGAGAAGTTCTCTATGCCCACGCTTATGAATCCTATGACTTAAATGGGGCCATTCTAACCGAGATCCTGCCCTTCAATCTTGGAGTTCAATCCCATTCCTACGATTCAAATAGAAGGCTGCACTCCCTCAGTTCTCCTTATTTCTCTCAAACCCTCTTCTATGATCAAGGAGGTCGGGTAAAAAATATTTCCTCAGAAGGTTCTTTCACATATGACGACCTAGATGAACTGACATCGGAGTCTTCGCACACATACTCATATGATTGTCGGTACAATCGAAGAGCCAAAGATCGCGAAGTTCTCATACATAATGAACTCGATGAAGTTCTCACCTTAAGTTTCGATATGAATGGAAACCTCGCTCAAAAGGGTTCGTACGGCCTGACCTACGACCCTCTGAACCGCCTTATCAATGCCGAAAGCGACAGAGAACTCCTAACTTTCTCCTATGACCCTCTTGGACGCCGTTTATGTAAAGCCTCGGATGAAACAGAACTCTATATTTATGATGGGGTGAATGAGGTTGCTTCACTCCACTCAAATGGCACTTTGAAAGACATTCGAGTTCCGGGCTATAGCAATCCCATAGCCATCGAGCTTGGAGAAAAGGTTTTTATCCCCATCTCTGATTGCCGAGGCAATATCCGTAAGCTGATTGATCCGTTTGCACAAATCTTCCAATCATATGACTACACAGCCTTCGGAGAAGAAACGACTTTGATTACAAGGCCGTATAATCCCTGGCGGTATGCCGGCAAGCGCTTTGACGTGGAGCTAGGCCTCAGCTATTTTGGCCACCGGTATTATGATGCTAACCTTGGCCGTTGGATATCCACTGATCCTGCAGGGTTCGTTGATGGAATGAATCTTTATGCATACGTTTTGAATAACCCGCTTGGTTTCTTTGATCCTGATGGACGAAGTGTCGGAGGTTTTGTTCTTGGACTAGGCGAAATCGTCTTAGGCGGAACCTTAATGATTACGGGCGGCATTCTAGAAGTCGCAAGTTTCGGAGCTTATACGATTGGATTTGGCTTTCAAGAGGCTGCGGGGTTGGCGTTAATCGGCCATGGTCTTTCTCTAACAACTAACCATGCGCAAGACATCTCTTTTTCTAGATCAAGGAGGGGTTCGGTAGAAGATTGGGGACTAGGAGGCACCTCGTCCATGCCTCAAATAGCCTCAAATGGCTATGGTGGTGTGATTGTCAAGAACGACCAAATGTCTCAGAATGAAAAAAAGCAAGCTCCAAGAACCGAGCCTAAGAATCTTCAAGAACAGTTGGCGTTGGATGAGGCAACCGGGGGAGCAGGCAAAGAAATTGATAAATTAAAAGACAAAATTAAAGACCCAAAATATCCAAAAGAGATATGGGAAAAACAACAACATTTACATGAGAACTCAAATGGAACAAATATAAATATCCATTATTGGGAAAATCGACAAACTGGCATGAGAGAGGGGTTTAAATTTAAGAATGAATAAAACATGAAGATTAAGTGCGTTGAAAATAGAAAAAAGCTACTCCCGGAAGAAATACGATCGAACTATTCCATTAGCGATAATGAATTTTCTATTAAAATAGAAAAGGAGTATGTGGTTTATGCAATGACTTTGCACTGCGGACATGTCTGGTATTATATTTGCGATGAATCATATTCATATTATCCGGTCTGGAATCCTTCTCCGTTTTTTATAGTCATTGATGGTAAACTTTCTCGATACTGGGTTTATTCCTTTATAGAGGGGGAAATAACAACGTTACGTCCTCGATGGGGGTTTTCTCAATGGGCAGAAGACCCAGATTACTACGACAGGCTTACTGACGGAGAGGAGGCAGCGGTTGCATTATTTAAAACTTATAAAGAACTTATGGACATAGAGTTTCCCGATCCTTCTATTACACAAATAGCGACGGTGGGTGATTCAGAGTGGCTGATTTGTCCTGATTGCATGGATGCTTGGAATAGTCCTGGAGACAAAGATGGGATGGTTATTTGCCCAAAATGCAAGACGATGATGCACAATCCGAGGTATACTACTGACAGGGTGACGCATTAATATTGGATCAACGCTGATCCCGAAGGGTTCATTGATGGAATGAATCTTTATGTCTGAACCTATCCTCCAATTCTTCACAAGTGAGATTTGCGACGAGGGCATATTGCATCAATATGGCCGAGGAGCAAAGCGCAAAAAGATGCCAAAAGCACGCAAAGATCATTGTTAAGAATTGGAGGATAGGTTCCTACGCTATAAATATCCCTCTTTGCTTCCTTAGGGGCAAAAGAAAAATATCCGCAAGCAAGAGAATTTGATGCTCAAGGAAGACCGGTAAAAGATATTGATTTTACTGATCATGGACGTCCACCAACCCATTCCAATCCACACGAGCACAAATGGAAGCCAAATCCAACAGGAGGAACACCTCAAAGATCTCCTGAAGCTGAACTATTAACTTCGGTATATACCGTTCGTGATTCAAGAATCGGTTTGATAAAAATTTGGCTTGACATGCAAAATATTGAGCATGATTTTCTTAAGCGATGCTGAGCGGGCTCAGCTCATAGCGCAACACAAACGAGAACGAGACAAAAGAATCT
>JANPFC010000081.1:0-6024 GCA_031423235.1 Chlamydiota bacterium | reverse complement strand
AGGGCAAGGACGTTTAGAATTTCGGCTGGTAGATCTAGCATCTTAGTTATTGGTACCTCTGGTTTTTTGCCGGCAAGCAAAATTTTAGGTATCTAAGATACTGATCTACCTTTTTTTATGTCAAAAAATCCTAAAGTCGAGGCAGGGATCGCAGAGGATTCAAGGTTTTCTCTTTTTTTATTTGATTTGTCGATAGCTTTCAAACCGCCAAAAAATTGATATTTCCTCTGTGATCTCTGCGCCTCTGCGGTAAATTTCTTCAAGTCAAGTTGCTTTCATGCAATCGCTCTGCCGTAGGGGAGAAGAGGGCCTCAAAAATCGTAGGCGAAGCGGGCGTATCCGGCATTCGAAATATAGCCGCTTCCAACCATCCCTTGATAGGTTAAAACAGTGGAAAAAGTTTTCTTCCGATAGACCATTTCAAATGCAGCCCCGAACATATGTTGGATGGGGAGCGAAATGGGGATTTTGATATAGCTTTCGCTCTCGACCAATTTAGAGCGGAGGGTATAGGGGACAAAGTAACGGTTCACGTAGGAGGCTTTTTGACGGAAAATAAGGATCTGATCGTTATGGAGTTTTCTTTGTTCGAAAAGGTTGAGGCCTGCTTCGCTTTGCAAGATGAAGGTAGTCAATGAGTCGGTTTTTGTATTGAGTGAAATCTTCGTTGAGCAGGCATTTGGATTTAAAAAGTTTTGTCCTGTTTCTTTAATAGAATCGGCAAAAGAGATGGAACAATCAGAGAGGATAAAAGGGACTAACGAGACAGAACCAAATCCGATTTCATAATTGAGGTCGAGATGAGGGACAAGCTGGTAGACGTTGTATTTTGAAAACGATGTCCCTCCCGGAACTCCCGTTGCTTGGAATGTATAAACAGATTGGATTCCAAAGGGTGTGGCCGATTCAATTGTTATCGTTTCGCCTTCTATCGGAGCAAAGTTGCGTACAGCTGTGTTGTAATTGTAGCTGCCTGTCGCGAGGAGATTGAAAAAGAAGTGGCCGAAGGTAAAGCTCGAATAGGCGGTGCCGAACGCGCTCCATGTCTGTTGGCCCCCCTCCCCTTTGGCGACAGTTAGATCGGTCCAAGCAAAGCTGGCGGCTCCCCCGACCAAAATGGTCTCAAGGCCAATGTAATCGAATCCTAAAATGGCCCCATAAGTCTGTGTGCCATAAGCTGGCAATACGGCAGTGGATGTCACGATTTGATCTTGATTCTGAAATTGTCCGAAAGGGGTTAACGAGATCGAATAATTTGGAGTTTGCTTTTTCTGAAAGAGCAAAGAGGGTAAAAGTTTTCTTTCAGGTTCTTCCCTTTTTTCAAGATCTGCTTCTGGAGGCGTTGGGTTCGGAGGGGTTGCATCAACAGATGATTGGGCTAAGAGAAGGTCTTTTTGTTCATACCATGCAGCGACAGGGGTCGCAGCGGGAACGGCTCTCCCTTCGTTTTTTTTCAGGCAATTCGCATTTAAGGATGCTGTGAGAGATCCTAAGGTTTGCGCGGTTAACGCTGTCTGGTTGGCAAAAAATTGAGAAAGGGCAGCGGCGCCTTGTCCAGGAGCTAGTAGATTGATAACGATAATCCCTGCGCAAGCATCATAGAACACAGTACTTTGCAGGGTGACTGTTCCAATTACAATATTCGCAAGTGAAATTCCAAAAGGGACATTAACGGGCATAAGGACAGAATTTGGGGCGCTTGTAGGAGAATAGATGACTGTTGGGGGATCAAAAGGGGCGCCGAGTCCCAAGAGTGTGGCTGAAAAACTCCCTGTAACGAGGATATCTTGGAATGTGCCATCAAAAATCTCTTGGGAAAGAATCAATGCGTAAACAGTCCCATCTGGATAAGCTCCAGGAGTGACATCTACATGTAATGTAGCTCCTTGGATGTTCCTCGCAGGACTTGGTACGGTAAAATTCATTAGCATCACCGAGGCTGTTTGAGTGGGCTCCACAGTTGTCTTAATGATTGATCCAGCTTGGAAATCGATTTCTCCCGCAAGAAGCAAGATACCGGGGCTAGGAGCGATAGTCGATCCACTTTCATAAGTGGTTATTTGGCCGTCGCCTGCAAATACCAAGCCATTCCCGGTGAGTCGTGTATTGTTTTGAAATGTCAAACCGCCAATTGCACCAAATATAGGAAGAGGAAGGAGGACTCCTTCTGCAGTTCTTACGACTTCTCCATCAAGGTTAAAAGTGCCGTCTTGAATTGTGGTGTCTCCAAAGACATAGTAGACAGAATTCGGGAAGTCCTGCCCAGCAGGGGCAGTTGTTGCAGTCGTACTCAATGAGACAGTCCCTGGGCCGTTTTGTATTAGAGGTCCTGCTATCAAAAAGTTATCTGTGAAGGAAATCGTATCTGTGGGGGCGGTGGGAATGAATACTGTCGGCTCATTGCTATTTGGAGAATATATTGTCCATCCAAAATTCGCATCTGGGGAGGGAGGGGGATTCCCCGGTTGGTTCGTGCCGTTGAAAATTGCAGAGCCTTGCACAGTAAACGGCAAACCTGTCAATGCGGCGCCGCCCCATGCAAATCCTCCTGTGGGTAGACCGTCTGCTCCCTGAGCTTTAGAATTGAGGAAATCAACATCCTGTATAATGAACTGTAATCCCGCTGGGGAAGAAAAGGAGAGAAGAGATCCCCCAATTCCGAAACCAAAAAAATTTCCCAGGGCCAAACAGTGATTGAAGGTTATATTTTGGAGAGTAAATGCGGTGGGACCCGTTGTGTCAAGATTATCGATAGTGAAACCTGGATGAAGACTGTTCCCATCAATTGTCACACGATTTCCGCCATTCGACCCATCGACATTCGTGAGAAAGCTGCCCATCATCGGATTGATGTTAGGCAAGGGCCCGTCGAGCAAGATTGTTTCACTTCCGATTCCCAAAGTGAAAATGATATTATTTGGGCCTGCGGTTATGTTAGATAGGTCGATCGCTTCGCGTAAACTTCCTGCAGGCGGCACCATCATATTATCCAAATTAGTTGTGACAGTATACGTTACCGCCTGTAGACAATTTGCGGATAAAACTAGAATTAACCATTTCATTTCAGCTTTCAACGTCTAACACCAGGTTGAACGGTTGGCCGAATCATGTTCGAGGGGGGGCTAATGAAAATATTCGGGCGCCTTGAGTAGGCAGTTACCACAGCATATTGCTCCATTCCCTCTCCAATCACTACAGTTCCGCCCGCATTCTTAATTTGGACTTGTCCCTGCGTGCAGGCTACATAGAGCGTCTCATCGGCCATTTCGGCTTCCAATAAGGTCCCTAGAAGGCCAATTGTAGCATTCGGCGTCTTGATATTGTACTGCTCAGGATCGGGTTTTATCGAGCCGCTCAAAAGACGAAATCCTCCTGATACAAGCTCAGAATTGTTCCGATCTTTGACTTTGCCATATTGGTAGTCCTTGATGACGTAGACCGAATTTGGTTTTACATCCAAAATGGAGTTGTCTATGAACTCAATCTGCACTGTTGAATTGTCATTTGTCTTGATCGTGTCTTTCACATAAATCTGGGAACCCGCTTCGAGAGTTCTTCCAGAAGCGGTGGCAGATCCTTCCAGAATTGTGACCTTGCCGATTTCAGACTTTCCCCACAAAGTACAGCTTGCAAGGAGGAAGAGGAAAATCCAAATGTTTTTATTTGGTCTCATATTTTTGCACTCCATCCCAATCGGGTCCTGGCTTGCCTGTGGTTTGCATCCGTTCGAGATACATTTCGTAGAGCTTGTGATTTTGAGATGACTCTTGCAGCTGTTTCCAAATTTGACGAGCAGTGTCCCAGTCGCCTTTACAATATGCATCCAGTGCTTGGGTGTGCAAATCGATCTCAGCTTGCATCTTCGGATCAGCTTTGTCGATTGGGCAGATGGGTTCAAATATGAGCACAGCATGGACTTTTCCTTTGACTTGGACTTTATCTAGTTTTCTATACTGAAAGCGGTCCTTAGTAGCAAGATAAGTGTCTTCAGAAACGATTACCTTAACCCCGTAATGTTTTGTGAGTCCTTCCAGGCGGGAGCCTAAGTTCACTGTATCTCCGATCACTGTATAGGATCTTCTATATTTAGATCCCATATCTCCGACAAACACATTTCCTGTTGCAACCCCGACGCCGATCTCAATCGCTGGCATTTTTTGCTGAATTGATTGAGCATTGAGCGTCACAAGATGCTTTTGCATTTCCAACGCGTTGTATACAGCGTGGTAAGCGTTCAGGGGATCTTCCAAAGGGGCTCCCCAAAATGCCATGACCGCATCGCCGATATATTTATCGATGGTCCCTTTCCCCTCAAAGATGACCTCTGTCATAGCTGTAAAATATTGGTTGAGAAATGTTGTCAGCTCCTGAGCGCTCATTTTTTCAGAAAGGGTGGTAAATCCTCTGATGTCTGAGAAGAGCACAGTGAGGTTTTTGCTTTCTCCCTTAATTTCAATCACCGTTCCCTCTTTCAAGATGAGGTCGATATACTCAGAGGAGACATACTGGCCGAAAATATTTTTAATGGACTGTCTCTGTTTGGCTTCAACGACATAGCCATAGATCATGTTGAATAGAAAAATCAGTCCAATTACAGCCACAGGGAAAATAAATGAGAGGACGATCCGTTCATGGCTCCACACCCAGTAGTCGAAGAAGAGAAGAGCGCAAATCGAGCCACCTGTTGAGAGCACCATTTGAAGCGGGCCTACACGGGGCAAAATGAGGGATAAGAAGACGCCGAAAATGAGGACCATCGCGACCGAAAACCCTTTTTCCCAACCTGGCTTGTAAGGCAAATAGCGATCGATGATCCCTTGAGCAATGGAAGCGTGGATCTCAACCCCATTATAGGTTGGAGACAAAGGGGTGGATACAAGATCTCCGCTGCCTGTTGCGGTAGCCCCAATAAACACTAATTTGCCTTGAACTGCGTCGGGGGAAACTCGATTGTGAAGCACATCTGTGGCAGAGAGCATGGGGAAAGAGAGGGCGGGTCCCCGATAGGGAACCAAAATTCTCCCTCCCGGATCTACAGGAACCCGCCGTTCATCCAGCGTGATGGCTTCTAGAAAATCCATTTCCCTGTATGGTTTAGCAATCAAATCGATCTTTTTCACTTTCAAATACTCGATCGTTGCAACAAGGGCTAAGGATCCAAAAACTTCAGATTTAAAACGGTATATTAGGGGGGAAAACCGAACCACAGTATCTTTATCTGGGGTGCTGTTGATAAATCCCCCTGTTTTGGCAGCTTTTTGAAGGAGGGCAATATTTCCGAGATAGCTATTTTTCTCGGGGATAAAAATGGGCTCTGTTTGAGGCGTTAGAGTCAGAATTGGGGGGGGCAAAACCCCGATCGATTCTTGATCCCAAGTTAAAACCATCCCGAGAACTGAATTTACCCCCTCGAGGCTTTTGGCAAACGCTGCGTCAAAGTCAAAATCCTTTGCGATCTCCTGATTCTCAACCTTCCCCCCCTTTTTCTCGATGGCCTCGAAGACTTTGGCGGCCATATTGGGCTGCTCTGTGGGAAAAAGGAAATCAAGGGCTACCACCTCTGCTCCCAAACTTTTTAGCTCATCAACTAAAGAGGCCATTTTTTCTCTAGACCAAGGCAATCTCCCTTCGGTTTTCAAACTTGCATCGTCAAGACCTACAATGACGACATTCGGGTTTGCTGAAAGAGGCTGATAGATCTTACGGACTTCAAAGTCGTAAGTTTTATCATCGATGATTGCAAACCAATCGGAAAAGGGGGTTGATTTAGAAAACAGGAGAAAGGCCATCACAATCGAAAAAATGATACCAAGACCCGTCGGGATCCCTTTTTTTCGATATTGTCTTATCCAGGGCAAAGAAAATTTCTCACTCACAATCTATGATGTAAGTGGCTAAAGAATATAAATCAATCAATTATTACAATGGAATGAGTGGGAGAGACTGTTAGTTGCGTGTTTCATCACAATTAACAGGATGCGCGAGGCGCGCCTACAGGATCGGGGAAGCCCCCATAGGCCTCAA
>JANPFC010000080.1:0-5111 GCA_031423235.1 Chlamydiota bacterium | reverse complement strand
CGACAACAGTATATTGCCCCTGGCATTTGAAGCGAAAATCGGCCAAAATAATACCGGGAATCGACAGAACCTTAGTTACGCAAGAGGTCTATAGTCTCCGCTTTGTTTTTTCATTAACCATTGAACAACGGAGATTAGTTATGGGAGCAGTAGTTTATATATACTGAAGTTGATTCAAGAATCGGTTAATTTTCCAGTTGATTTAGACTGCGTGGGGATGCTGCAGCACATTCAATATCCGCACAGCTTCCGCTGCACGCGCTCCCAAATGGAGCAGCTTGATCTCTGTAAACCGGCCAGGATGCTGATGAGCATAATTCGCAACTGTCGTGATAGCCAACTGGGTCGCGTCATCAAACGGGTATCCAAAAATACCAGTGCTGATCGCGGGGATGGCAATTGTCTGTATTCCATTCGCATGAGCAATATCTAATGAGCTCGTGTACGCCTGTCTAAGAAGAGCCGCGCTCGCAGCTGGGTCTGCCGGATTATATACGGGACCCACAGCATGGATCACATGATCAATCCCGATGCGCGCTAAGTTGCCAGATGGGGTGATGACCGCTTCGCCTGTGTTACAGCGGAGGTTCGGAGCCAGAAGCGGGAGCGCTTGGCATGCGGCCAAAAGCGCGGGCCCTGCAGCCTGGTGGATCGCTCCATCAATGCCGCCGCCGCCCAAACAAGCGGTATTCGCCGCGTTGACAATCGCCTTCACTCCCTGAACGCGGGTAATATCCGACTGCTCAATGGTCACTTGCGTACCATGAACATCGATACTGACTCGATTCACAACGGGAGCTGCAGCCGGCGCAGGAACTACTGCTGCAGGGGCAGGAACTGCTGCTGCTGGAGGCGCAGCTATCTGCACCTGATGGCCTTGCCGATTCCATGAGGCGCTGATTTTAGCCAAAAGCGCAGGCGGCACGTTCGGCCCCCTTTGAATCTGATGGGCAACTGTACTCAAACTGGTCCACCAGGCAAGCCCAATCCAACGGAGAAACTGCTGGATGTAACCCAAACACCCCTTAAACTCCACCACCCCCCAGCCAGCCGTACTGTCATAGGTCAGATAGATCCAATTCTTCCTGCCAAGATGCTCGAAGCTATCCCCTAAAAGGGCTTGGTTGAAGGTGAGGGCGTTTTGCAGGGTTACAGCCATTTTTTTACTCTCGTATGATTTTGCCGAATATTCTATCCCAATTTACCCATTTAGACCAATTGCCGATTTCAACAAACTGTCAATAAATGACTTAAGAAAGACTATCAGCAATCGATGGTAATGATTGCTAAAAATGTTGCCCACGGTTATATTGTGTGATATAATGCTTACTAGGGATTAGCAAAAGCCTATGAAGAGTGCCACATATAAAAAGTCTTTACCGCCCAAGAAACTCCCCAAAACTGACAGGGAGCAAGCGGTACTGCTCGGGCTCATCGAATTGTACCTCAAAACGGGCAAGCCGATTGGGTCCCACACGCTCCAAGAAAATGGGTTTGAGTCCCTCAGCTCAGCCACCATCCGCAATTACTTCAGCAAGATGGAAGAGTCAGGCTATTTAAAGCAGCAGCACACTTCTGGCGGAAGGATCCCCACAGAAAAAGCGTTTAGGCTCTACGCCGATGCGAATCTGAATGAGGGAATTCTTGAGAAGACCCAGGAAGAGGTTCTCGAAGAGGCCTTCAAAACGGGGAGCCGCGAAATTGCGACCCTTTTGAACCGCTCGGCCGATGTTTTAAGCGAACTGACGAAGTGCGCGGTGTTTGTTTCCGCACCCCGCTTCGATCAAGATTTTATCCAGGATGTCCGGCTGATCCGGATCGATCCTGCAAAAGTTTTATCGGTATTGATCACCGACTTCGGTCTGATCCGCACTGAGACGATCTATTTAGAAAAAGAGATCGACCCCGGTTTTTTAAGGACGACGGAAGAGTATTTCCTTTGGAGAATGAACAAAGGCGAAAAGCCCCTCTTTAGAGATGAGGCCGAAGCCAAACTGGCCCAAAGGATCTACAACGAGATTATGGTTAGGCATGTGGTTGGCTATGCGAACTTCCCCGAAGAAGATGTGATCCGAACGGGATTATCGAAGCTCCTTGCCTATCCGGAATTCAACGACGCGGCAGCGCTTGCGAGCAGTTTATCGCTCTTAGAGGACCAGAATCAGATGAGGATCCTACTGCGCGACTCATGCAAGCAAAATCAGCTGGTCTCGTGGATTGGCGACGAGCTATGCCCATTCGTTCCTAAGGAAGCAGAATGCACGGTCATCGCAATCCCCTACCGGATCAATCAGGCAATCGCCGGATCGATCGCCCTACTAGGGCCGATGAGAGTCCCCTATCGGAATCTCTTTGGGCTGATGCAAGTATTTAGCGAGCAATTGAGTAAAGCGCTGACTGAAAGCGTATACAAGTACAAAATTACATTTAGACAGCCTTCAGGGGCCTCTTTCGCAATTTCATCACAGGATTTGGACGAGCGAGGCAAAGCTAGATCGATCAGCGCGCCGAAGTCCATAGCGTCAGCTATGGACAAGGCGAAGGATCGATCTAGCGAAGCCGCAGCCGGTCAAATTCCTGATGAAATTACGAATGAGCCCCCCAGGGCCTAAGCAAATAGAGGTAAAATGACAGAAGAAGCACCGGTTGAAGAAAACTGGAAAGACAAATACCTGCGCGCTCTTGCCGAGCAAGAGAACATGCGCAAGCGGATCCAGAAAGAGAAGCAAGAGATGCTTTCATTTGGGATCGAGAATGCGATCGCCGAATTTTTACCTGCGATTGACAATTTTGAAAACGCCCTCCGATTCGCTGAAAGCGCTTCAGGAGAGGTGAAGAACTGGGCGATTGGATTCGAAATGATCCTCTCTCAGTACAAAGAAGTGCTCTATAACCACGGGATCGTCTCTTACCATTCGGAAGGGAACACGTTCGACCCAGAATACCACGAAGCGGTTGAAATCGTCGAAACGACGGAACACCCGGACGGAACTATAATGCACGAATTTAGCAAGGGATATAAAAGCGCAAACCGCACGATACGCCCAGCGCGAGTGAAGGTTGCGAAGGCCCCTCAAACCATCGCTGCAGCTCAGTCTGTAGCAGAAGAACTAACACAAAGAGAATAAAACTATGGCACCACAAAAAAAACGAATTATAGGTATCGACCTCGGAACAACCAACTCCTGCGTTGCAATTATGGAGGGTGGTTCAACCGTAGTGATCACGAATGCAGAAGGCGCAAGAACAACGCCGTCTGTCATCGCATATAAAGGCAACGAGCGTCTCGTCGGCATCCCAGCGAAGCGCCAAGCCGTCACCAACCCAGATAAGACGCTCTTCTCAACAAAGCGCTTCATCGGGCGTAAATACAGCGAAGTCCAATCAGAAATCGCAACAGTCCCATACAAGGTGACTAAGAACGCCAACGGCGACGCGGTTTTCGAAGTGGAAGGGAAAATTGTCTCTCCAGAGGAGGCAGCAGCCCACATTTTGACAAAAATGAAAGAGACAGCTGAAAGCTATCTCGGCGAAAAAGTAACTGAAGCGGTCATCACCGTTCCCGCCTACTTCAACGACTCGCAAAGACAGTCGACAAAAGACGCTGGGAAAATCGCCGGCCTCGACGTGAAGAGAATTATCCCTGAGCCAACAGCAGCAGCGCTCGCTTACGGCCTCGACAAGCAGCATTCAGACAAGAAAATTGTCGTATACGACCTCGGCGGCGGTACATTCGACGTATCGGTTCTCGAAATCGGCGACGGCGTCTTTGAAGTGCTTTCGACAA
Source organism: Chlamydiota bacterium (assembly GCA_031423235.1). Lineage (GTDB taxonomy): Bacteria > Chlamydiota > Chlamydiia > Chlamydiales > SM23-39 > REEB52. The sequence continues at coordinate 1,324 of JANPFC010000080.1, read as the reverse complement.
ATGGCGACACGCACCTCGGCGGCGACGACTTCGATATCGTCATCCTCCAGTGGATGCTCGAAGAATTCAAGAAAGAGACAGGCATTGATCTTTCCAAAGACAAAATGGCCCTCCAGCGCCTCCGCGATGCGGCTGAGAAAGCGAAAATCGAGCTTTCAGGCGTTATGACAACTGAGATCAACCAGCCATTCATCACGATGGATGCCAGCGGTCCAAAGCACTTAGCGCTCACATTAACTCGCGCTAAGCTCGAGAGCCTCTGCCATAACCTGATTGAACGAACAGTCGGACCTTGCCAAAAAGCGATGAAAGACGCAGGCCTTACAAATAGCGACATCGGCGAAGTGATTCTCGTTGGCGGTATGACCCGTATGCCTGTAGTTCAAGAAAAAGTGAAAGCGATCTTTGGAAGAGAGCCTCATAAAGGGGTGAACCCAGATGAAGCGGTAGCCATTGGCGCTGCGATCCAGGGCGGTATCTTTGCCGGCGATGTGAAAGACGTTCTCCTTTTGGACGTAGTTCCACTTACACTCGGTATCGAGACCCTTGGCGGCGTGATGACTCCCCTCATCGAAAGAAACACCACGATCCCTTCTCAGAAAAAACAAGTCTTCTCGACAGCGAGCGACAATCAGCCTGCAGTGACGATCGTCGTCCTTCAGGGAGAGCGCCCTATGGCGAAAGACAATAAGGAAATCGGCCGGTTCGACCTCTCCGATATCCCTCCAGCAGCACGTGGAATGCCTCAGATTGAAGTCGCCTTCGACATCGACGCCGATGGTATTCTCCATGTTTCTGCGAAAGATAAGCAGAGCGGCAAAGAGCAGAAGATCAAGATCGAAGCGAAATCGGGCCTCACCGATGCGGAGATCCAGCGCAAAATTAAAGAAGCTGAACTCCATGCCTCTGAAGATAAAGAGCGCAAAGAACAAGTCGAAATCCGCAATGAAGCTGATACACTTGCTTTCCGCGCCCAGAAATCTCTCAATGAGTACAAGGACAAGCTTCCAGCCAACGTCGCCTCTGACATCCAGAGCCGCATCGATGGCGTGAAGAAGGCGCTTGAAGGACAAGACGCGGCGCTCATCAAGGCAAAAACAGCCGAGCTGCAAGAACATATGCAGAAGATTGGCGAAGAGCTTTCAAAAGCAGGGCAAGGAGAGCCGCAAGCAGGCGGACCAGCTCCTCAGCAGAAGAAGCCCCAAGATGATGTCGTTGAAGACGCCGAGGTTGAAATCCTCGACGAAGAGAAGAAGTAATCTAATACCCAACGTGACTCAAAAATTGGCCGATGGGCGGGTTCAAAGCGCCTAAAATCGATTAA
>JANPFC010000079.1:0-12132 GCA_031423235.1 Chlamydiota bacterium | reverse complement strand
GCTCGACCTTAAAATTTGTTTTTGAGCTGCGCTAAAACTCGCTATAATCGACGATCTTAAACTGGTTAATATTAGAAATATTAACCAGTTTACGATCGTCGATTATAGCGGTTTTGGCGCGTTCAAAATTCCAAGTTTCAGGCCGAGCGCAGTATATGTACTGTCTCTTAGTTCTGGGTGCCGCAATGAGGACAAACCCCCTTATTGAAAAAAGTAGGGCTGAACGGCAAATTGCAGTTTCTGCATCGAATTACCGGATAAACAGTAGAATCTACCACTTCCAAAACCGTATAGCACCCATTGTGGCTCGACGCCAGAAATGGAATCTGCATATCTTTTCCATCTTTTGTTTTTAAGAACAGTCCTTGTTCAGTGGCAAAAATCGCTTTTGGATTTAAATACACCTTTCCATCTTCTTCTGCACACAAGACAGCTTCATCGGAAGAATTTACCAACCCCAAAATGGATGACTGATTTAACACCAGAATGCTATGCTCATTATTTTCAGAAAATCCTCGTAAAGCAGGGGAAATGAAAAAGGAACAAACAAGAAAACTCGATAACAATTTAAGCATAAAGACCTTTGTGGTTTCAAAAACAAGATCATATTTATACTTATCAATTATTTTTCTCAATTTATTTCTTTCCTCATGTTCTTCCTCAAATGAACGAAGGTCCGAGGCGTTTCTAAAAAAACTCCTTCTTGAAGAAGGGGGCATTTATACATTGGCTGGCGACAAACCGATCACCGACATATTGATCTTTATCGGATCACAGGATGATATTTGCTTAGAATGTATTTCCAGCGAGTCCCTTGAAAAACTCGAATATATTGATGACTGCACACTTGAAAACTGGAACTCATGGAAACAGTATGCTAAAAATAGAAACTTTAGTAATTTTCGATTTATTGAACGCCCCAGCCCGCATGACACACTTCACATCATGTATTTACTAGTGAACATCAAAAACTTAAAAAGCATTCTGGAAAAATATAAGACAAAGTTTTCTGAAGAAACCGGCCTAGATTATCCCGTTGAGCAAATCTTAAGTGAAATTGAAGACCCGAAATCAATTTTTTGGGACAGAGCATTTGAAAACCATTACTTAAGCGGATTGCTCCATGGGTATGGCGAAGAAAACTCACGCTATTTTACGCGCGTGGCAAAAGGAGAAGTAAAACCCGTATTTTCAGATCACCAGAATAGAACCGTTTCAAACGAGAAGTTTCCTCTGCCGATTTTTGCCATCACAGACGATGATCAACAGTGCGAAAAGTACAAAGAGCAGAGAATTAAAATTCAGCAAATTTACCGGAACAAGAATTTCTTAAAAAAAACTCTTGAACTCTTAGGACAAGGTGCTTAGAAGCTGTGTTACCTCTTCAGGCGGAACCGGAAACTAACTCCAGCTTGAGCCGCGGCTAAGAATTGCTCCCTAGTCAGATCATCCCGCACAGCTCCATCATTGGTCATAATATATTTTACTTGAGTTATCCCATCTGCAAGAGCAACTACTTGTTTTTGGTATGAGTAGTGATGGCCGCTGCTACCAGACCCATCATACACTCTAAATGATGTTAAATCATAGGTAGCCTCTGTATCAGCTTTATCAGGGGATTTGATTTTCAACTTATAAGTTTCGTCTACTTGGATCTTTCTAGGATCTAGATTTCCGTATAAATCGGTATTCCCAGACACGTAAATATTACCCATTCCACGTTTAACATCAAAACTGAGAACTTCTGGAGGACGCTCAAACATCATCTCTCCCTTCAAACGAAGTCCCGTTAACACCGTTCTCGCTTTTTTGTGTCTAGTTTTTGGAATAGTTCTTTCTTCATCAATGATATGTGCAAACAACTCTGCATCGATCATTGAACTTAACCTAAGGTCAGATTGAGGCATTACTAAATCAAAGTTTGGCGATATCGGTTTTTCAGTTGTAAACCGCGTAGTCATCGCCGCAGCTGTATCTTTTGTTGTACCGTGCTTATCTCCATTGAGATAGGTGAACCGCTTAAATGCTTTTACACGCATCCCCAATATTGGATTACCCGTTTGCTGTTCGAGCATCGCAACTAGTCCGTTTTCATACTCGCTGGAATCGTGCTGCCTTTTGTTTCTTAGTGAAGGAATAGATCCGGACGAAGTGAACGTATTAAGCAAAGCTGTTAAGTCAACCAACTCATCGAATTGAGCTGCTTGAATCCTTTTATAATTTTCCACGGCTTTCCTTAGTGGGTCGCATGTCGAGACCCTCATTGCTGCTCGATATTCTGGAACTGCACAAAGCGACTGGAAAGCAGCATTCAGCGCGCAAAGGTTGCTTGCTGTATGTGTTCCCCTGGAGCCTGTTGATGCATTTCGTAATCCAACGGGTCTGGAAGAATAGCGTACTGGGCGAGTCGCCGGACTTAAAACTGGGGCGGAACTCGCTGCCGGCTTGGGATTAAAATACGTCTGCAATTGGAGAAAGCTCGCTTGTCTCTGAGTTTCATATAACATTGGATTGGCAGGGATAGCTAACACTAAACGCAGAGGTGCAAGATATGTTTGCTGTTCAGGGCTTATTTGATCCGGCTTATACTCATAGACTTTCGGTGCCTTAACAGGCTTGCCGGATTTAGCCGGCTTCTTACCTTCTGGCTTTAGAGTCGTTGCTTTGAATCCACCTGTTTCTGGTAATTCAATTGCAAGTGGGACTCCAGCTTCAATCGATCCTGCTTCAGATAGCTTATCAAGCACTCCAGTTACAAGCGCTTTCGAAATCATCTCAATTTCATCTTTGGAATATTCCTTTTTTCCATCGGGTAGGTTAATCGCGATTGTATAGGACCAGCCATTCGCTCCGACAACTTCTGCCTTCTGAACTGTAGATGACGGCTGCGACGCGCCGAACAAGAGTTTGCCAAGCATGGCAGTACCGATGCCTGCCGCTACAGTCCCCAGACCAATGCCTGCATCTTCAGGAATCCTTACTGGTTCTACGGTGGGCATGGGGGTAGGGGTTTGGCTGGGTTCCCTTGGCGGCGTTTCAGCATTCTCTGGTGGTTTGTCACCGAAGCCGCATTGTGTAATATTATCTGGCTTAGGCAGATGCCCTGTTAAGAGTGGCTGATCCATGAGATCGGAAAATTGAGGGAGAACTGGATCCTCTACTGGAAGCCCTAATTCGGCAGCGGTCTGGTTTAATGAAGTACCAAATGGGGGTTTAACATCATCTTGCAGACATAGTTGATCCTGTGTAGAGGGGGAGATAAATTCGGGGCTAGCTTTATCAGCTACAATGATCGGTTTTGGCGCGTCAGCAGAAGGTGAGAACTCAGGACAGCTCTCTTCTAACAGGGGGGCTGAGACGTTTAGCGATTCAGGAGGTCTATCCACTTGAACAGGGGAATGAATGGTAGGGCTTTGCATTAACGGTGCAACGCTCACTCGGTCGGTGTGGGGCTGCTCTGCATTGAGATGGTGAATTTCAGGGCGATTTGGACCACCTACGGGAACCGTTACTCTTGCATCTGCAGGTATCTGGTGTTCCGGTAGAACCAGTTGTGTAGGAAGAACGTTTTGCTGCACGATTGCGGGAGCTGGAAGACGAAGTAATGCGCCTGGCTGAGGTACAGAGCCTAACGGAGGTGTATCTATAATTCCCGCGTTGACTGTCGCTGTTGGTATGGGGGCAGTGTCGGTGGAAACAGGAATTGGAGGGGGAGAGATCGCCAGAACAGTATTTGGTGCAGGAAGATGAGACAAAGCACTTGTGCCGTGCGCATTTACATCCGCAACTGGTTGAAATTGGAAAATTCTGCTTGCCAGATGCTCTAATATTTGTATTGGAGTTCCTAGCGCTCTAATCGCTGGACTAGTAGCCCACTGAAGAAATCTAGCTGCAGATGATTGCATTGTGGAAGATGGCGTGTTCGCTGGCTGCATCGCTAAAGATGTGTCCGCTTCAATTTGCGGTGGTAAAATACCGCCACTAGGATTTTCGCCTAACTCCAATATTGTCCGACGAATTGTCGGATCAATCCCTCCTCTTTGAAATTGAGCTGCGGCATCAAAAAGATCTTCTCTTGGGACACCTATTTCTCTAGCAAACAAATCCAGATTATTTACGTTAATATTGACATTGCCTCTCTGAGCTGTTATCGCAGCCCCTGCTGCCAAGAGGGATCCTGCTGCCTGCATTCCAAGAGGAACCAAACTAGTATTTACTGCCGTTGTGGCAAGAGCTGACCCCATGGTTGCCACAGCTGGAGCCGTATAGGCTACTAGGGCCGTACTAGTAGTACCTACAAATACCGTTGGCGTTGTAGTTGCAGCAGTCAAGCCGGCAACAGCCATCACATAGGGGGCAGCTAAATAGGCCGCTGTAACAACACCTGCTACTGCGGCTGCTGTAGTGAGGTAAGACCGTAAATTGGATCTGGGTTCTGTGCTTGGGGCAACTTCTACTTTCACAGGTTGCTCGACAGTTTTGGACTTTAGAGGATGGGCACTTTCTTTCGCTAACCGCTTTCGTTTTTGTTTCGGGCTTTCACGCGTCTGTTCTATCCCTTTTCCCTTTTCCGCCGCTTCGATCGAGGCAACTCTCCGTTCTTCATGCGCAGCTGATTGTTTTTCTGCTTTTTCTTGAGCTTTCTTAATCTGCTCAATAACTTTTTTGGGAAGACCTGGAGGTTTAGCCGGTCCGGTTCCTGGCAGCGCATGATACACTACTCTAGCTGTCTTCTTCGCCGCAGATACCATTCCGGAGAATATTGAGCCCCATCGAGAAGGCTGATCCTGACGATCTACAGAACTAACAGAACTATTGACTGAGTGCATATTTACCGCTTTGTTTATATCTATTATAAATTATTTACTAATAATAGTAACTATAATTTTATAACATCTCATCTATCTCATCTGCAATCACTTACTAAATTAAAAACTCAAAAAAACAGGCAAAAACAGATGAATTAAGGGATACGGAGGCTTTCCCTGGGACTGGAGATGGAACCCTCTCAACTTCTAGAACTTTTTAGATTATTAACCCGAGCTATCAACAGTTGACAATCGGCTTGCTGCGGCTTAGCCAAATCGATCCTTTCGGAATGGGCCGTGGCTACGCAGCACTGTCCCATTCCGAAACGATCGATTTGGCGTCGCCTCGCTGACGCCGATTGCCACCTGTTAATAGCTCGGGTTAATAAACATAGCGTAGAAAATCCCAATTCTGATACCAATGTTCTGTTCACGTTGGGAGAATGAAATGCACATTTTGATGGTAGGAACTGGATATGTTGGATTAGTAACAGGCGCTTGCTTTGCCGAGATGGGACACACAGTTACTTGCCTTGACATTGATGCTGAGAAAATTCGGATGCTCGAACAGGGCATTATTCCCATCTATGAACCGGGTTTAGAAGAGATCGTCAAACGGAACGTAAAGCAAAAACGGCTTTTTTTTACGACCGATTATGAAAAAGGGGTAGCTTCCGCTTCCGTCTGCTTCATCGCCGTCCCAACACCTTCCCGCGAAGATGGCTCTTGCGATACAAGCTATGTCGAATCAGCTGCAAAACAGATCGCCTCCCATATGAAGGGCTATAAAATCATCGTCAATAAATCGACTGTTCCCGTTGGAACCGCAGGCCGGGTCGCAAAAGCGATCAGGGAAGTAAATCCAGATCTCGCATTCGATGTCGTTTCCAATCCAGAATTTTTGAAAGAAGGGGCAGCCGTCCAAGACTGCCTTAAGCCCGACCGGATCGTCATCGGCTCAGATAATCCGAAAGCTGCCGATGTGCTGAAAGAGATCTATTCTGCTTTCACATTCAATCATGAACGGATCATGATGATGGACACGCTATCTGCCGAAATGACCAAATACGCAGCCAACGCCATGCTCGCTACCCGGATCTCCTTCATGAATGAAATCGCCGACATCTGTAAGCGCGTTGGAGCGAATGTGAATGAAGTGAGAAAAGGGATCGGCTCAGACACCCGGATTGGGTACAGCTTCCTCTACCCAGGAGTCGGATATGGTGGCTCATGCTTTCCTAAAGATATTAGAGCGCTCATCGCGGTGGGTAAAGAGGTGGGCGCCGAGCCTCTTCTTCTCCAGGCAGCGGATCATGTCAACAACCGACAAAAAAAATGTTTAAGCCAAATGATGGCCGGCTACTTCGCTAAAAAAGGGGGCCTCAAAGGCAAAACCATAGCCGTGTGGGGTCTTGCCTTCAAACCTGATACAGACGACATGAGAGAAGCTCCCTCTCTCTCGTTCATTGAGGACATGGTAAACCAAGGGGCCCAATTGAGAGTTTTTGATCCCGTAGCGATGCCCAATGCCCGTAAAATGCTGGAAGGGGTGCCCAATATCCGCTGGTGCGCAGACGAATTCGATGCAGCCAAGGATGCCGATGCAATCGCCCTTCTCACAGAGTGGAAGCAGTTCCGCCTCGTCGATTTCAAGCCGGTTCGGGAGAATATGAAGGGTTTGGCCTTCTTTGATGGACGAAATCAATACAAACCTCTGGACATGAAAAACAAAGGGTTTGATTATATATCCATTGGAGTACCGGACGCATTGCATGATAGAAAAAATTGAATTACGCCTACGAGAATTGATCCCATCCCGCGATGAGACGATCTTCGAAGCGGCCCGCTATTCTCTTTTATCAACCGGCAAACGGATCCGCCCGCTCCTCACTCTAGCCACAACCGCCGTATTTGGGGTAGATCCCCTCCTCGCCCTAGATCCTGCCTGTGCGATCGAGATGATCCACGCCTACTCGCTCATCCATGACGACCTCCCTTGCATGGATAACGACGACCTCCGGCGCGGCAAACCGACCCTTCATAAAGTCTACGGAGACGCGATGGCCCTCCTCGCTGGCGACTACCTCCTTACGTTTGCCTTTGAAGTAATTTCCAACGCACAAGTTCTAGGACGAGAGCAAAGGCTCCAAATGATCAAAACGGTCGCCATGCGCGCAGGAGCCCCCGGCATGATCAGCGGTCAGGCAATCGACATCGAATCGGAAGGGAAAGAGATCGACGAGGACACTCTCTTGCAAATGCATTACGGAAAAACCTCCGCACTCCTCACCGCCTGCCTCGAATGCGGCAGCCTTGCGGCAGGATACCCCCCAACTCCCCTTCTCCAATCGATCGGACGCGATTTAGGGCTTGCCTACCAGTTCCAGGACGATCTGCTCGACGCCACTTCAACAACAGCTATCCTTGGCAAAACCGCCGGCTCAGATTCAGCCAAGAAAAAGCCGACAGCAGTTTCTCTTTACGGGCTTGCTGCCACGCAAGAGAAGCTAAAGAGCCTCGAACAATCTCTTGCAGAAAAAATACAGCAGCTTCCAAATAAGGGAGCGCTGCTGGCCGTTCTAATCCAACAGATCCTCCAAAGAAAATCGTAATTCGCCTATCGCAAGCTATGTAACGCAAGGCCGATTGCATGAAAAACATCATGACTTGAAGAAATTTACCGCAGAGGCGCAGAGAACGCAGGGATCGCAGAGGAAATGTCAATTAGAGTCCGGCTCTCGCGTCGATTTTTTGGTGGAAGAAAAAATTATCGAAGAAATAAAAGCAACCTATTCTTGAATTACGATCGGTATAAAACAAGTGAGCAATGAAAATAGAACAAACCTTGAATCCTCTGCGATCCCTGCGTTCTCTGCGCCTCTGCGGTAAATTTCTTCAAGTCAAGATGTTTTTCATGCAATCGGCCTGTATGTAACGCTGTTTAGTGCGATATATCATAGCATATGTTAGCACGAAGTAATATGAGTTACGATGAACGTAATTGCGCTAGTTCAAGATCTTCAGAGATACAGTGACGAAGTTCTGGCATCGCCCAATTTTTAAGCCCTGTTGGTAGGATTTGCAAAATAAATCTTCGATGGATATGCTGACAAGTTGACGTATGGCTGATCCAATCCTAGTTACTGGCGGTGCTGGCTACATCGGTAGCCACACGTGCAAAGCTCTTGCGAAAGCGGGCTATCTTCCCGTCGTTTACGACAACTTATCTACCGGCCACGCTTACGCTGTCAAATGGGGCCCCTTTATCCAAGGAGATCTCAATGATCGTGCTAAATTAAATGAAGCCTTTGCGACTTATAAACCGAAAGCTGTGATCCACTTCGCCGCTGATGCAATCGTCGTTGAATCAATGAGTAATCCAGGCAAATACTACCGCAATAATGTCGGCAGTACGATCGCCCTTTTGGAAGCAATGCGGGATCATGGAGTGAAAAAATTAGTTTTCTCCAGCACCTGCGCCACCTACGGCAATCCCCTATTCACCCCCATTACCGAAAAGCATCCTGTCCTACCCATCAATCCGTACGGAAGATCGAAGTTAATGAATGAGCAAATCATCCACGACTTTGAGATGGCGCACGAATTTGATGCAGTGATTTTGCGCTACTTCAACGCTGCGGGAGCCGATCTGGAAACTCAAATCGGCGAAAACCACACCCCTGAAACGCACCTGATTCCAACAATCATCCAAGCAGCTTTGGGCTTAAGAGACGAAGTCGTTGTTTACGGCACCGATTTTGAATCGAAAGATGGAAGCGCGGTGAGAGATTACATCCACGTTCAAGATTTAGGACTGGCGCACGTCGCCGCTCTAAAAGTACCCAGCAATACGATCAATTTGGGAACAGGTACAGGTTATTCTGTGTTTGAAATTATCGATGCGGTCCAAAAATTCTGCGGCAAAACATTGCAGGTGCGCCTCGAAAATAGGCGACCAGGCGAGCCGGGAATATTGACCGCCGACAATGCAAAAGCAAAACTACTCCTCGACTGGAGCCCCAGCACATCCGATCTCCCGACTCTTATCGAGTCAGCCTGGAAATGGCATCAACTCCTCTTTGAAAACGCACACCTGGTCCGTTCGGTTCTGAAATGTTAATTATTGCCTTCGCCATGGCCTCGTTTGCGCTCTTTCTGCAGGGGATTATTTTGCCCCGGATCGCCATTTTGGCATTCGCCCCCTTTATTGCTCTTGTCATGATGCGCTGCGATATGAGCAGGGCTTTGTGGCTCAGCGCACTTGCTGGCGCTTTAGTCGATTTATTGTCAGATGATCCGATCGGCCTCCATGCTCTGAATTACACAATCGTCGCATTCGTCCTATTTAGAGTAAAAAATCACTTTTCGTACGACCAGCCATTCCATTTAAGCTTATATACAGCTTTCGTTTCGTCTCTTTCTACAGGTTTACAGCTCATACTCCTTTTTCTTTTTGACAGAAGAGTGCCTTTTGACGGAAGATGGTTTTTTGCCGATCTTGTCGGGATGCCGGTAATCGATGCGCTCTACGCCTTTGTTTGGTTCGCGGCGCCTCTTGTCCTCTTCGACAAAATGAAACGGATTTGGGTGCTATTTTGGCTGAAAAGAAAGAATCTCTCTCGCACATCACACTAATTGCTATCGAGGCGGCTCTACTCGCTGGGGAATTGCTGCGGCAAGGCTTTGGAACCCACTTTTCGATCTCTTCCAAAGAAGGGAAGCACAACCTAGTTACTGAATACGATCACAAATCTGAAAAACTGATCATCGATTTCATCCAGAAAAACGTGAAGGACTCCACTTTTCTTGCAGAAGAGAGCGGAGCGTCAGGCAAAGAGAAGGGCGGGATCCTTTGGATCATCGATCCGCTTGATGGAACAGTTAATTTCGCCCACCAAATCCCCCTCTTTTCAGTCAGCATCGCGGCACAGAGCGAAGGGAAAATTGTGAGCGGCGTCGTTTACCAGCCGATCACTCATGAGCTTTTTGTTGCAGAAATCGGCAAAGGGGCCTTTTTGAATGGCCAAAAACTCAAGGTATCCGAGGTCATGAACATCGACCGAGCTATCTTGGCCACCGGATTCCCCTACAATCTGGCAAAAAATCCATTCCACTGCATCGACCACTTTGTGGACATTTTAAAACTGGGCATCCCCATCAGAAGAATGGGTTCAGCCGCCATCGACCTCGCCTACACAGCTGCAGGCAGGTTTGAAGGGTTCTTTGAGGTGGAGCTGGGAGCCTGGGATGTCGCCGCAGGAAAACTCCTCGTCGAAGAGGCGGGAGGAAGAGTCACCCATTGGGACAAAAGACCGTTCGATATTTACTCTCGGGAAACAGTTTTTGCTTCAAACGGCCATATCCACGATGCATGCGCCTCCATCCTCAACCGGACTGTCTAAATCATGTTGCTCGACGGCAAAAAATTAGCAAATGAGATCCAAGGAGCGATTGAATCAAAAATATCGGCGCTCGTTGGGCGAAAACCGGGCCTTGCCGTAATCCTCGTTGGAGAAAATCCAGCATCCCAATCCTACGTTCGATCTAAAAATAAAGCGTGCGCCGCGGTGGGCATCGTCTCAACCACCATTACACTCCCCTCAACCATTGCCGAATCGGATCTCTTAAAAGAGATCGAAAAGCTAAATCAGGATCCAGCTGTCGACGGAATTCTCGTCCAGCTGCCGCTTCCAAGACACATTGACGAGAAGATCGTAACTGCCTTCATCGATCCGAAAAAAGACATAGACGGCTTTCACCCCTACAACGTAGGCAAAATGCTCCTCGGCGAAGAGGGGGGATTTCTCCCTTGTACGCCCTATGGAATCCAAGTTCTCTTGGAAAGGTATAAAATCCCCGTCGAGGGCAAACATGTAGTGATCCTTGGGCGGAGCAACATCGTCGGAAAACCGCTCGCCGCCATCCTCATGCAAAAAAAGCCCCATTGCAATGCGACCGTCACCGTGGCTCACAGCCAATCGGAACACTTAACTGAACTCGCTCGCTCCGCCGACATCCTCGTCGCCGCCATCGGACGGCCCCATTTCGTCAAAAAAGAGATGGTGAAAAAGGAGGCTACAGTAATCGACGTGGGGATCAACCGAATTGAAACGGGAAAACTGGTTGGCGATGTCGATTTTGACGAGGTGTCTCAAGTAGCCGGACACATCACTCCCGTTCCAGGCGGCATCGGCCCGATGACGATTGCCATGCTCCTTCAAAACACCCTTTCGAGCTTCCTAAAATTGGTCGTCGTCCTATTTCTTCTCGCATCTTGCTCCAAAGCGGAACAAAAGGCCCCCTGCACCCACTTCCAAGGGAGGGCCATGACCATGCCTTATCACATCACCGTGGGTCAGGAGCTGTCGCAGAAAGAACAAAAGGCAGCTTTCGAAGTGATTGAAAAAACCTTTAGGGAAGTGCATGAGACCTTCGATAACTGGAATCCCGATTCAGAAATATCCCGCCTCAATGCCGCCCCCAAAGACACACTAATCCCCCTCTCCCCTCCCCTTCAAGACCTCCTTACACTCTGCGAAGAGATGGTCTCATTGAGCGGCGGCAGGTTTGATCCAACAGTTGAACCCCTTGCGAAAATTTGGCGCGAGTCGAGAGAAAAAAGGGCCCCTCCCTCAACAGATGCTCTCCAAACCGCTTGCGATGCCCTAGGTTGGAACCACATATCCATACACAACGGCATATTTAAGAAAGACAATAACTCTACCCGTTTGGACCTCTGCGCGATCTCAAAAGGGCTATGCATCGATTGGATCGTGGAGCGTCTTCAAAAACTGGGGATTGAAAATCTCATGGTTGAATGGGCAGGAGAGATTAGGGCCGTTGGCCACCATCCTGAGTCGCGCGACTGGCTAGTCCACATCAATCCAGGACTTACCGAAAATCAGAGGCCCATGGCCCCGATCGCACTTCGAAATAGCGCGATTGCAACAAGCGGCAATCCGTTTTTTCAAATCATCGATCCCCTCACAGCAAGCCCGGTAGAAAAAACCGAGTATTCAGTTGCATTCTCAACAGTGATTGCCCCCACATGCGCCCTTGCCGATGCTCTAGCAACGGCCTCCCTCCTCTTTTCCACCCGGAAAGAAGCCGAGAGCTGGGCTCAGGAAGTGGTCGAACTCCATCCAGACGTCCGTTTCTGGATCCTCAGCTACAAATAAGTCAGTATTATGGCATGATTTTTTCCACCCCCCGCGAACAGGGTTCGCTAGAGGGCACAGAGCTCACAGAGGAGGAGTGAAGCCTCACTGGAAAAATGGGTCTAGTTGATTTAAAATTTAATCCTTCTCTGTGGGCTCTGTGCCCT
>JANPFC010000078.1:0-43333 GCA_031423235.1 Chlamydiota bacterium | reverse complement strand
GCCGACAAATCGACTAAAAAAAAGGGAGCCGTATTGGGAATACTGTCCCCTTTTTTTTAGTCGATTTTCGGCGCTTTGAACCCGCCCAAAAACCGATTCTTCAGGTAGTTTGTGTATACATTTGGAATAGCTTGGATGCGTTTTCGAAAGTGGCCTTCGCAACTTCTTCTACGCTAATCCCTTTGGCCATTGCAATGACACGAGCCGTTTCAGGGATGAAGGCTGGCTCGTTCTGCCTGCCCCGTTTACTTTGGGGGGCAAGATACGGCGTATCCGTTTCGATAAGAAGCTGATTGAGCGGCACTATTTTTGCCACCTCGCGCAACGCCTCGCTTTTTTTGAAGGTGGCAATCCCGCTGATGGATAGGTGCCAGCCCCGCTTGAGGACCTCTTCAGCTTCCGCAACAGTGCCAGTAAAACAGTGAAGAATAGCTGGCGATCCTTTTGCATAATCGGCATCTGCAACAGCGAAGAGATCTTTAAAGGCCTCGCGGCAATGGAAAATTACAGGCAGTTCGCATTCGAGAGCAAGATGGAGATACTTTCTTAAAAACCGTTTCTGTATGTCGGGGTTGAGTTCTTTATAGTAATAATCAAGTCCAGTTTCTCCAATGGCAGCAAGCTTTTTTTTGCGCGCAGCCTCAGCAAAGATGGGGAACATCTCTACCCCCTCTTTTTCCACATCGTGAGGCGTCGTAGCTCCCGCATTTTTAATCTCGGGGAACTTTTCTTCGAGTTTGAGTCCATTCTGCAGCGTTTCAAGATCGGTGCAGATGTTTAACATGCGGCAAACGCCAGCCAATTTCGCCCGCGTGATCACCGCGTCGATGAGAGGGAGTACTTCGGTAGAGCTCAGGTGTGCGTGGGAGTCAAAGAAATGCATGTTCAACCTCTTTGCGATGGATATCGCGGCTGGTAATCTTCATCACGTTTGAATGGGGAGCCGTATCTTTTGGATAAGGCACTTGAAAGGGATCGAAATAGCTATCGGAGATTTTTTCAAACTCGTGCGAACTGCCGAATAGCCTCTCCGTCTTTCCACTAAACGCTTCATCGATCAGGGTGGGCCAATCTTCATCATTCCGATGGCTCCAAGTTCTTGTCTTCCAAAGACACTCCTCTTTCGTCCTCACCCAACTATAGTGGTGTACCAGGGGGCGGCCGTTGAGACCAACCACCTCTTCTCTTTTCGGGCCAGGATGGCTCATATAGGCGCCTATCCTTTCCAGCTCATTGAAAAGGGTGAGAGGGGCAAAGCTGCTTCTATTCACAAGAAGCGGCAGGTTCACCACATTCTTCGCGCGAAGATTGGGCTGCAAGGCATAAAAATAGGAGGCAAGTCTTAGAGCGTCATAGATGAGTCTATCCGATTCAAACCACTCCAAAAACCGCTTCCCCTCAACGATCTCATCGCTGTCTAGGAATAAAACCGTATCGATTTCTGGACTCAGGTAGTGGAATCCCACATAGCGGGTGGTAGCAGCCCAGTAAATAGCCCAGTCGGAATCACCCGGTTCAACAGAATGGTACTGGCTGTAGATCTTATCGGGCATGTAGGCAAATTCGATGAACTGGCAATCGGGATGCTGAGCATATGTGTGGTCAAGCAGGTGCCGATTCTCAGGGGTGCCGTCGAAGAAATGGTCGCAAACGGGGATGACGATTTGCTTAGAAAATATTTTAGCCTCTTCAATGCATTTGGCAATGAATCTGAAATCGTTAGTGCAATAGCTGATGATCGTCGCAATAGAGGGCATGGGTTGGATTATATAACTATTTGCCTTTGAAATGAAGGTTCAGATACAACCCAAAATATGAACAGAAGCTATTTGGGTATCAGTCTTGCCGTATTATCGATGCTTTTCTTCTCTGTCACCTACGCCTTCTTCAAAGCGTGCAGCCCCTATATTCCGAATACCCAGATCATCTTCATCCAGAGCGTATGCAGCTGGCTATTAATCACCCCCTTTGTTTTAAGAGGCGGGGCATCAAGGCTGAAGACCGAACGGTTTTGGCTTATCGCCGCTCGGACCGTGTTTGGCCTCCTCGGGATGCTTTGTATCACGGGTGCGTTAGTCACCACCAACTTGGCCGAGGTTGTCTTATTGAACAATACCGCTCCGCTATTCGTCCCTCTAATTATTTGGCTTTGGCATAAAACCAAAATCTCCCGCTTTCTAGGATTTTCCATCCTGATCGGCTTTGCAGGGGTTTTTATCATTCTAAGACCTGGCTTTGAAGCGGTGCAAACTGGGATGCTACTAGCTATTCTATCGGGTGTTTTTTCTGCGCTATTGCTTGTCGTAGCGAGACAAATCGCGAGCGAACCTTTTATGCGCATTTTATTTTACTATTACTTGCTCTGGTTTCTGCTCCTCAGCCCGTTTGCCTTCTTTAGCTGGCTGCCAATGACCCCTCTCCTCTGGTCTTTATTAATTGGATCGGCCTTCTCTTCGATTGCCGGGCAATTAACGTTTACCGCCGCCTTGCGCTTTGCCCCATCGCAGGAAGTGGCGCCCCTTATCTACACAAGCGTGATCTTTTCGGCGATCATCGGCTGGCTTATCTGGAATGAAAAAATGGATCTCATTTCGGTTCTTGGCATGGTCGTTATTTGCGTTGGCGGTATTTTAACTCTAGTGGCTGCAAGAAAGAGGGCTTAAATGGATGCGATCGCCCTTTTCGATCCGATCAATTCAGGAGAAAAACTAAAGTCTACTGCGCGCGATTTAGGGTTCAAAGTGATCGCCATCTATTCCCGTCCGCTCACTGTTTATGAAATGCAATTCCACGTAACTGAGGATTCTTTAAGAGAAGACTGCGATGAGGTTATTTTCTCCGACAATCCAGAAATAATCCTTGAAAAACTGAGAGCTGTCCGTTTTAAGATCAAGGCGGCCATTCCTGGGATCGATTCTGGAGTTGAACTCGCCGACACGATCGCTCACGCCCTAAAATTGCCCGGCAATCAATACGACCTGTCGGCTGCTCGGAGAGATAAGGGGAAGATGAGGCAATTTCTCAAGCGAAGCGGCTTTTCCTGCCCTGACTTTGCGATTTGCAATACAGAAAAAAAAGTAGCGGCCTTTGTCAGCAAGCATAAGTTCCCGCTCGTTATTAAAACTCCCAAAGGGGCAGCCACAAGCCACGTCTACGTCTGCGAAACAAAGAAAGCGGTTCTTGAAGGATTCAAAAAAATCCAAGGAAAAGAAAACTTTTTTGGCGAAACAGCCACCACAACAGTGATTGAAACATTCATTGGGGGCGATGAGTACATCGTCAACACCTTCGGAGATGGAGAAAAAGTCCACGCAACCGATCTGTGGGTCTACGAAAAACTCCAAACCGAAAGCTTTAAAAACATCTACTACAATGTGATCTCAATTCCCCTTACAGATCGAAAGACTCAATCGATTAAAAGGATTGGCGTCGAACTTGCGGAAGCTTTTGGAATTAAAAGGGGTCCTGCGCACATTGAGCTCAAAAACGATCCGGTCCGCGGCCCGATGATGATTGAGCTCGCATCCCGCCTCTGCGGCGCGAAATTACCTGAATTTATTCAAAAATATACAAATTTCGATCCCTACCGATCGACGATTAAGGTGTTCACCAAAGGAACCATTTCCTTGCCCGATCCGATCGTCTCCGAAAAGCATTGCGCAGTTGCCTTCTGCCCCCTCTTCAAAAAGGGAACTGTCAAAGAAATTTCTGGGATCGAAGAAATCCAAAAACTTGACTCGTATGAAAGCCACAATTTGAACATAAAAATCGGAGATATTCTCACACCGTCGACCTACGTGAGCACAACGCCATTATTTGTCTTTATGGCAAACTCAAATCGAAAAAAACTCCTCAAGGATCTCGAATCAGCCCATGAACTCTTCCAAGTAAATGTCTAGTGTTCTTGACTTTTAGAAGAGTTCTAATAGACTATACTTACTATGATCCTGATAGCTGCCGGCAATCCTTTTATCGCCTCTTATCTCCAATCCGATTGGTTCGGCAGGGGGATTTTTTGGGGGCTTTTCATCATCTCCGCCATTTCGTGGAGCGTCCTCATTCACAAAGCGTGGATCTATTTCCAAGTGCGCAAGCTCTCCAACGAATTCACCGCTCTATTTTCTGAAAAAGAACCGCTGAATCTCCAATTTACACGGGCCAAAGGGCATCTTTTAGAAGTGCCGCACCCCTTTTTCGAAATCTATAGAGCGGTTAAACAAAAAACACTTCAGATCATCAGCCGCAACCATTTTTTCGCGCCCAATGCTGAAACGATCCTTTCGGAGGCAGACTTAGGCCTTATTGAATCGCAGGTGCAATCAGCCCTTGCCCTGCAGCATAAGATGTTGGAAAAAAACCTGTGGATCTTATCGACGATCGTTCCTCTCGGCCCATTTTTAGGCCTCTTGGGAACTGTGTGGGGGATTCTCCTCACCTTTACCGAACTCCACTCTCGGGGGATCTCCTCTAGCAGCGCAACCATGCTGGCGGGACTTTCCACAGCTCTTGCGACAACAGTCATCGGCCTTGTCATAGCCATCCCTGCTCTTGTCGGATACAACTACTTGAAAAATGCCGGAAGGGAATACCGGCGGGATATGGAAGATTTCTCCCAACTCCTGTTAGCCACCCTTGAACTCCAATACCGCAAGCCGGACCATGCGCAAAAGATTCCGATCACTACCTGAAGACGATTCAATGGAAGAGCCGGTCATTAATTTGACTCCGCTCATCGACGTTGTTTTCGTTGTCTTAATCGCATTTATGCTGATCGCCCCCGTCCTCGATATCGATTCGGTCGATCTTGCGCCAAGCGGCGGCGGTGAAAAAAATGAGCTGCAGCCTGGACCACTCTCCATCATTGTCCACGCCGACAACTCAATCTGGATTCAAGGAACAAAAGTATCCCTGACGCAATTGGAAGCTCACCTAAGACAAGAAAAGAAACGGCACCCGAATGCAGTGCCCCAACTCATCCATGACAGACAAGCCCAGTTCGGCACCTACCAGTCGGTGAAAAACGTCCTGGAAACGATCGGGTTTGCTCAAATGGATGTGATCCTGAAGCCCGGATGAAATTTTACAAAGCCTTTCTTCTCCTTTCGCGAGGCAAACAAATCGCCCTTGTCGTTTGCTTGAGCCACCTTCTTGCTATTTTCTGCCTACTTGGCCACCACCTCATCACCAGAAGAATAAGACCTCCAAGACCGATGGTTGTCAGAACGATTGCGCCCGCCATGAAAGTGGAGCCGAATTTGCAAGTGGCAAAACAGGCGCCGGCGCCTCAAAAACAGACAGCAGCTCCGAAGCCCAAGCCCGCAGCGCAAGCCAAGCCTAAACCTCTGGCCCCCGTGGCGAAAAAAGAGACTCCCGCAAAACCTAAGGCTATAGCGGTATCCAAACCCGCCGCCAAAAAGGAGCTGCCCGTCGATGAAGAGGACCATTTCTTAAAGGAGATCGCAAGTAACTTCGAGGCATTCAGGGAAGAGTCGCAAAAACCGACGAAAGCCACGCTCACCCTCCCCTCAACCATCCAGCGGAAGCCCCAAGTCAGTC
This sequence comes from Chlamydiota bacterium, assembly GCA_031423235.1. GTDB lineage: Bacteria > Chlamydiota > Chlamydiia > Chlamydiales > SM23-39 > REEB52. Next base: position 37,777 of record JANPFC010000078.1, on the reverse strand, counting down.
AGGGAGAGGTGAATGTCGACCCGACATACTCAGAATTTCTGATCGCCTATCTCCAAAATGCCCTCGATCTCCCAGAATTTGGCGAGGTGAAAGCCAAAATCGAGATCGATCGGTTTGGCAAATTAGTAAACCTCGAAATCATTGAAGCCAAAAGTGTAAAAAACGCCCAGTTTCTAAAGGCTGAATTGCCTCAGCTCGACTTTCCCTCCGGAATCGCCGACTCTACCGAAGTGTTTACTATTACGTTCCGAAACATCTAAGAAAGTGATTGCCTAATCTCCTCCTTCCATGATTTAATGGTTTCCGATTATGTGGAAATTCATTGCTCTTTTTATCCTTCCTTTTTTCTTAATAGGCCAGGAACTTGAAGTTCGGTTGGCGACACGCTCGCCTCAGAAGCCAGTTTACTTAAGCGGGCTTGGCGGTTATGAAGAGATCAGGGCCATTTTAGAATACGATCTCAACGCAAGCGGTTATTGCGCCGTTGTTCCAAGAGAAGATGCATTCGAAGAGACTTTCCACTTTCCCGAGGTGAGAAATGGTTTCGATGTAACGCTTTGGAAAAAGGAGAAGATCCCTTTTTGCCTCGCCGCCACGGTTTTTCAAAACAAGCTAGAACTGACCGCCTTCAACATCGAGCAAGGAACTTCCAAGAAATATTCAGCTGTTCCTCTAGAACGGCAAGCTATCCATAGATTGGCCGACGCAATTCAGAAAGATCTATTCGGAAAAGAGGGCATTGCAAGCCTGAAGCTCATCTACACTCTCCGAACAAAAAACGGGACTGAGAAAGGGCGCGACTGGCTCTCAGAAGTATGGATATCCGATAGCGACGGATACAATGCCAGACAGATAACATCCGAAAAAAGCTATTGCCTCTCTCCCTATTTCCTCTCCAATTCAGCCAATGAATTCTTCTACGTGTCTGAGAAAAATGGGCAATCGAAGATCTACAGAGCCTCTCTCGAAAAGCCGAATGGTGAATTGATGGTCGATTTGCGAGGCAATCAGGCGCTCGCCGCCCTCTCTAAAAAGGGGACGCAGATGGCCTTCATCACAGACGTTGCCGGTAGACCCGATCTCTTTGTGCAAAACCTCGACGACCGCGGGCGGATGATCGGCAAAGCGCGCCAGCTTTTTTCAGCTCCAAGAGCCACCCAGGCCACCCCCACATTCAGCCCAGACGGGAAACAGATCGCATTCGTCTCCGATAAAGACGGTCCTCCCCGAATTTATGTACTCAGCGCCGTCGAAACCAAAAACAAACAGCGCCAGCAGCCGCGCCTCCTCACCAAAAAGAATCGGGAAAACACCTCTCCTTCGTGGTCGCCTGACGGGACAAAACTCGCCTACAGCGCAAAAGTAGATGGTGTGCGCCAAATTTGGATCTACGATTTTTTAACTGAGGAAGAAATCCCCCTGACTAACGGGACTCAAAATAAAGAAAACCCATCTTGGGCGCCTGACAGCTTCCATCTCGTCTACAATACAGAAAGCGACGACATGTGCGAGCTATACATGGTCCATTTAAATCAGGGCGATCCGATCCAAATCAGCAAAGGTCCCGAACAAAAACGGTTCGCATCTTGGCAGCAACGCTAGTAAAGAATTAAGCGATTCGTTAAATTGGGAATCAAATCCTTGAGGGAAACTATGTTTCGTTCCGTTATTGCATCATTAGTTCTTCTATTAGCAGCAGGTTGCGCACGCAACAGCAGCCAAACCTGGGAAGACGTTAAAACCACCGGCCGCTATATGCAAAGAGGCGTCGACTCTATGCTCGGCAAAGGTTACGAATCGCGCATGCTCGCATCCGGCGAAGATTTTTACGGCCCCTTTGATGAAGATTTTATCCCTCTTAGCGACGCAGACCTAAGAAACCAATTCGCAGGATCCGATTCAGCACTGCCTCAGCCAAAAGCCATTCCAGGACAATTTGGCCTTCCTAGCCTCGACGCCTTCTACGCAGCTCCCGATTCCCTAAAAGCCATTTTCAGCACGGTCCACTTCGAAACGGACGAGCACGTTTTGCGCGATAAAAATGAGATCGCAAACCTGATTCAATTGGCCGCCTATCTGAAGAAAAACCCGAATGTCTACCTAGCTATCGACGGCCATTGCGATGAGCGCGCCTCCGCTAGCTACAATATGGCGCTCGGCATGAGAAGAGCCAATGCTGTCCGCACCTTTTTAGTCAAAAATGGGGCCGACTTGAACCGAATCTACACCCTCTCCCACGGGAAAGAGCAGCCTCTTGCCCAAGGACACGGAGACAAAGACTGGAGGATCAACCGCCGGTCAGAATTTAGGATTTATCAGAAATGATAAGGAAAGCGTTTGCATTCATTGCTCTCGTGGCGGGCTGTACATCCTGCTCGCCCCTCAGATCGAGCCCAAATGATGAAAAGCATCAGTTGGAGCTCACTTTGCATGAAGTGCAGACCAATTTGGACGATTTAAGACACGATATCAATTGCTTTCAAACAGAGCTCCAAATCCTAGACGGGCGCATTAAGTACTACGAAAATACCCTCTCTTCTTTAAAACAGCATGATCTTGAAAAGCAGCAAGCAAAGATCGACCAGCTCACAGCGCAAATCCTGAGCCTAGAGAAGAAATGGCTCACTTTGGAAAAAAATCAAACAGGCGAGATTGTCGAAATAGAAACGCTATCAACGCATGCCAATGAGACAACTGCCGCATTAGCTCAGTTTAAAGACCGGATCGGCGAGCTGGAAGAGGAGATCCATTCCCAAAACAGACGCTTTGACGAAGTGGCCAAATTGAAAGGCCATATAGAAAACCTCGCCAAGGGATTCCAGGGAGATTTCAAGATCTACCGGGTAAGGCCTGGCGATTCGCTTGAAAAAATAGCCCGCGCTCACAAAACAGCCGTTGAAAAAATCAAAAAGCTCAACAGCCTAGACCAAGATCTCATCGTTGTGGGCCAAGAGCTCAAAATCCCAATAGAATAATGGATCGCCCGATAGGTCTATTCGATTCAGGTTTCGGAGGCTTGACCGTGATGCGGGAGGTCGCCCACCTAATGCCCCATGAAAATTTAATCTACCTTGGCGACACGGCCCACCTTCCCTACGGCAATAAATCACCCCAAACAGTTGTCCGCTACGCGCTCGAAAATGCAGCCTTCTTAATGGAAAAAAACATTAAGCTCCTGATGATCCCTTGCCACACCGCTTGCTGCCATGCGATTTCCCTTTTGCAAGCAGAGCTTCCAATCCCTGTGATCGGCGTGATTCAACCAGGACTTGATCTTGTAAAAGGCTTCAATAGAATTGCAATATTAGGAACAACCAGCACCATTGAGTCGGGCCTCTATCAATCGCTCATCAAGAAACAAAATCCCAAAGCGATGATTTTGGCCAAAGCCTGCCCCCTTTTCGTCCCCCTCATCGAAGAAGGCTTTTACAACCACCCTTCTATGGACCTCATCGCAGAAAGTTATCTAGCGCCCCTTAGAGGGCAAGTAGACGCTGCGCTCCTCGCATGCACCCATTATCCCCTCATCCGATTTGCAGTCCAGAAAGTGCTAGGGCTAGACGTCTCCTTGATGGAACCTGCAGAAAGGTGCGCTAGCCAAGCGAAAGACTACTTAAGTGAGAGAGGCTTACTCAATCCTCAAACAAATAAACCCACATATGAGTTCTTCGCAACTGACGATCCAGAAAAATTCCGAAGACTTGGAGAAATATTTTTTGGTTCTTTGATCGAAAGAGTTGAAAAAAAACAAGAATTCATGAAATTATTTTAAACGAGAGGGAGTTGCAAAACTAGCTTCGCGGCGCAAATTCGATGATCGCAAAGCCGGTTCGGTTTTTCGCAAATTGACATAACCTTTCGGCCTTAGGCGATTTGCGAAAAATCCGAATCCGGCAAAGCGAGTGCGAATTTGAGCCCGAAAGAGTTTTGCAATTCCCTCATTAGTCATATTTTCTCCACTAAGGTAGGTAAATGAGCCAAAAAAAACGTATTTTGTTGATTGAAGACGAAGAAGACATCGCAGCATTGATCAAGCTGCAAGCTGAACTGTCCGGTTATAAACTCCATGTAGAAGTCGACGGAATCAACGGGTATAGAGCAATCGAACGTGAAAAACCCGATCTAGTGCTCCTAGACATCATGCTGCCTGGAGAAAACGGCCTGGATGTTTGCCGTAGAATCAAGGGCAATCCGGAATTGAAAAATATTCCGATCATCATCGTTTCCGCAAAAGGGGAAGAGCTCGATGTCGTTTTGGGCCTTGAACTGGGCGCCGACGACTACGTTCAAAAACCTTTCTCGCCGAAAGTCCTCTTTTCCCGCATCAAAGCGATCTTGCGCCGCGGAAAAGAGCCTGAAAAAACAGCTAAGATGGTGAAGTTTGGCGAATTTACTCTCGATATCGAACGGTATATTTTGCGTGAAGCCGACAAAGTGATCCCTCTCACCCTTTCTGAATTCGGCATCTTGCGCAGATTGGTCAGCAACAGAGGCAAAGTTCTAACGCGCAACCAACTCCTCGACGACATCAACAACGACGATTCATTTATCGTAGATAGAAACATCGACGTACACATCGCCTCATTACGCAAAAAACTGGGCCCCACCTTTGACTGGATCGAAACAGTTCGCGGCGTAGGCTACCGTTTCCGCGAAGATCCAAGCATGATGGATAAATAGTTGTTCTTATCTGTTTATCATGGACAAAAATCACCTCTCAGACTAACTCAAAGTTAGAAAGACATCTGAGAGGTTTCATGAAATATTGCGCTCTTTTTCTAGCTTTTGTTTTAGTCAGCTGCGGTACAAATACAGGAACAGGAGCTCTATCTGGCGGAGTCATCGGAGCTACCGTCGGAGGCATTGCCGGCGGCGGCAGAGGCGCTCTGATTGGCGGCGCAGCAGGCGTCATTGCAGGCGGGCTTGTTGGAGCTGCGCTTGATGAGCAGGATAGACGCGTTATGGAGCGCAACAGCCCCCGCACAGTCGATAGGATGGATCGCGGCGAACCTCTCACCATCAACGATGTCATTAAGCTAAGCCAAGGCGGCGTCAGCGACGACACAATCATGCGATACATGACAGATACTTCAAGCTCCTATACACTAAGTCAAGCGCAAATACGGAGACTGCAAGATGCAGGCGTAAGTCAGCGTGTAATTAACGAAATGATCGTCTCAGGAAGATAGCGAAAAGTGTTGAACAAAAAGAAAGAAACGGGTACACGGTATGGGTCTACGGGATTTTCTAACTTGGCAAAACCTATGTCGACGCAACTCGAAAATGATAAAGCATTTGACGATGCATTCTTTCAACACAACCTCCCTCAATACTACCGCGCTATTCTGCGGGAATTTAGACGGGCGACGCACACATTTGTCACATTCAATCTCCTCTACTTAGTCCTTTTCGCAAGCGAGCTGTTTCTCTTTTTCTTCTTTCTTCCGTTCTTGACTAAGTCGGCTATTTTTGCATTTGCTTTGGGCGGTCTTTTCCTCACCTGCTTTTCCTATTTTGTCCTCCTTTTCTACTTTCAGGCGAAAAAACCGGAGCAATTGATCCAACTTCGCAACCAATTCCTCCAATCGTGCAGGCAAGTTCTCTCTCTACCTCCAGGAGAAACGCAACATCACCTCTCCCTTGCGGACGCTCTTTCAAAACTATCGGCCTATCTACACGACTTCGAGTGGAATTTCTATAAAGTGCCCAAGTTTTTAAGCCCCTTTTCAAAGCTCATTTCCCGATTCTCCGCTTATTGCTACGGAGAGGACGTTTTTAAAATGAAGCTCCTTCTCCTACAAGCAGCCGTCGACGAGCATCTCAAACAGATCCGGATCACTCCAACCGATCTAGAAGTGCACGCATCGCTTGCCAATACCTACGTAGCGCTATCTAAAATCTACAAAGGGGTCAATCTAGAGGACAAATATCAAGTGACCGCGCGCCTCGCTATGGAAGAATTCTCCATCTTGGGCCACTACGCTCCAAACGATCCATGGGTCCATGAACAGCTCGCCGTAGGCTACCGCGATCTCGGCATGCCCCAAGAAGAGATGCGCGAAGTGGAGACCCTCCTTAAGCTACGCCATCAAGACAAAGAAATTCTTTACCGCCTGGGCAGCCTCTATTTTAAGCAAGGGATGAACGCCAAAGGTCTCCAAATTTACGAGGAATTGAGAAGGGGAAACTTCAAAAAAGCCGAGGATCTCATCTCGTCCTACGGCGGCTTTTTTACAAATTGAAAAATTCCTCTTTTTTAAATATCAGCATGCTTCTAATCTTATTATTCTTTAAACCAAAAGTCGCATGCAAAAAGGACAAAGGCGCTCCCTAACCTCCCTCTACCTGGCATACTTTGCCGACTACCTTAGTTGGTACGTAGCTATTGGATTTCTTAGCCTTTACATTTCAAACGACACGACCCCTTTTACAAACCTTTACTGGACCCCTGAAATTTCGGTCGGCATCGCCTTTGCCGCCTTCCCTATTGGCGAAGTGATCGGCTCTCCGATCCTGGGAGACCTTTCCGATTGGATCGGCAGAAAAAAAGTGTTGATATGGGGCTTCTGGGGCTCTGTGTTTTGTATGGCTCTCTGCGCCTACTCTTTGTGGGTTGGCAACTTCTTCCTCTTTGTATTTGCCCAGCTTCTCGTCGGATTCTTCTCAGGCAAGCAGGCGATGGCGCAGGCTGCAATCGTAGAAACTCAGTCAGGAACTATCGGACAAAAGCTTGCCTTCCTCTCGGTGGTCGGCGGATTCGCCTGGATAACAGGACCATTCCTAGGCGGAGCCCTCATGGAAGAGCCCTATGTTTCCTACGGAGGGTATATTTGGCCGAGCGTCCTAGCGGGCGTCATCTATCTAATCTGCCTCATTTGCACCCAGCTTTTCTTTACCGACACCTACGAGCCGACAAATCGGTCCCTCACTCCCGTTAAGTTCCTTAAAACGGTCGGCGATGTGTTTATTTTGACCTGGAAAGAGAAACTCTTCTTCATTTTCCTGATGAACCTTCTCGGATGGTATCTCCTCATCGTCTCCCTCTCGAATTTCCTCATCGACCGCTTTCACCTCACCGATTCTCAAGTGGGATTCTATAACAGTTATTTTAGCCTCTGCTTTACGATCGGAGGCGTGATCGGAACCGCCTGGATTCTGCACCGCTGCAAAGCGCAGAACATCCTCTTTTGGTCGATTGTCGTCGGATCTGTGGGATTATTCCTCATTTACAACTCGGACCGGATTGTCGAGCTCTGGATCTATCTAGCGATCCCTGCGATTACCGAAGCGTGGATTTATCCCGCATACCAAACCGTCCTCTCAGAACATACCAGTGAGAGAAATCAGGGGAAGATCTTTGGCCTTGTGGGAGCTGCCAACGGCGCATGCCAATTCGCTGCATGGATTATTTTAGCTGGGATTACAAGCGCCCACGCGATCCTCATAGCGGCTGTCCTCTTTATCAGCAGCGCGGCGCTCTTACCCGCCCTCATGCGCAAAAAAAAGGCTCCTGTATGAAATACTTCCTCGCCCTCTGCCTTATTTTCGGCCTCAATGCAAATGAAGTCCTCTGGTCAGGCAGACTCGTCTCCCTCGTAGAAGAAGATGGCCATGCAGCGATCGCCCTCAACCGTGAAGCCCCCCTTGATGACCTCACTGATGAAGAAAAAATTGAACTAGAAAGGACCGTCGGCAAAATGCAGACCGTCTTTCAAAAGGTTTATGGCTTTGGCGATTTCACCCGCTGGATGCCTCTTGAAGGAAAACGGCTCACCTCCTATCTAATTCCATCCGGCGAATATTCAGCTCCTGACGAGATCAATTTCGATCTAAAAATTAGAGCGATGCTGTTTATGTTGAAGGATAGAAAAGAGCTCCTAGCTCCGATCAAAGAAGAAAAAATCCGGGCGATCCAGACAGCAGCGGCAGAGATTCTTCCATTCCCGCAGCCAGATATTGTTCTTCAGGAATGTAGTTTCACCTGCTCGAAGATTGTGCAAGGTCTTTCCCATGCTATGCGAGAACTGGGCCAAAACCCTGAGCATATAGAAGAGCCCCCTCCTTTTAAATCTTCATTCACACCCCGCTGCAATGTCTTTTGCAATGAAAAAATCCTCGCTAAGCAGCACGTTTTCGAATCTAGCTTCAACCATCTTCTCTATAACTATAGACCCTATGTCGATTGCCACCTGATGATTGTCCCAAGACAGCACATCACCACCCTTTCAGAAAGCTCAGACGAAGAAATTCTCGACAGATTTGCTATCATTGGAAAAACCAACAAAATTGCCCGCACCCAGCTTGGATGTCCCAAGGTAGGAATTATAACCCGCATGGGATGGCGCGGAGGCCAGACGCAATCTCACGTTCACGACCACATCATCGGCTATGATCCAGCAAAAGAGCAGTCATGGATTGGAAACTGGATTCAAGAGCTCATGGGCAATCCCAAAAAAGTTGATCAAGCCGAGTGGGAAAAGGTACGCGCTTACTGGCAAATAAACTTTTCCTAAAAAGTAATAACAACTCTTTGGCCGCTTTGGCTGAGGACAGCTTTGTACGCCTCTGTTGCCCGTTCTAAAGGGAAAACAGCTTCTGCTTCGAGAGGAACTAATGATCCCGATTCAAAACCCGGCTTCATTTCATTCAAGAACTTCGCATTCGCTGTAAAATCTAAATCAACTGTGTTGATTCCCAAGATCTCCTGGTTGGCTCTGTATAGAGGCAGTAAGGGCAACTCTCCTACCGCTTTTGGATCGGGCCCCGCTCCAATGACCACCATTCTCCCGAATTTTTTCATCTTCTTTAGCGCCTCAGCCCAATAGATGGCCCCTAACGGGTTGAAGATCACATCAAAATCTGAAGAAATAGAAGAGGTTGCTTCCCAACCCATTTTTTGAGCCGCCTCAACACTTTTTTCCCGCACAAGAGCCACCGGCGTACACTTCATCCATTTGCAAATGGACATTGCCGCCTGCCCCACTTGACCGAGAGCGCCAATCACTAAAACGGTATCTCCCGCCTTGATTCGGGCGCGGCTCACCAGCCCATAATAGGCCGTTGTATAAGGCAATGTCTGTCCCCCTGCCTGCAAAAGCGTTAGATTACTCGGAACTTCTGCAAGAGCACTTTCAGCAAGAACAAGGTATTCAGCATGAGTTCCATCGAAATCGATACCAGCCGACCCGCCCGTTCCCCATACTTTTTTTCCGGTAAATTTCCCCTCGGCAACCGTGCCAGCAAAATCCCGTCCAGGAATCCGAGGCAATTTCGCATGGGCAAAAAAACCAAGAGCCCCCTTGGCATCGCTCTGGTTAATCCCTGAAGAATGGATTTGGATCAAACATTCGCCCGGTTTGATCTTGGGTTTTGGCCGATCAACAACCTCGAGATGCATCTCCTCTGAATTCTTGAAATGTGAAGTAAGGTAGATCGCTTTCATCAGCACCACCATAGCATAATAAACATTTCTTGACGTTCGTTTCACAAAAAACTATGATCGACTTCTCTTATGAGGTGTGACGTGAAATTATTCTTCTGTTTATGGGCCGTTCAAGCATTTGCCGCATTTAATTTAACGTGGGGAACTCCCGCTATAGGTCTCGACAGCAACCCGCCAATTGGCGATACCGACAGCAATGCAACTATAGCCATCGATCCGATGGGCAATGCCGTTGCCTCGTGGAGCCGAACAACAGGGAGAGCCGCAACCGAGAATGTTTGGGCCGCAGTCTACAACCATTCGCTCAGAGTCTGGACGGGTGCAGTAAAGATCTCTGGGAACGGAAGCGCTGACAATTCTCAAGTCGCAATAGATGAATATGGAAACGCCATTCTCGTTTGGGAAGAAGGTTTTCCCACTCAAATTTGCTATCGGATATTAAGCAGCGATGGAGTTTGGACTCCCGACCTCTCGATGCCGGCCGAGCTCGTACGCAAATCCAACAACGCTCAAACAGTTCCACAGATCTCCATCGATTCAAAAGGGAATGCGGTTGCCGTTTGGAGTGAATATTTCGGCAGAAAAAACCACGTATTTTCAGCTAAAAAACCATTTACATTACCCTGGATTGCCCTTGGCGAAATCTCGTCAGGCACCCAAAATGCCACACTCATTCCCACTAAAGTTCTTTCGATCAATAGAAATGGCGATGGGATTGCCGTATGGCAGGAATCCATTGATAAATCCTCGCAAGTTCACGCCGCCCGCTATATCGACGGAAAGTGGACAGCACCCATAGCTATTGCTGACGAAAAGGGAAAATCGGCGCAAACGCCCTCGGCTGGAATCGATGCCTATGGAAATGGCGTCATTGTTTGGGGGCAAGACAACACAATCCTATCTAGAACCCTTATCAAAGGCGTCCTATCCAAAACGCCTCTCCTCGTTTCCAATCCAGCCTATATATCTCAGAGGCCTCATGTGAACGTAGATGAAGGAGGAAATGCGGTTGTCGTATTCGAACGCTACAATGCGATGCATAAATTTATATCGGGAGCCTCTCTGCCAAAAGGTTCCTCAACTTGGAAGACGCCCGTCGACATCTCTGCTCCAAGCCCATCGGATGCGATTGCTGCAGGATACCCCGTATTTGCCATGAATTCGATTGGCGACGGCGTTGTCATCTGGAAAGAGTGGACCGGGTCGAATATGGTCATCCAAGGGGCAGGATATTCTTTAGGAACGTGGTCATTTATCAGAACACTCTCTTCCCTAAGCGGCGATTCTGGAGCGCCAACTCCCGCCTACGACATCGCGGTAACGCTCAACGAAGCGGGGAACATCCTCGCAATCTGGCCTGAAGATCCGAATGGACGGGGCCCACAGCAAATCAAAACAACAGCAGGCGTCGGCCTGGCCAATGCAGGACCGCTCCCGCCGGTTGCAGATCCAATAACAGTGCTGAGCGGAATAGTGACAGGGAAGCAAGTTTTGCACAGATTTCCAGCCCATGCCGACCTGATCAATATTCTCTCTTGGACATCGCCAGGAGGCGTAGCCTATTTCAAAGTGTACCGAGGCAACCTCTCGTCATTAGTTGCAACCACATCAGAGCCCCATTTTGAAGACCATCAGAGGACGCCAAAGGAGAAGGAGACCTATCTCATCACTTCGGTAGACAATTATGGTCAGGAGAGCGGGCCGATGACGATCGTAGTCACCCCGCTATAGAGAAGCAAGGTCCTTCACCCAAGGGCCTCAACCTAAGAAAGGAAAATCACAGAGTTTCACAGAGACGAAACGGAGCTACACAGAGGGAAATAACTATTATCATCTCTGTGTAACTTTTGATCTTCCTCTGTGCAACTCTGTGAATTTCTTACTTCCGGTTTTGACCCAGAGGACTTTTGTTTAATTAACTAATATACAGCAATTTAGATTGAGGCTTATGGCCCCCGCTCTTAGAATTTGATGCCGAGGCCAAGACCTACAGATAGGCCGCTCACATCCACATCGAAGTCATAACTGCTAATCTCGTCTGCCTCTACCTTTAATTTCTTCCATGAGTAGTCGGCAAAGAGATCTAAGAAAAAATTCTTCCATTGTGGAATCGGGAAAAACCAGAATCCAGCATCAAACCCGCCGCCGATGCCGATTTCATTATCTTCGCCTCTTACATAGGGAGAATCGTTTTTCATCATCATCATGAAAAGGCGCGGACCCGCCCCTGCGTAAAAAGCAGCATAACTGTTGAAATAGTAGATCCCTTTTAGGCCTAAAGTGATGGTTGCCAGCTTGATATCGAGATCATGGTCTCCGCCAATCGCTTTCCCCGATTTTTGGAAGTATCCCGCATCAAACCAAACAATCATCGGGCCCCAAACCTTGCAGCCGCCCTCAAATCTAAAAGTAAACCCGCCATTGTCATAAAACTTCTGCATGTCTTTGTCTGTAAAGAGGAAATATCCGGGCTTAAACTCGAAATACCACTTCTTCTCAGGATCGCAGCAAGGGGCTGAATCAAAACCAAGATCTTTGCTGTCAATTTCTTCTTCATTACTTGCTGAAGCTGCAATAGACCTGTCTGAAGCCTCTGGCTGTTCGCCTTTATAAGGATCTGCGAATTGTTCCACGATTCCGCCAGATAGAGTCGGAGTTGCCTGAACTTCATCTGGCATAACAGGATGTAGAACCTCTTCGACTACGACCTCTGACACAACTTCAGCGTTAGCCGGTTTCGCTTCTTCTTGAACCGCCACCTCAGCCACCACTTCAGCCTCAGCAGGTTTTGCCTCTTCCTGAGCCGCCACCACTGGCACTAGTGCAGCTTCAGCAGGTTTTGCTTCTTCTTGAGCCGCCACCTCGGGCACTACTGCAGGTTCAGCAGGCTTTGCTTCTTCCTGAACTATTGCCGGCGTTTCTTCAACCTGAGACAATGTTTCCTGAACTGACTCTGGAGCTGCTTCAGCAATTGCCTCATCGGCAAGTCCAGATTTTTCTAAATGGTATGGATCGATCAATTGCTCCACAACCCCGCCCGGAATAACTTGCGGCAAGTGCTGAGATTCCAACTCGCCTGCCAACTCTTCAGGTTTCTGCATAACTTCCGGAACCGCCTCAGCCACAGATGCATCAGGAAATTCCTGCTCGGATAACTTATTAGGGTCGATGAAATCTTCAACAATCCCATTCGGAATGATATGCGGAAGATCGTAAGCCGCAACAGCTGATCGCACTAAGCAAAAAAGAGGAAATACAATCGAGCAAATTTTCATTCTAAGTCAGATCCCTTAATTCTCAGATACCCTCTTAGATGCACTATCAGAATATTCAACAAATTTGTCAAACATATGAATTTTTTTATTTTCAAATAATTTCTATCCATTTATCATCCCACCCTCATTTTCAAGGAAGGGATCTATGACAATCATACAAAATCACCCAACGTCCTCTCTCGCACAGGGACTTACCGCCTATCAAAACCGCTTCTACAAAGAAGCTTCGGAAGATCAGACTGTCGGCGGACTATTAAAATACCATGTCGTCGGAACGCTCCTAACAGGCAGCATAACCTTAATTTTGCATGCTGAAGCCGTTCGGAGAGCCGTAATCATCTGCTTTTTAAGCATCGTCAAGACATTCACTCAATCAAACGAAGAACTCCTCGCGACGCAACAAAAAGAATGGACGTTCGCCTACAGCCAAAGCTTGAGATCATTCTGCGCTTTGTTTAATCGGAAGATGTTAATATCCAGCGATGAACTTTCCCAGACGTCTCAATCACAAGAACCTAAACTTGCTGAACCAGTGGAAGTACGGCTGGATATCCCAGCTCCTGCAGCAAATATCGAACAAGTGGTTGTCGAACAAATAGCTCAACGTCAATTACTCCCCGAGCCAGCACAGGAACAGGCTCCACTTGGCGCCGCGCCAGCTCATGTAGAAGCTCTGCCTCATGACGAAGAAGATGGGGTATTGGTTGAAGAAGAGGCAGGTCACGATGACGATCTTGTGCATGTAGTTGCAGAACCTGCTCAAGATAATCAGCCATTAGCAGCCGCAGCGCCAGATGCTGATGAAGACGATCTCATTTTTGTTGGAGCAGAACTTCCAGCTGCCGAATTGCCAGTGCCTCCCGCAGCTGCAGCTGCCCCAGCAGCAGAACCGGCCGTGATTCTTGCAGCAGCATTACCAGTTGCTGATCATGATCTCAATGATCAAGAATTCGAGATTGTTAACGTTGATTTGGGATTAGTAGCGCCGCAGGGTGCCGCTGCTCCGGCTGCTATCGCGCTCGCACCTGCTCCTGCCGCACCAGCTCCGGCTGCTATCGCGCTCGCACCTGCCGCTGCTCCGGCTGCTATTGCACCTGCTCCGGCCGCTGCCGCTGCTATCGTTCTGCCAGAAGTGGTGGACTTTGTTGCCGATGAAGCCCTCCAACCTGGAATGCTCACAGTCGATGAAGAGATTCGCCTAAAACATGAGATGGAAAGTTCGGAAATAAGAAAGAGAACTTTCCAGCAACAGATGCAGATTGTTCCTCTTAGGGACGTTGCCGCATCATTGCGCGCAGAAATCATCGATGCAACCGCCCAAGTGGCCAGCGCTGACAGACAGATCGCTTACGTCCGCGCGCCTCAAGATGTTCAGGATCCAAAATGGAAATTTTCTAATGGCTTCGTAGGTAGACATCAAGTTGGACTGTGCCATTTTGCAAAAGGGCAGCATATCCTCGGCGCTCAACATTTGGCCTCGCTTTTAACGCTAAGAGTTAAAGGACAAGAACTACAAGCTCCGATATTCGGTCTCTTTGATCCTCAAGTAGGCTCTAGAGCGTCTCAATATCTTGTTAAAACCCTTCCAGGCGTTCTAACAACCGAGCTCAACCACTTTAACAGAGATGAATTAACTCCAGATGGGATTTGGAATGCTTTAACTCAAACATTTCTAAAATTAAACTCAGATTTTATCAAAACAAATAGAGCAGTAAAAGTGAATCCACGGTTCTCAGAAGTGATCGCCGATCACGGATCTTCTGCCGCTGTAGTTTTGATGTTGGGTGGCTACCTATGGGTAACTCATTTAGGAAATACAAGAGTAGCCATAGATAATGGGGGCGAGCCAATCCAAATGACAACTGACCCAGATCCTAGAAATCCCAAATATGAACAGTTGGTCAGGAGCTTAGGTGGTGAAGTTGATGAGTATGGACTCGTAAATGGCAAGCTAAATATGGCTACCGGTTTCGGCCGTTACGATTTACGCGGGGCAATTAGCAGTAAACCATTTATTACCCAATTCCCAATGGCACGAATCAAAGAAGAAAGCCATTTGATTATAGGAACAGTTTGGGTTGCTCAATCCACCAGCACAGCAAGGCAAACACGATGGCTGCACGACGATCGCAATGTAGACGCTAAAAACTTAGCTCATAACGTTGTCCATTCAGTTCATAAAGTGAATCAAACACATAGAAGTCCTACAGTACAAGACAGAGCTCTGTCGACTATGGTTTTGAAAATCAATGCGATTGATGAGTGGGAAGAAGTTTAGTAAAATGGGAAGGGCCGCACTATAATGCGGCCCTATATTTTAATTAGCGGCTTGAACCATTTTTAGACCGCTAAATGTAGTCACAATAGCGTGATGATCCGAAAGGGCCGTTTTAGTGTTGTAGTTTTCATCAAACCCCCTCACCAAATGCGAACCCAAGAGCTTGATTCCTCTCTCTAAAACAGGGAACACTCTCGCATCATCGTCTGGATTCCGCTTAAAGAACGAGACGAAGTCGCTTGATTCTTCTTGCCCTTCATAGATTGGCGCCCACTGGCTAACCAGCTCATCCGAATGAGTCGGCTCATTGTCCCGGTAGCTGTGATAGAGATATTTCGAAAGGGTTGCACCCTCTCCTTTGCTATCGCGATCTACATTCATGCTGCCCACAAAAAGGGTTGGCATCGCGAGCTTTTGGGAAGCGAGCTTGTTGACAATCTGGGCCACTTGCTCCATCCGCATCTGCCCGGCTTTTTTTCCTGGCGACAGTTGCGTTCCAATGATGCGCGCGCAAGGAAGTGGATCTTCTGGCCTTGCTTTAATTTCAATCGTCTCAAAACCCCGTTTCACCTTCTGATCGGTCTCGGAAAAATTTGTGTGTGTGAAACTGTGGACGGCGCATTTTGTGATGACCATGCATCCAGTTTCACCGCAGTGGGTGTAGAAATGAGCATATTGAGCTCCAAGCCGATCGACAAGCGCGTCTATCAGCGCCGTGTCATAGATCTCTTGGAGAACGATCACATCTGGATCTTCCGCTTTGATGCTATCGGTAATCCTGTCGATCCGCGAGCGCCAATGGACAACGCCCCCTTCAGCGTAGTGGAGTCCGCCTCCATGGCCGCGGAGGTTCCACGTCATTACCGTGGCTTCCCCACTCTTAAGAATTTTCTCTGGCCCGCTGCCCCGAATATGGGTAAAGCCATCTTTCTGGAAATAGAAAGCAGCGCTTCTAAATAGCTTGCTGCCGGCACTCAGCACTACAGCCGTTAATAGGATATAAGTCCCCGCGAACAAGAAACTGGTCATTGCGCCCAAAACAATCAGGGCCCGAATTCCGATTTCATTCGCTTTGCTCGCCGCATTATCAAATTTGTTCGGATCGAGGGGAGCCACCAGACGGCCGCCTAACATCCCGTAGGTCCAAGAAAAAATATCCGCCATACCGGAAGATAAAGAGAAAAACCTGCGGTCAAGATCATCAAAATAAGATTCTTCAATAGACATATAGCATTACCCCGTGTTAAGAACGGGGTATGGTGCCATAAACTTTTTTTTAAAGTCGAGGGATTTCCGTCAGATGTTTTCGCTGATTACAATCTCAGGTAAGTCAGCTCCAGTCTGCGCATTCAGACTATCCACTTTATCCCTCCACGACTCCAAGGCTTCTTTTGCACCCAATTTCTCTTCCTTGTAATTGGAGAGCCATTTATCTAACTCTTCAAAAAACCGACGAACCTCTGCTGGCATTGTTTCAAGATCAAGCCACTGGCCTTTGCCTTCCTCTAAATACCCCTTCATAGAATCATGCAAATCTTCCAAACTAAATGAGTATGAAACGTTCACAATGTGGATATTTACATCGCAAATAGGCTGCATTGTCGGCGAACATGGGGGAGTAGATGAGCGACTAACAGCTGCCATATAACCTCAAGTTAATTCTTAAAATCCGATTGCAGCGGCCACCGTTTTCCAGTCAACCGTGCCGATAATCAAACCAAATGCGCAAAGCTGGCATGCGCGCCAATTTACCTGTTCTTGATAGAGCTTTTGACCCCAAGCGTTGGTCAAAATGATTCCCATCACAGAACAGACCGGGAAAATCACAGCATTTTCCAACGGGTTCGCATATTGAACTGCCGCCAAGAGGAAAAAGGTGTTGAGAAGATTGGATAGGCCGCCCGCAAAACCGTACAGAACCTCTCCAGATTTCGGCATCCTCTTCTCAGTCCTCAAATAGATAAAGGCCTGAACTAAGCCCGATGTGAGGAACATAAAAGGGGTGAAGCATTCGCTTTTAATCTGTTCGATTGAAAAATAGGAGAACATCTCTGGCGGCCTTGCCGGATTGAGAAGCATGCCGCGCCACTGGTAGAGGACAAGCAAAAGGAGATGCATGGCAAACATTATGCCGCAGAATGCGATCCACTTATTGACATCCTTCATCCCCTGCAGTCCCTTGCCAGCCCAAAAAAGGCCGAAGAGGACGAGCAGCGATCCCATTGCGTGCCATATGTTGTAGGCATATCCAAATGAAGCGCCAAAAAGGATCGCCATCAAAAGTCCTGGCATCACTGTCGCAGCATACAAAATGGCAAAAGTAAATCCTGGCGGCCCCTTTTCCACGGCCCGTCCAAGAGAAAAAAGCATGAGAGAGAGAATCAGTCCGGCAGCAATCCCCAAAATCGCGGCAGGGGGAGCTATTGAGAAATCTCCCGTCCGAACTGGGCCGATCAAAACGGCAAACAAGAAGGACGAGGCCATCTGAAACACGAAATAGCCCTTGGCGCTTCCGCCAACGTCGATGCTTTTTCTCACGGTTAGATTCGTGAGCGGTATAAACATTCCAGCGAGTAGAGCAAGCAAAATTCCCATATAAAAAATTCCTTTTGCAAAATGGGGGAGTATATCAGAGGGACATTTATTCGCACAGTCAATATTTCAACATCTTAAGACAATCTTTATCCAGATTAATTACCAAAAATGTATACTAATTGCAATTTCACAATAAATATAAGGAATATAATATGGCGTCGCCTACACCCTCAATTTCTTCTCCATCAAGCCCCTCCCCCTCAGTTGAATTCCAGAACAGATCGTATTCAGGGATGTTTGTTCAACAGTCTAGATCCCCATCACCTAACAGCTTACCCGCTCGGATCATGCGCGTAACGGACAGCGTGCTTCTCCAGATTGGACCCAACGCTTTTACAGAGGTCACTAAAGCTGCAATAAGACCGCAATTCGTTTCTGATGATAGAGTTCTGGCACGGCATCCAGATGATGCACACGGCCGATATTTCATCGGGAAAATCTGCACTAAATCAACGGACGAGTCCCTCAAGTACTCAAATTATTTAAAAATCTTCTGGGTTGCTGTTGATGGAAAAGAAGCCCCTGGTTTCATCAAACGGCATGACAGAGCACTCCCGATGATCGAACGAATCCATCGCTTCCACCCCGATCTGATCAAGGGCCTCGACTCCACCTCATTCGAAATGCCAGACACCGGCAAAACACTCGCTGGATACAAGCTTTATTAACATTTGACTTTATTTCCAAACACAACTATCCTGATTGACCATTTTAATAATTAATCAGGATTTTATGACAGTTGATTTAGGATCTTTAGGCAAAACTGTATTCCGTGAAGCGATGGGCGTTAGCAAACTGCCTAATCCGCTGGCGCACATCGCAAATATCACAAGAAATTTGGACAAACTTGAACGGCTCGGCATGACTCCGGATCGGATTGCTTTATTACAAAAGAGCATCACCGCCTTTTCGGACATGGTCCGCCTCTTCAGCTATGCCCTTATTGAGAAAAGGAAAACTCTGAATCAAACGATAGAAACCAAGGGGCCAAGCCTTGCCACATTTACCGAATTTAAGAATTTAAGCATACTGTCCGTCTTCATCAAAAATTTCTCGGACAAAGAAGCCGACTTTATTTACCGAATGCACGACCATCTCTATACCCTGATCGATAGAGATATTGATGCCCTTCCCGAATCAGGCTATCCTTTTGATAAAATGAAAACGATCACAAAAAATTTCGCTTTATTGACTAGCTTTCTTCACGTTCTAGGCGAAAAAACGGGTGCCGCCCTCAATGAGGTAAGCATTCGAACAAGCGAAGCAGGGGATGCCCGCCATAATGGGCACCTGGAAGCAGATACGCAAGCCGAAGGGCGCCGATTGATCGATCTGCTTGAAGAACTGTTCCAGCTTTCAGCTAAATATGACGAAGTTGTGAGCTCTTTAAGGATATAGCTCTTCCTCACCGACTTGCGCTGAAAGGGATGGTTTGATATGTGCCAAATATATGGTTAGGCAATTGGCTCTTTTCATCCTTCTCAGCATTTCTCTCTTTGGAGAGGAGTATCGCTATTCGGTTATACGGATCCAAAATCAGACGCCGAACACCGTTTCTTATCACTACCGCTGGGGCGGGGATAAGGGAAGCCCATTAAGCTGGTCTTACGAGCTCAGTCCCAATCAAGTCTATTTGCACTGGTATGAGTTTGATCACCCCGGTCAAAATTTCGCTCCTCAGTTCTATGTTCGGATCGATGGAGACAACCGAATTTATCGGCTCAGAAGTTTTTTCTCGGTGAATAAGGATGATGAATCTGTCGGACGGGTATACCGTTTTTACACCGAAGATGGGAGAGTCACCATTCAAGAGCTATCCGGATACGCCGAGCATGGCCTCTACTATGAAGTCTCCGATTAAAAGTGGCCAATTTATTCACTCAGATCGTATACTCCCACTTATTGAGACATCTCTTAAGAAAAAGTGGATCTGCGTATGCGCATTTGTTGGATATTATTTCTGATTGGCCCCCTTCTCTATAGCGCAGAAGGCGATGAGGAAGCCCTATTTTTAAGGCGGATTGCCGATTTTTGGCAGGAAGGCGAGTACCAAATTGCCAAAACCCAGATGGAGGAATTCATCGTGGAATATCCGGAAAGCCCCTTTTCGGATGCCCTTTGCGCAGCTCTAGGCGATCTTTTTTTGCGTGAAAAGAATTATTCGAACGCCCTAAACTTCTACGCCCAGGTTCAATCTCCCGAATTTGTCCAAAGAGTCTTCCTTAACCGGATGCAGTGCCTCTATGAAATGCAGTGGTACGCAACCCTTGCCGACGAGTGCGAACTATATCTTGCGAATGAAGAGAATCTCCATGTCACCTACTTTCTCGCCATCGCCCTCTATCACCAGTGCATCAACGCCTCAAAAGAGACCGACCAGCTCCATAAACTAGCGGAGAGAGCTCAGCCTTATTTTGAAACTCTCTTCCACAGCGAATTCTCTCACGAAATCGCTCAAGGCTACGCCCACCTCTCCTGCATCCTTAAAGATTACGCGAAGGCAACCGAAATCTACCTAGATCTGGCCAAAAAAGATCCAGCCGCCGAGGAGGAAATGCTCTTCCAGGTAGCCCTCATTCAGTCTGAGTATGATAAAGAGCTCGCATTAGAAACATTCGATAAAATCCAAAAACTGGGCCAAAAACGAGCAAAAGAAGCTGCCTACAACCGGATGGTTCTCGCCTTTGATTTAGGCCGTTTTGAAGAATTGGCAACTGTGAGCGCTTTAAACCAAATTCCCGCTGATCGCATTGGGACAGCTCGTCTCTTTGTAGGCCGCAGCTTGCTCAATATGAAACACTACGAAGAAGCAGTAAGAGAGCTAAAAGCCTATATCCAAGACGCTCCCGTTTCTGAGACACTCTATGCTGCGCTCCTGAGCTTGCTTGATGCCTCCTATCAGTGCAGTGATTTGGCCTCATTGGATCAGGCAATCAGCAAACTTGGCCTCAGCTATCCAAAGAGCGATGAACTGCCAAAAGCCTACTTTTCAAGAGCCCAAATTCTCAAGAGAGGAGAGCAGTTCTCTGAAGCAAAAGAGCAGCTTGAAAAACTCGTAAATGAATTCCCAGCATTCCAACAAAGAGCCCAAGTCATTTTCGAACTGACCCACCTCGATTATAAAGCCAAAGATTGGAAAACTTGCTACGAAAGAGGCCATCAGTTCCTCTCTGAGTTTGCCCAGCATGAACTAGCCCCATTTGTCTGGAGATACTTTGTATCCTCCTCTGCCGAAATCGGAACGGTGAAGCCTGAACACCGGCCTCAGCTTCTCTCTGATCTAGACATTTTCCTGAAGATTCCTCTAGCGGATACGGAAAGAAACGAGTGGCAATTGCTTTTAGCTAAAACCCACTATGAGCTTCGCCAGTATGAAAAGGCGATGAACTGCCTCCAAAATCTAGAGACTCCAAATGCCCGCCTTCTTCTCGCTCTTTGCTGCCGCGACGGCTACAAGGATATCGCCCATTTTTGCCAGTTTGCTGAAGAGGCGCTAACTCAGGGAGCAAACCTAGTAGATGTTGGGCAAATCCACACCTCTCTTTACAACGCCTACCTCGAACTTTCCCAAGTGGAAAAAGGGGCCCAGCATCTATACGAAGCCTTCATGGCAAAAGCCGAAATCAAAGCGGACAATCTCCTTTGGCTTGCCGACTATTATTATAACCTTCTCCTAGAAGATGAGGGGAATTTCGTCCTCGCAGCCCGCACCGCCTCGCTCCTCGATAAATGCCGCGCAACCGACAAATGTAAAGCCGCTTTACATCTCGAGCCTGTCCTTTGCAAACTGGCGAAAGTCTACTCGCTACTCGGACGGATCGATGACGCAATCGCCCTCTTGCAGCCCCTCTCCTCTCAAAGCAATGAAGCGAAGCTTCTGCTAGCTGAGAACTTCGCAAAGAAGGGGATCGTAGATCAAGCAGCTCAAATGTTTGATGCCATCGTGGTCTCTTGCGGCACAGGGAGATCTCCTGTTGCCGCATCCGCATCGCTTCAGGCTGCAAGATTAAAACTCGCCAAAGAAAATCCGAATCTGGTAGAAATTGCTACACAGTTGAAAAATTTAGTTGTCCAAAAAAATTTCGAAGGGGAACCTCTGTATTTAGAAGCAGCGCTCGAATATGTGGACCTTGTTGCTAAAGGCGATCCTGCGAAAAAAGCAGTCCTTTTGCAAAAAGCGAAATCGGATTTCGAACAGACTGATGATCTCCTTTCTAAGGACTATCATGCAGCGCGTGCGAAATCGCCCCGCAAGGACAGAATTTATCAAGCCTATTTGAAGTTGATCGATGCACAAATTCTCGCAAGCGAGGCTGAAATCGATCTTCAAAATCAAAAAGACTTGAAAGCAAAGTCGAAAGACCTTTTGCTGCAAATTATGAATGAACCGGTTGCCTCCGCTTTAGATGCGCGGGTCCGAAAACTTTTGGCTGATGGAACGTAGAAAAATTTTTGGCGGCTGTTTTACCGCGTCGCTCTTCCTCCATGTCGCGGCACTCCTTTGTTTCCAACGGTATTCACTCTGGTTTTCTGCTCCCCAAACAGCTCAAAATCCTGAAAACTGGCTCAGCCTGGTAGATAAAGAAGAGCGGGACCAGGTCTTGAAAGCGGCCTTTGAACCCGCAACTCCTCACGGCGGAGAAAAGCAATCAGCGCCGCGGCCGCAAAAAGAAGAAGTTCTCGAAATAGCCCTCCGGTCATCTGTTCAGACAAACGACCCCGTTCAAAACGAGACGCTCCCATTCCAGTTCTCTTTCACAATTCAGGAACCGCTCCTTGCAAGCCCGGTTCTACCCACATTTTCAATTCCGAGCCAATCGTTCAACCTCCTCGATCACCTGCCGAAAGATCTCATCATCCCCGCTCCATCAAAGCAGCCGCATCCGATGTTCCATCCTCTGCCGAATCACTCTTCTCTCACCGTATCGGCCAAAACACCAACAGTTGTTGAATCTGCCCCTTCGGCTCCAGTCGTCTATTCCGACAAAATCGACCTAGCCCTCACCGATTCTCCTCAAGTAGGCAAAGCTCCCGCACTCATCCCTCTTCCGAACCTTCCAAAACTCCCTTCGCTTGACGACCTTGAAACCTCCTCCTACTCTGATTCATTCGACGCTGACCTTGTCTTTTTGCCCCGCGAAGATGGGAAAGGGTACATTTTCGCTCTCACTCTCATTCCGCAGCCCGATCTGAAACTACCTAAATTGAGCCAGAGGATCACATTCTTGATCGATCGCTCCAATTCGATCCAGCAAGGGCGCCTCAATGCCACTAAAGCCGCCGTACACAAAGCTCTTGAAGAACTCTCCCCTGAAGACACATTCAATATCATAGCCTTCGACAGCAAAATGGAAAAAATGTCGGCAAATGATCTTCCCTGCATGGGGAAAGCCTTCGCGCTAGCCGAAGCCTTTTTGGAGAAAATCCAGTTAGGGAGTTTTTTTGCAGCAGGAGATCTATACAAACCCCTTTTTCTCACAGTGCCAGGCTATGCTAGAAATGATGAAGTGCACACCGCCATTCTTCTCACTGATGGAGAAAACTTCGCGAAGAAATCGGCGCAGAGAGCCGTGCTCCACGATTGGACCCGCTACAATGCCGGGAAAGTCACCCTATTTGCCCTTGGGATGAACGATTCCAACATGGCAACCCTCGATGCAGCCACCGCATTCAATAGAGGCAAAGTGATCAACGCCCCCACCAGTCGGGGATTGAAGCGCAAACTCCAAAAATTGGTTAAGACCATCCAGCATCCAGTAGCAAAAAATCTCGCTTGCCATGCGATCAGCAGATCTCCGCAAGCCAAGATCCAAATCTACCCCAAATCCTCTCAGATGCCCCACCTCTACCTTGACCAGCCCTATGTGATCTTAGGCGAAACCGACACCCTCGACGACTTCATCCTCTTCATACAAGGGCGCCTGAAAGACCGCTGGCTCAATGTGAAAAAAACGATCTCTTTCCTCAACGCCCGGAAAGGGAATAAAACCTTAAAACAAGAGCTAGCTCTTCAAAATGCGTACCATCTCTATGAGCAGTATGTAGTCGATGACAACCCTAAGCATATAGTTGAGGCGCAAGCCCTTCTTGAACCCTTTGATTTCCAAGCAGCCTTCCGATGACACTTCGAATTATTTCCGGCACATTTAAAGGGCGTCAGCTCAAGACGCCCAAAAGCACCTCTACCCGTCCCACGCAAGGGATGCTCCGCGAAGCGATCTTCAACATTTGTCAAAATGAAATAGCCGGCGCCCGCTTTCTCGATCTCTTTGCCGGCAGCGGCGCGATGGGCCTCGAAGCGATTAGCAGAGGCGCTGCCCATTCCACATTCGTCGAGCAGAACCGGCAAGCCATACTGTGCATTAAAGAGAACATAACAATGCTTAAAGTGGAGCCGCAAACGAAGGTGATCCCCACTGACGCCGCGCGCGCCATCACACTACTCGCAAATCAGCAATTTGATCTTATCTATATTGATCCGCCGTATGACATGCTATTCGATTTCGCTCCCGTTGCACCGCTTCTGGCGCCAAACGGGACTCTGTTTATTGAAGGGCGGCACAATCCGAAACAGCAGCACAAGCCGGTAGAATTGCCGGGGCTTAGACACAAAGACACTCGCAAATTCGGAATCGCGCTCCTCTCCATCTATTTAAGATAACGGAATCGGGGAAGCCCCGAACCCCAAATTTTTTCACCACAGAGATAAAATACCACAGAGGCGGGGAAGCCCCGCACCCCAAAAATGGTCCAGTTCACCAACATAGGTAACACTTATATATATCTTTCTCCTTGGGGTGCGGGGCCTCCCCGCCTCTGTGGTACTTAATCTCTGTGGTAAAAATAATGGGGGTGCAGGGGCTTCCCCGCCTACTTTAGGATGAATTTCCAGCAGCGGTGGATCTTTGGATCGTGAAAATCTACAGGCAGAGTTTTTTTGGAGATCTCTTGAACCGAGCATGACGTGAATAGCTTGTCATTAAAGGCAAATCGTCTCGAGTTCGTACTAAAAAAGATCACTCCTCCAGGATTGAGAAGCGCAATTGACTTCAATATAAGATCGGGATAGTCGACCTGAATATCGAACATCTGGTCCATTTTTTTCGATCTAGATATCGTCGGCGGATCGATGATGATCAGATCATACTTTTCCCTCTCTTCATCGAGAAATTTAAGACAGTCTTCTCGGACGATTGGATGATTCCTTAAACTTAAATCATTCAAGAGGAAATTCTCTCTTCCCCAATCGGTATAAGTGTTCGACATATCGACGCTTTTCGTATAAACCGCCCCTTGCATAGCTGCATGAACGCTAAATGAACAGGTGTAGGCAAAGAGATTGAGAACTCGTTTCCCCTTTGCATGCGCTGCTACAATCTGCCGCGTCTCGCGGTGGTCGAGAAAGAGCCCCGTATCCAAATAGTCGGTGAGATTCACTCTAAACCGAACTCCATACTCCAACACAGTGAAGTACTCTTTTGAATCATCGGCTTTTTCATACTGCTGGCTCTTGGCCCTTCTGATCCGGCTCCGCCAGTAAATATCATCCGGGGCAGCTCCAAACAGTTTGCTGAGCACCTCTTCAACTTCTGCAACTAACGCCTCTGGAGGCTCGGGATCGTCCCGATCTTGGGAAAAAAACTGTAGACAGTACTTACCCGCATAGAAATCGATCGCGAGCGGATAGTGGTGCATTTCCCGATCGTAAATGCGGAAACAGTTCGTCTGCGTCCTCTTCGCCCACTTGCGCACATGACGATACGTCTTGCGTATGCAATTAACGAACGGAGAACTCTTGTCTTCTCCATCGCCAATGGTCGGAAGAATAACTTCATTTATTGAAAGTAGATTCATATAGTATCGCTATAGGATACCAGATTAAACCTTATATTGACTTATTTTTTTTACCCCCTGACAATGAAGACAATCAGAGGTGTTATGAAAAAATTTACTTGCCTTTCCGCCCTAGCCATCCTTTCCCTTACAGAGTTGAACGCCGTTTCCTATGAATGGACCAATAATACGGGAGGTCCGCAAGTTTGGGAATTAATGGCAAACTGGACTCCCGCCGGAACATTCCCCTCGATGATCAATGACATCGCTACCTTTGGGCAATTTATGGCCGGGTTAGCAGCGGATACTACGATTATAGGTCCAGGTATGTCTGAAATTCTAGGTCATATCATCTTTGCACCCAATACCACGGGATTTACCTATCAGTTGGCTGATATGCCAGGCGACTACTATATCACTATGATAGAAACCGGAATGACCCCTTCGATTCAAGCACAAACTGGAGCTCAAACAGCCATTTTATGCAATGCTGGTTTTACATTAGGCGATACGACGACCCTCAATTTCGATGTCGCATCGGGAATTACATTGACCTTGAACTCTGGATTTGATGGAGGAGGCATGATGCCGACCTCTGGCAACGTCAGTATCGTAGGGCCTGGAACTGTTGTCTATTCAGGAGATATCGTCCCGAACCTATATTTCGGCACTACAACTGTCTCGAACGGAACTTTGCAACTGAATAAAACACCTGTAAGCGCTGGATTTGCTTTCCAAGGTCCTATGCTGATCTCCGGCGGCACTGTGCAACATATGGCCAACTTTCAAAATATCGATGCAACAACCTGGACGATAGATTCAGGCACATGGGACCTCGGCGGATTTGCGGAGTCGATCTTAAGTCTTACATTCAACGGCGGGACTTTCACTGGCCCGGGCAGCACTCTGAACCTGGTAGGAACAGGAACAGTTCTTTCGATGAGAAATACAACTCTTGACACGCTCCTCGCCCTCAATAATGGAGGGGTCTGCACTATCGCATTTGACGCAACAAACAACGGTACAGCGATCCTCGCCGGAACACTCGATCTTGCCCCTACGCAAAGATTCTTTAATATTGCATCAGGAACCGCTGATATTGACATGATCATTTCCGCCTCCATAACGAACGTCGGTGGATCCATTGTTAAAAATGGACCAGGAACACTGGAACTGACTGGAACAAACACCTACTTAATGGGGACAACAGTTTCTGAAGGAACTCTCCTGATCGGCCCCGGAGGCTCCCTTGCCAACGGAACGGTCGCTGTTTTAGCGGGAGCCATCCTGGGAGGTACGGGAACGATTGGCGGTGGAGCCGCCACAGTGAATAACAACGGGACTGTTGCACCGGGACTAAGCCCTGGTGTTCTGACTATCAACGGCAATTATGTACAAGGAGCTGGAGGCGCTCTAGCCATCGAGCTTCTTAGCCCAACAGAACATGACAAACTTGTGGTAATTGGAGGATCTGCAGACCTTCACGGAGCGCTCGATTTAACTTTGCTGCCAGGCCATTCACTTTACGGGAACAATACGGTTACCATAGTCGACAACACAGCAGGAACGGGTCTGACACTGGGAAGCGCCTTTGACACCGTTAATAAATTTGGCTTTCCGGCTCTCTCCACTGCAGAAGTGAGCTATACGTCAAATACAGCTCTCCTCTCCCTTTTTATCCCTTTAGCGCCCGTTTCGCCTGCAAATTCTGTAGCCTTTTCAGCTCCTATTATCATGCTATCCAACCAAAATACGCTGAACTTCATGCGGCATTTAAGTTACCTCCGCTCTTACATGGAGCCAATCGAAGAGGAGCCTCTCGCTGCAAGTGGTCCGGCAAGCTCAAATCTCATCGCCTCCTCAGACATTTTAAACAGCGTTCTTGACAAGGATCCAAACAGGATCGTACTCAAAGTAGATTCGCCCACAACGCCTATCCGTTTACAGCCTTGTACACGAAATTCGTGGGGCGTCTTTGCAGATGGCGTGGGAAGCGTAGGAAATGTCTATCGCACATCCACTCAAGACCCCTTCCGCTACTATTCGGCGGGCGGATTAATAGGCTTCGACTATGTGGGAGAACGTTTTGGCGTTGGCTTTAGCCCTGGCTACGAATTCCTCCAGGCAAATGCCTTGAACCACCAAAGCAAATTCAATATCCACTCGGCAGAAGGGACCCTCTTTGCAACGCTTGTTCCCTTTGAGCAAAGCAACTGGTTCGTCGACCTCATCGGCGGCGGCGCAGTGCAATGGTACCATTTTCAAAGAAACACTCCGGTCGGAACAGTTAGCGGCAAGCCTCGCGGATGGCAAGCGAATGCTTACTCAGATTTCGGCTATAACTTTGAAAGAGGATGCGGCCGCTTTAGCCCCTTTCTAGGACTTGGCTATGTGTATATCTCAGTCCCAAGCTACACAGAAAGCGGATCGATTTTCCAAACATTTACAATCGGAAAAGAGACCCTCCAATCTCTCCGCACTTCTCTTGGCGCTACAGGAAGCTACACCTTCTCTTGCAATTGCTTCTCCTTCACCCCTGAGGCCCGCTTCCTTTGGCAAAGAGAGTTTCTAAACCACAATCAGAACGTATCTTTTGCCTCGGCGCCGCTGGCTGTTGGCTCGCAGATGCAAGCATTTGGCCTAGGCCGCAATACGCTGATTGCAGGCGCAGTTCTTCGGTTCCGCTTCAGCGGGGACATCGACATGGATGGCTCCTATGACTACGAGTGGAATAGAGACTTCCACAGCCACCTTTTCCTCTTAGGATTAGCAAAGCGATTTTAATCATTCTTGGATCGGGGAGTCGTGATTCTTTTATAAAGGGTTTTAACCCTCTCTCTTAGTGAGCCTGATTGAGGTTCATCAGGAGGAGGAGCCGTTTCTATTTGATTGGCCTCGTCGAAATAGGCGCCAGATAGAACGCAGATATCGCCTGTGC
Organism: Chlamydiota bacterium; assembly: GCA_031423235.1. GTDB lineage: Bacteria > Chlamydiota > Chlamydiia > Chlamydiales > SM23-39 > REEB52. Next base: position 9,416 of record JANPFC010000078.1, on the reverse strand, counting down.
ACCTTTGCAAGATGCTGTCTTTCACATTTTCAGCATGCCGCAATTGCATTTGAAAATCGGCTTGCAGCCGCTTGAAATCATCAGGCTTAGATCCTTTTCTTGGAGTAATCACCTCCGAAGAGAAGCTCGGAGTCTCGACTTCGGCAGATTCAGAGAGGAACTCTTTGCAAACAACGTATAATTTTTGAATGTACTGTTCGCACAATTCGACCTGCGCTGCCCTACTTTTACTATGACGAGGTCCGAGTAGATTGGTGGTGAACAAATGATCTCTAAATTTGCGGATTTTCTTTTTATTGGCTTCGATCTTTGCCCTATGCTGTTTAGCTCCGATGCTATCGTCATAGGAGCGGATAAGGGGATTCATTAGATCTTTGAATGCCTTATTGATGATGTCAAAGGCATCGAAATCATCTTTTAGCTGATCTCTGGTTACTCTTCTCGGGCTGATCAAAGCGTCAAAGAGAGCGCTATTTTGCCGCACCTTCTCAAAAGCTACGCTGGTTTTGCAATCGGAATCATCGGGGCTATCCACTTGGGCAGCCAATTGTAAATCTAGACTAGGAACAGCCACCCTGCTTACCACTTATGAACTCCTTGAATCGATTGACAACATTTGAAATTGCGCGCTAGTTTAAAAAAAATGGTATTATAATGAACCGTATTGGTATTTTCCCAGGAACTTTTGATCCGCCAACGCTTGGCCACTTAGACATCATCCAAAAGAGCATGCAGATATGCGACCATCTCATCGTTGCGATCGCCGTTAAACCCGATAAAAAGCAGCTCTTTTCTGTTGAAGAAAGGGTGGAGATGCTGAAACGGATCGCGCCAAAGGTTGAAATCGTCTCATTTGATGGCCTTGTGGTCGATTTGGCAAGGGAAAAAAAGGCTTCCTTTCTCATTCGGGGACTCAGAACCTTCAGCGACTTTGAATATGAGTTTCAAATGGCGCAGGCGAACCGGAAATTAAGCGGCATCGAAACCCTCTTTCTCATGGCCGATGATCGGCATACGCAGATCAGCTCATCTCTCATTCGAGAAATAGCCCACTTTAAAGGATCTCTGAAGGGTTTTGTTCCGGAAGAAATTGAATCGTTGATTAGAAGAAAATCGACTTAGGCAGGCTTACGCCTGCCTAAGAGTTAAATTGGATATACTGCGCCCACTCTGGATGTGTGAATTTTTGTAGCAGATTTTTTAGCTCCAGTAGCGTTGCGGAGCTCGCCGCAAACTTAGAAAGTTTGCAAGAGCGAGCAATGCGCTGGAGAAAAAAAGATGCTCGCAAAAATTCACACAAACAGAGTGGGCGCAGTAAAGTACTACTTGCCTTTTTTCTGCTGTGGTGCAGCAGGTGCAGGTGCAGCTGGTTTCGCTGGAGCTTTGTTAGCTGGTGCAGCTGGTTGTGGTTTTGCTGGTTGTTTCATGTTCATTCCTTTTTCTCCTGGTTGGAAAGCGATTTTCATCGCAGGTTCCAATTTACGCTTTTCGCAAAAAAAGAAAAGGGATTTTTAGAAAAAATGCAAAAGGGCCTGAAAACCAGGCCCTTACTGCTCACGAAAATGATTTTTAGCGAACTGTTTTAATGAGTTCGCCCCCTTCATAAAGGGAAACAGTCAACGATCCATTACGATCATATTTTCTCTTCTCGCCATTGAGCTCGTCATAGGCGAAAGTTTGCTGTAACGAAGGTTTTCCATCGTCATAGTACTTGTTGAATATTCCATGGCGAAGATCGTCTTGATATTCCCCTTCGAATACCACGATGCCCTCTTGGTTCCAACTCTGAGCCAAACCATTCAACTTGTCATTTTGATAAGGGAAAATGGAAGCAATTTCGCCATTTTCATGGTAAGTTGTCTCAGCGCCTTCTCTCACATCATCGACATAAGTAGTTGTCCGGAATACAGACCCATTTGGGAAATAGTGGGTGACCAATCCATTTTTCTTGTCTGCGTAGAACTCGATCGTGATCGAAATTCTTGTTTCGCCAGCAAAGATATTAGCTGTCCCTTCTTTTTTCCCATGGACGTAAGGAGTCTCGGCGACTTTCTTTCCTTGATCTGAATACTCAGTGAGGATCCCTTCTATCTGATCGTCTTCGAATGCGGTCTCCACAGCCTTCAGCTTCTCACCCTTTTGATTCGGCGGATAGTAGATGACGTGGGGGCCATTCTTCAAATTGTTATGATAGTGAGTCACAACTTCTCGGGCATCACCGCTTCTCTGGAAAAATTTCCCTTCGAGCTTCCCTTGAATGTATGTGGCCTCTTCGCATAGCACGCCTTGTGGATCAAACATCTGCTTAGTTCCATCCAATAAGCCATGCTGATAGGAAATAACCACTTGGAGCTTCCCGTCTTGATAATAGGTGCGCTCCTCGCCATGCAGCTTCCCTTCATTGTCGTAACGGATCAGGTGAGCCAGCCTCTCTTCATCTTTAAGAGAGCTTCCAGATTTTGGAAAATAGGTACGGTGTTCGCCAACCGGTTTCCCTTCTTTGAAAAACTGGACAGTTTGAACCGCTCCGTCTGGATACCATGCGAGCATTTCCCCTTCCATCATGTCATTCTTGAAAGTGGCAATCCGCTCTGTCTTCCCATTTTCATAAAACCATTTATGCATCCCCTCTTTCTTCCCCTTGTCGAACTGGAAGCGGGTCTTGATCTGATCCTTGCTCCACCAGGAGAGGACAGTACCGTGCATCTGGTCGTCTTCGAATAGCGCTTCAAAGAGGAGATCCCCCTTGTCGTTCCACTCGCGCTGCCACCCTTGTTTTAATCCAAAAGCGAATTCAGAACGGCATTTGAGCTGTCCATTGTCATACCATTCGCTCTGAACGCCATCTGGATGGTCAGTTTGGAAGTAGGCATCAATCTTGCTGTTGCCATTTGCATACCATTCGCCCATTTGGCCATCTTTCAGCCCTTCAGAAAAATGGAGCTTGCGTGCAAGGATCCCATTTTCATGCCACTCTTCATGCGCGCCGTCTCTTACATGATCATGATTGTAATGGGTAACCACTTTGAGCTGTCCTGAAGGGTAGTACTCTTTTTGTTCCCCTTCATACTGTCCCATCGCGTAGTTGTATTCGACTTTTGGCGTACCATCTTCATACCATTCGAAATAGGGGCCGTTCAGCTTATCGTCAATTGCGAGAAACTGGCGGATTTTCTGCCCATTTTCGCTGAATTCAGCAACCGGCTCTTGCAATGCTCCCGTTTTACCGAAATCTGCTTGGTATGCAACCGTTCCATTCGGATGATTGCGCCAGTGCTTACCCATTGGGATCCCATCTTGGTAGAGGCCTTCTCCCAAAAGAGTTCCATCTTCGCCAAAAAATTGTTCTTTACCCTCTTTCTTCCCATTTTTGTAGTTGAGGCGGTAGCTTTCCACTCCGTTGTCGTGATAGCGGATATGAAGCCCTGTAGCGAGCCCCTTTCGGAAATCGAGCACTTCGACCACATTGCGCCCTTCGTCATAAACAATAAGAGCTGGATTTTTGCCATCGCCATTCAGCTGCCCGTCGGTAAAACTGCGCTGCACGTTGAGGAGTCCGGATGGGAACCAATTCATCGCAATTCCTTCCACTTTCCCTTCTTGATGAGGGAACACAGCAGCTTTATTGCCGTTTGGATGGTACTGGACAACCTCGCCCTCTAACTGGCCGTTTTCGTAATAGGCCTCTTCCTTCAATTTCCCATCGGGATAATAAGCTTTCGCAACACCCACAATTTTTCCATCGGAATAGGTGGCTTCATTTTGCAATTTCCCATCGCCATAGAAAATTTTGCACTCGCCCTCCAACACACCGTAATGGTATCCGGAGGCTTTAACGAGCTGACCTTCTGGCGAAAAGTCAACCCTTGTACCATGCGGGACGAGTTGCGAATTCCACTCTTTTGCAGCGGGAGTTTCCTCATCTACGACAACGATATCCATTTCAACTTGGATCCTGTTATTCTCATAGAAGATCACCTGCTTAACCGGCTGCTCCTCTCCGCCCGCAAGCGGTTCGTAAAATACGATCACTTGAGGGGTTCCCTGAGGGTACATCTTGGCAACCTCGTATCGCCAATTTGGCTGACGCGGTTTTAAGGTCATTATTGGCGACTGATTTGGCTGATTTCCCAATACAGGGTTGATACCAGCGAAAACGATAGCTAACGCAATAAACAGTTTTTTCATAGGCTTGCTCGCTCTTCAAAATTACAGAAGGTTAAGACTAGGACAAAAACTTTATTTTCTCAAGCTCGACTTTGTACATTTTTATGCCCGAGTTTTGCAATATCTTGGCTTGTAATCGCTTATAAATCGCGAAGGTAGGCTTAAAAAGCCACTTTCGCGATTTATAAGCGATTACAAGCCAAGAGATTGTGAAAATCGGGCATAAAAATGTACGGAGTCGAGCTCAAGCTCTCCCTTGCAAAAACAACCTAGTTTCTCTAGAATTATTGCTCTAAATGGGAAATTCCATGATTTCAGAAGTATCCGAGTGCGCCGCAGCTTCAACCGACTTAGAAATAAACCTCGCCCCATTTGAACTACGCACAGCTGCTCCAAGAGGGCTTGGCTCGATCCCCGACTCGATCCATATCCATCCGGCCGCCGCTCCAAAACCTAACCTCATCAAGAGATTTGCCATATCTATAGGCCTAGTATTCATCCATATGGTCACTTGGTCCATTCAGTTTACAAACTGGATCCTAAAAACATTTTTTGATTTTGGAAGCAGACAAAAGGTCCTTTACCGCGAACTACACCATATATCTAAGCACGGGGACATGGGGAAGATAGAGGAATTTTTAGTTGAGCACTCTGAGGAAAGCTTCGCGGCAGGCTATATTTTTTCCGAATTCGTGGATCTTCCGGAACTCTATTCCCATTTGGCTGAAATCCTGCAAGGGGCCAACATCTGCATGGCAGGAGACAACGGATTTTTCTGCAGGCGTTGGAGCGAACATCCAGACTGCTACCAGCGGATCTCGTCCCATGAGTATCAGGATGACCAGTGTTATGCGATCGGCCACTTTCTATTTTGGCTAGATCTCGAGGGAAATACCCGCTTTCAATTCGAAAATTCCCAATTCAGGGGCTTTTTTAGCGGGATCAACCATGTGATCGACTATCTCCGCTACAGAAGAGATAATGAGCAGCAAGGTGTAATTGGGACCTCCCCCCATACCGAAGACTATTGCCTTCGAGTGGAGGTCGATCCCTTAACCTTCATTTCGCGCAAACTGGATTAAGCTGGCTGCGGATTAAGCCCTGCGATTTGGTGTCTTACAATTTCTCTTTTAAAATCGAAGTGTCTAGAAATCGCCTTATTGACTTTGCTATGTGCGTATACGACTGGAAGCACAAGGCAAGACCAAAGAGGATTTTGGTTCCAAAAGCCGTAATGGTAGACCACTGCACCTATAACACCCGATACCACGTTGTTGATACGCTGACATTGAGCCTTTTTATTCTCTAGAGCTGTATATTGCATTCCCAATTTTACTGATTCGCCCGTTAAAGCGAACGGTGCTTGATCTGGACTCCTTCTCCACATTGGAACGGTTGCCGGTTCCGCTGTGACGTATTTTTTAGCTTGCTGAAGTAGCGCGCTTGCCCGTGTTCTTAATTGATCTGCGTAAGCTGCAATTGCTGTCATAAACCCTCCAAGGTTTTAAAAAGCGAATACAATACACAAGTGAATATTTTTGTAGAATACGACTATTTATTTTAATCGTTGGGATGAACGGGGCCGAGTTTTTTTCCCTCATCTCTTAGGAATAGCTCAGACGTTTTCCAATGGGCTTTTTCCCCGTCGCGCTCAAATAGAAAGATCCCTTCTGGAAACGTATGGCCGCTTGCGAAAAAATCCAAGTCGAGTTCTTTGACTTTTTTCCCATTGAAGAAGATTTCAAGCGCCTCAAGATGAAGCGGAGTTAACCGTCTTCCATTTACTTCTTCGCAAGCGGTTTCGAAAATCCACCCTTTTCCTTCCCGCTTCAAAGTCCCTTTCCAATCGGCTTGCATCGCACTCGCAAGCCGCTGCGAAACAGTGAACCGGATCCGGAGACGCTCTAATTCAGACTGGAATTTCTTCTTTTCGATCGCTTTCTGCATTCGGAGGCCGACAACGCCGCTTGCGATGACGAGGATGACAATCGCTACCATCACCTCGATAAGAGTAAAGAGACGCCGTTTCATTTCGAATCGGGCATGTTCTTAGAAGTAATTTCAAAATCCTTCTTGTTGGCCGTAACCTTGATCTCAAATGCAGCTCCCCACCCATCCTTAAGCAAATTTCTCGGATCTTTGGCTAACCCTGATTCCTTTAAATAATGAAAAGGATTTGCAGCAATTTTATCCGCATCAGGTACTTCATCAAGGCAAATCAAAAGCAAATCATGAAGCTGCGCCTTAGCCTGCTCCGTTCTAAATTTCTTTCCCTTGTCCATAGAGCCTTTCATGTTGTAGCCGATAGCTCCCGTGATGAGCGTGATGAGGAAGATCACAATCATGATCTCAATGAGGGTCAGTGCTCTTTTTTTCATATTTTTCTCCATTTTAGTTTGCGAAAGAGCTCACATCCGTCATCGGCAGAAGTACAGAGAGAAGTACAAAGCCGATTACCGCGCCGAGTACGAGCAGTAAGGCGGGCTGTGCAACAGCTGCGAATTGGGTGAGCGTTTTTTCTAATTCTTCTTCATAGATCTGGGCGATCTGTTTCATCATAAAAGGGAGCTTCCCTCCCTCCTCGGCAATCGCTAGCATCCGGGGGATAAGCGGCGGGATAAGGGGATGATTTTGAAAGGTGGAGTGGATCGATTCTCCTTGAGCGATTTTTTCCTGAGCATTGGCGACAACAGCCTCAAGCCCCGGATGGCGCATCACTCTTCTTGCCTGATCAAAAGCTTGGATGAGCGGGAGCCCCCCTTCAAGCAAGGTGGCTGCAGCCCTGCTAAAACGGACAAATGCCACTTTCACGAAAAGTCCCTTGAAATAGGGGAGCTTCAAAGTGACTGAAAACATCTTCTCCTTCCAACGGGGGGATAAAATAGCAGTCACGACAAGCGAGACCATGGCGGCAAAAAGGAACGCTAGGGCCAATTTCGAATTGCAAGCAAATTGGCTCACAGCAAATACAACTTTTGTGAAGGGGTGGAGATTCCTCCCGTCAAATAGCTCTCTTAAGGAAGGGATTACATAAAAAAGGAGCGAGGAGAGGACCACAAGGCAAAATCCACTGAGGAGCGCCGGATAAAGGAGCGCCGATACGATCTGCTTCCGCACTTGAAGCTGGCGGCTCCAAAGCTCAGCTAATTCGTTAAGCGCGTCGCCCAAACGGCCCGTCTTCTCAGAATTGGCAACCATTGAGATATATAGGACATCAAAGGTTTGCGGATGCTTTGCAAGGCCTTGCGAAAACGAATAGCCGCTTTTAACAAGATCAGAGAGACTTAAAAGGAGCCGGTGAGCTTTTTGCCCCCGGTATTTCTCTTCTAGGGCCGAAAGAGCTTCATAAAGGGGGAGGCCGGCGTGTAGAAGGCGGGCGATTTCACGGGTGAGATTGAGAACATCGCCCTTAGAGAGGCGGTCTTTCATCTGCTTATCGCTTAACGCTTCGATTTGAAGGACGGCAATTTGGCGCCGGATCAATTTGAGTTTGGCATCCTGCAAGCTCTCTGCATCGATCGTCGCTTTGAATTTCTTCCCCTTTTCAGAGACCGCCTGATATTCGTAATAGGGCATACAATCAGAGATCTCCCTGGTCGATTTTTGTGACCCTGAGGAGCTCTGCGCTCGATGTAATTCCTTGTGAAACGAGATCAACACCCTGTTCGAAGAGCGTTTTCATCCCTTCCGCTAGAGCCACCTTCCGTAGTTCTTGGGCATCTTGGCTCTTCAGCACCTGCTGCTTGATTTTCCCGCCAACAGGCATCAGTTCATAAATCGCATGCCTTCCCTTGTAGCCGGTATTGAAACAGTGGGTACAGCCAGTTCCCTTATAGAAGGGGCCATTTTCCTGAAGTCCAAGCTCAGAAAGCTCCTTTTCCGAAGGGGCATAGTCCACTTTGCAGTAAGGGCAGATCTGTCTCACGAGCCTTTGTGCCAGGACGCCCAAAATCGATGAGGCAAGGAGATATGGCTCAATCCCCATATCAGCAAGACGGGTGAGAGCTGATGGGGCGTCATTTGTGTGGAGCGTGCTGAGAACCAAGTGGCCCGTTAACGAGGCCTGTATGGCGATCTCTGCCGTTTCCCGGTCGCGGATCTCTCCAATCATGATCACGTCAGGGTCTTGGCGCAAAATATGGCGGAGCCCCTTGGCAAAATCGAGCTCAATTCTCGAATTGACATTCATCTGGGAGATCCCGGCGATCTTATACTCGACCGGATCTTCAACCGTGATGATATTGGTTTCGCTATCGTTGATTTCGCCTATGGCGCTATAAAGAGTTGTGGTTTTCCCGCTTCCCGTCGGTCCCGTGACAAGGACAATCCCTTCAGGCATCTGAATGAGCTTCCTAAATGCCTTCAACGCCTTGCCGGTCATCCCAATCCGGTCCATACCAAGGAGAACGTTCCCTTTGTCCAGAATCCTCAAAACAATCCGCTCTCCGTGGACAATGGGCAAGGTGCTCACCCTGAAATCGATCTCTCTTCCGCCGTGGCGCAATTTGATCCGCCCATCCTGAGGAAGACGGTGCTCGGCAATGTCCATCTTCGACATCACCTTGATACGGGTGAGGATTTGAATCTGATATTCGCGAGGGGGGACGTGCCGTTTTTGCAAACAACCGTCTATCCGATATCTGACTGAAAGTCCCTCTTCGTTCGGCTCGAAGTGGATGTCGGAGGCCCCCTGCTGGATCGCCTCGATCAAGATCGTATTGACCATCCGGATGACCGGATTTTGGTCTGCCCGCTCTAAAAGATCGTACCCTTCGGCAGAATCTTTCTCCTCAACGACAGCCCCCGTTTCAAAATCGCTGAAAAGCCGCTTGGTCTCATCATCTTTCTGGTGGTAGCACCGTTCAATGGCAGCTTCAATGAGCACCTGCGGACAATAAATTGGGTTGATCGACTTTTTTAAAATCAGCCGCAATTCCTCGATCGACTCGATGTCCAGAGGATCGGATACGGCAACCGTTACACTCCGTTCATCCTGATCTAAGGGGAGAAGATGCTTCTGTTTGGCAAATAGGTAGGGGACGATAGAAATCTGATCGCGGACTAGGGCAAAGGAGTTGATCTCATCAGTGGCAGGCAAGCCAAATTTTTCGGCAATCGACTTGTTTTCATCCATGAGACCTCCTTCATTACTTAGGGTTCGTCTATTTCCGGGATTATTTTGGCCGATTTTCGATTCAAATGCCAGGGGTAATATCGACATCAGTATATTGCCCCTGGCAATTGAATCG
>JANPFC010000077.1:0-13103 GCA_031423235.1 Chlamydiota bacterium | reverse complement strand
TCATCTGCCAATCCGTTCTTCGAAGAGGAGCTGGATTTTCGATTGGGGGACTGGCGCGAGATTCTGGATGGTTGAGAGTTTGCGGGAGAAGGCAAGCGTATGCACTTGTTCCCATTCAGGAGCGGAGAATGAGGGGTGGGGCTCTTCAGAGAGGAGCCCTTCATGAAGGAGGAGTTTGAGTCGGAAGCTGGCCACTAAGAGCTCGGGTGTGGCGGAGAGTTTTTTTAGGTAAAAGAGGGCGAGATCAAAGAGTTCAGGGGCTCTTTTGCCAGGCATTTGCGTGCGAAGCAGATCTTGCGCGATTGCGCCAGCGGCAATGAGCGTGTTGTAGTTTTCCCGAAGATGAAGCAGGGGATCGAGAAGGGTTGAATCTTGGAGCGTGTGGATCTCCTTTTCCGTTTTTCGATATACCCATTCGGCAAGTAGAAAGGGGGCGTGCTTCGTGTTTTGGGCAAAAAGGGAGATGAGCCCCTGGTCGGGAGAGAAGACTTTTAAGATTTTTTTTTGACCAAGATACGGGATCGATTGGAGCAGAAGGCCGGGCGTTGTTATAGACATAGGCTCATTATGAGCAAAATTCCCTTGGCAGGCAAGAGCCCAGATGCTAAACTCAAATGTTATTGATAGGTGGGTTATGACAAAGCCAAATAAATTTGCAAACGAAGGGTACACCCTTTACATCGTTGGAAAACACATCGAGATCACCGACGCGATCCGCAATTATGTCTGGGAAAAACTAGCAAGAATTGAGCGCATCGCAGAGAACATCATCGATGTGCACGTAGTTCTTGATGCTCAGAAATTGGAGAAAACTTGCTCCATTTTGATGAACTTCATCCGGTTCCAGATCAAAGTCTCTGTCGGCAAAGACAACATGTACGAAGCAATCGATAAAGCTACGGACAGAGTCACTAAGCTGATCAGACGCTACAAAACAAAACTGCAGTCCTATCGAAACAAGCACCTCAGCACTGTCGATATCCACGTGAATGTAATCCAAGCTCTCAAAGATGACTTGGGCGCGATCAACGATGAAATCCAGGCCGAATCTGCCAGAATCGAAGAAGAAAAATATAAACTGCACCAAGTCGTAGCTAAAGAGACTATGCCTCTGAAAACTTTGACTCAAGACGAGGCGATCATGAAAATGGAAATCACAGACGATCCATTCTTGATCTTCAGGTCTGAAGAAGATCAGAAAATCAGGGTGATCTACCGCCGTGAAGACAGAAACTACGGACTCGTCCAAGTTCAGTAAGTGTTTAATCCGGAAGAAGCAGATTGCCAATACTCCAGAAGAACTGGTGAGGCAATCTCTGATCCGGAAAATGATCGCCGAACTGGGGTTCCCAAAAGGGCTCATCTCGGTTGAACGGAAAATCGGCAGCCGCCGCTTCGATCTTGTTTGCTACACCAAAGAGATGAAAACGCTTTTGCTCGTCGAGTGCAAGGCGGGAGCGATAGATGAGGCCGCAGCTAGGCAGGCTTTAGGCTACAACGATGTGGTTAAAGCTCCATTTGTCTGCCTTGTAAATGCGGGGGAGATGATCACTCTTTGGCATGAACAAGGGAAGATTGCATCGGTCCCTTTCTTGCCCACTTTTAAAGACCTTTATGAAATTTCCAGAAGACTCTGAATTCGTTTGCGTCACCAGTTGGGACGAAGCTTTGTACCAAGAGGCTCTGTCTTGGGTAGATGGCGATCGGCGTGTAGCCATTGTGTCGGATGTTGAACGGGAAAGCTCTGATGCAAGAGTGAAGATCTACTGCCTCGATTCGCCCTTGCAGATTGAGGGGATGGCGAGAAAGATCGCTTGGTCTGCGGTTCTTAGGAAAATGTCTGTTGTTGGCGATGGTCATTTTAGGGAAGAGCTGGAGCGGTGCCATTTGGCAGCTCATTTGATCTTGTCGGAAGCGGCTGATTACTGGGTTGGGGCTATGAAGAATGCGAGGGCCAATGATGGGCCGTACCGCAGAGGGATGGCTTTGAAGGGAGGCTTTGTTGGGATACCTGCGCTCATCGTAGGCGCTGGCCCCTGTCTGGAGAAAAATAGGCACCTCTTGAGGGAGTTTGAAAAGAAGGCTTTGATTTTTGCTGGCGGCAGCGCGCTGAATGCGATTGATGTGGAGCCCCACTTCGGCGCATCGGTCGACGCCGAGGCTCCATACCGGCAGTTTAAAATGCAGCCGTTTTCAGAAGTGCCGTTTTGCTATCAGAGCCGGATGAATCAGGACAATTTTTCCCTTGTGCATGGGGAAAAGTTGCTATTCCCTGACAGCTCCTCGAGAGCGATCAACTGGCTTCATGACGAAGAATCGTTTGATGGGGGCTGGACCGTGGGCAATTTCTTGACCGCAATTGCAGTTCACATGGGGTGTAGTCCGATTTATTTTGTCGGGATGGATCTCTGTTATGAAAATGGGCGGAAATATGCGCAGATTCACGGGGATGTGCCGGATGGGCTTGTTGAGGCGAGAGGGCAGATTACTCAGCGCGACTGGCTGATGAGCGCGATGTGGACCGAAGGGATGGCGAATGGGCGCGAGTTCATCAATGCAACCGAAGGGGGCATTTTAGAGCTTCCTGAGATGAAGTTGGAAGAGGTTTTAACGCTTTGCTCCAAAGAATGGGATTTGCGAAGCCGAGTTCATAACGCCATTCAAAAATTGCCGGTTGCGGCAGGAGCGAAGTGGAAAGAATGGGACGCTTCTTTAAGAATGTGTAAAAAAAAGATTGATAATGTAGCTGATGAAGTTGTATACCAGAAGCTCCTTTTTCCGCTTTGGCAGATTTGGAGTCCCATTTTTGAACGAGAGGGGGGCGATCTAGAACTTCATCGAAAGCTGTTTTTCCAAAAGGTACTTGAGGAACATGGATCATTTGTATTACCGAAGCGGCGCTCTCTACTGCGCCACTCATGAAAATAAAAAGGAATACTTCTACGAAGATGGAACTCCCAAAACAATTGAGGAGTTTGCTGACGGAAGGCTTCATGGCGAGTCGCTCCTTTATTGGCCGAATGGAAAGCTAAAGCGAAAGTGCTCGTTTGTGAAGGGCGTAAGAGATGGACAGGATCTCATGTGGAATGATCAGGGGCTCCTTGTAGACGAGGGGCGTTACGACATGGGCAAGCCGGTGGGCGTGCACCGCAGGTTCAATGAGAAAGGGGCTATGATCGAAGAGATCGAATATCTCGATGGTCCTAGATTCAACTTGCGCAGTTGGGACGATGCGGGAGAAATCCGAGTTGAGGCGATCTGGATCGATGCCGACACCTATTTGGAAAAAGCTTGGGATCGGTTCCAAAATATTTGGGTTGAAAAAGAGGGATACTGGAATGGGAAAAAGCTCGTCTACGTATAGCGAAGCGGCAGACATTTTAATGGAGCGTTTCCCAAGCCTTGGCCTTATGGCGGGCACTTGGGAAGAAAAAGAGGCTTTCGATGAAGCTCTCCCTCCTCTTGAGATCGAAAAGGCGGAAGCGCTCTATTTCTACGGCCTTGGAGTGGGAAAAGCCTATTTTGCGTGCAAAGAGTGGCTGAATAAATCGGCAGATAGACATTTGATTTTTCTAGAGGATGATTCAGGCATCATCGCCTCATTCCTCCACCACCCAGATGCTATGGAAGTGTTGTCCCATCCTCAAGTGTATTTGGAACTCCTCTCTAAAACGGCGGAAGAAATCGAGGCGCTAGCACAAAGATTCCCGGTAAAAAGGGTAGAAGTTGCGGGGCTCAAATCGAAAAAGGGGCTTAAAGGGCTGAAGCTTGAACTTTTAAGGAAAACGGCTCTTTCCCACGCGCTTCACTTGGACCGTCTGCATGGCTATCAGCCGTTTAAGAACTTCGTAGAAAATATTCGGCATTTGCCAGGTTCATTCTATGCGAATGGACTCAAAGGGGCTTTCAAAGACATTCCCGCTCTTGTGTGCGGTGCTGGCCCCTCACTCCAAAAGTCGATGGATGTGATTGCCGGCCTTGAAAACAAGGCATTGATCATTGCAGGCGGCTCGACTCTGGCTGCACTCAGCTCGCAAGGAATCTCGCCCCACTTCGGCATGGCGATCGATCCCAATTTGGAAGAATACCGGCGTCTGAAGAATAGTTTTGCTTTTGAGACGCCTCTTCTCTATTCGACAAGAGTCCACCCTTCGATTTTCCAAACGTGCAACGGCCCTTTTGGCTATATGCGGAGCGGCATCGGCGGTGTGAGCGAGCTTTGGATCGAAGAGGAGCTTGGCCTTTTGGATCCTCTGATGGGCGACTTGCTTCCGACCGAGACGATCTCTGTAACGGCGATTTGCATCGCGTGGGCGCAGTTTTTAGGCTGCAATCCGATTCTGATCGATGGGGTCGATATGGCCTACACCGGCAATAAGCGGTATGCATCGGGCGTTGCAGAGGATGAGGAGATCGCTTTCCAAGCGATCGATGCGGAAAAATCGGCTGCCGACCGGATTCTCAAGCGAAAAGATCGCGAGGGGAACCCTGTTTTTACAGCAGTTAGGTGGATTATGGAATCAACAGGCATTTCCAAGTTCGCAAAGGCAACCCGAGAGGTCCGGTTTGTGAATACTACGGACGGGGGGATCGGATTTAAGGGGATCGAATACGTTCCATTAAAAGAGGCCGTTCAGGGCTTTAAGGAACGGGAAATCCGGAAACTCGTTCATGAAAAAATTGGTCAAAACCCGATGCCGGCAGATGCACGAGAAAAGATCGCCGAAAAAATGGGGGAATTGAAGGAGAGTTTGACCCGGCTCATCGATTATCTTCAGATTTTAGCTGGCGAGAAAAAAGGATCTGCCGCATTGGCTGAAATGGAAATTAAAGAAGAGCCTGCTTATCTTTATCTTTTCTACGATATCGCCCAAGTCTTGAAAGCGGGCCCCGGCTTTTGGAAAGCGTGGCTTGAATTAGCTCTTAAGTACGAAAAGACCGCTAAGTGTCTGCGATGACCCCGCTTAGGGGGACGGCCTCGCGGCTAACCTTTGTAGATGAAGACGATTCTGTTGTTATTCCTCTTCCTCCTCGAGCTGAAAGGAGCGCTTCTGAGGAATATATCATTCCCATCGAGAGATTTCATTTCATTCAATACTATTTTACTTTTGTTGCATCTAAACCGACCGAAAGCATCGAAATGACTCTCGATGGGCGGAGTATCAAACTGATCGGGATCAGCGAAGAAGAATCTCTAGATGAGTTTAAAAAGGCTTTTGGGGATTTCATTCACCCTGTCGTTCGCAATACGGAACTGTTTGCCGTGATAGATCGGTTTCTCGAAGAGGAGCTAGCTAGACAATTTGGTGCATTGATGCCTCAGATAGCGGCTAGAGGGATGGGATTGAATCCCCCAAGCATAAAACTCAATGAGGATGAGACTTCCCAGGTATATCGAGAACTGGACCAGTGTTCAGCCATCATCCCTCGGCCCGGAGATCTCCGAAGCGCCCTTGAAAGGATCTCCGATGTAAGAACAAAAAGGGGGCTTCTTAGCTGCGCTGAGCCGATCATTACGCCGGTTGAGATAGGGCAGGCTCAAGAGGCGATGAAAATCAGAAAGCTTCAAAGGTCGTTTATGGCGCTAATCCGCCCAGTAGTCCGTCCTGAGGCGTTGAGGGAGGCGCTCAACGATTTGCCTGAAGAATATAAAGAGCACTTTAGGGGGCTTGTGCATCTTGTTCAAAAGCGGATCGATGCTTTTAAAACGCTCATTGGCGAATATACTGCGATTTACACAATGGAGTTTGTCCTCGGCGAGGAATTGAATAAGCGGATCTTGAAAAACTTGCCGATTCAGTGGAGGCTTCCCAAAGAGAATGTACCTAGATTTCAGGCTCTTCTCGAATATCAGCAGATGGGAATGAAGGCGAGGGAATCTGCAGCCACGGCAGGTCCCGCCGGAGATATTGTGTTTTTAGGATGCGATGAGGCGGCATATGCCGAAACGCTGCTGAAGGAATTCCGAGAGGTAAAAGACTACTATCTTGATGAAAGGATTTTCCCAACCATTCTCCCATTCACAAATATGTCTCTTCATCCGTTTCCTAGAGTCGAGAGGATCAAGCAGGCGTTACGGGCCTATTTTCCCATCGAAAATTTACGGAAATGCGTGACTGGAGACATGGTCGCTTATTGCGAGCAGATCAGAAGAGGACTTTCTCATGAAAGAAGAGATGAGCTTGGCGATGCGCTTGAGAACGTGAAATCAACCGAAGAGAAATTGATTATTCTTCAAAGATATAATCTGCCCCCATTCGAGTGCGAGCCGGGCGAAATGGCCGTGTTTGTCCATTTTCTTACCCTTTTCGTCCCTAAGATCAACGAATTATTGATGAGTGCTGTAGATCCCGATGATGATCCATATGGATTAGAAGAGGTGACAGAAGAGATGCATGAGTATTATGCCCGGATTAAAGCGGTTCTTTCCTCAGCAAGGCTCCACGAGCTCATAGAGAGGATAGAGGAAGCGCGATCTATGTCGGACAAGGTAGATGTACTCGGAGAATTCCCTCTTCCCGAACACGATTTCTCGCCAAAAGACCTAAAAAAGCTAGCTGCTTTTCTCCCCTTAGTTTTGGGCGCTTTGCCTGAGGATCTGGCTCAAGAGCCGCTGCATCTTGAAACTTCGGTTCATGACGAATTGATCATGCTCGAAAGAAATGCGTTGAAAGGGCTTGATACATCTTGTGCTGATGCGCAAGTATTAGTCACGTTTCGACAGGAGGGGCGTGAGATTTTCCTCGGAACGCGAAATCCAGACTCATCCGAGGTAGTCAATTTTATGCATCAGCTTGAGTTGGACGACTGGGATGACAATGTTCCCGATTCCTACCCGAGCAAAGCGGTCCTTGTCAATAGCGACGACGAATGGGATAACGATCTATAGAGTGAAAACCCCTAAGTTTACTAGTGCCGATTCAATTCTTGCCACGGGAGACCCTTTTGCGAGTACGTCATCAAAGATCTCTGTAAATTTACTCTGATCTGAGTCGGCAGAGCTCGAAAGAATACGTACATGGCGAGGTGTTTTTGTACGATCCCTTTTTATGTCTTCCTCGTCTTTACGTACCGCCTCAGTAACAAGGATCCCCTCTAAGTCAACAATTGAGCCGTCGGGGTCATGAGGAAATTGACAGTCCATAAATGCCACGTCAACTTTCTGAGCTCCCGAATGCTTTCTTTTTAATGTGGTGGGGCTTACCAAGTCGAATTCCTCGCGGCAGAGAGCTTTCTTTGCGTTGAGTCCGTCTCCGACAAGAGTGATCTTTGCGGAAACTCCGCGGCGAGCAAAAATGATTTGCAGCTGGCTTGACAGCGTTCTCCAGGCAAATTCATTGTCCTCTGCTATTAGAAGATTGACTGGCCGCTGTTCCGCCAGGGGACTTACACCTGGTATTGGGGAAGCTACTGATGCCATGGTACACTCCTGTTTAATTTTAAAGAGTGTTCTCATGATATATTTAGATTAATTAAAGTCAAGACTCGGCGTTGCATTCTCCATATTCATGGAGCTTATTGCGTAGAGTTCGGACGCTGATGCCGAGGATGGAGGCGGTCTTTGTCCGGTTTTGGTGATTGGCCTCAAGCGTTTCCAAAATAAGCTGTTTTTCCATTTCGTGGAGCGTAATCCCTTTCTTGAGCTCTTTAACAGGCGAGAGCGCCGAAGAGTCGAGGTAGAGGTGTCCCAAATCGATCACCGGATCAAAATCGAGCACCACGGTTCTCTCAATGATGTTTGCCAGTTCCCGGACGTTTCCAGGCCATGGATAGTCGAGGAGCTTTTTTACAGCCCCGTCAGTGAACTTTTTGGGCGGCTTGTGATTTTCTCTGCAAAACTTCTCGAGAAAGTGGTTGGCAAGCAGCAAAATATCTTCCCTTCGTTCTCTTAAAGGGGGGATTTGGATCGGAACAACATTCAATCTGTAATAGAGATCCTCTCGAAACACCTTCGACTCAATCGCCTCTTGCATGTTTCTGTTAGAAGTGGCCAAAAATCGCAAGTTGACCTTGATAGGCCGTGTTCCTCCAACTCGCTCGAACTCCTGCTCCTGGATGGCTCTTAATAGCTTTGGCTGTAAAACGAGAGGGATCTCTGTCACCTCGTCGAGAAGGAGCGTCCCCTTATCGGCCAGTTCAAAGCGCCCCGTTTTCTTCATATGGGCGCCCGTAAAAGAGCCCCGCTCGTGGCCAAAGAACTCCGATTCGAGGAGCGTTTCTGGGATCGCCGCGCAGTTGACTTTAATGAACGGGAATTGAGCGCGCGAAGACAGTTCGTGGATCGCCCCCGCAATCACTTCCTTCCCCGTTCCAGATTCGCCAGTGATAAAGACGCTCGCATTCGCTTTCGCGATCTTGTCTAAATCCTGCAGGATCTTTTTCATCGCAGGGCTTTGAGCTACCAGCAGCGGATACTTGGTGTCTTCGCGGTAGAATTTATTCTCTTTAATGAGCCGCACATGCTCTTCCGCCTTTTCTAAAATCCCCTCAAGCGACTCTGGAGAAAAAGGCTTAATCAAGTAATTGAATGCGCCGAGCTTCATCGCCTCGACCGCCGATTCGATTGTTCCGTGAGCGGTAGCTAATATCACCAAAGGCGATGGGGATAGAGACTTCGCGCACTTCAATACATCGAGGCCGGTTTTTATAGGCATTTTCATGTCGGTGATCACGAGATCGAACGGCTCGCTCTCGAGCAGCCTTGTCGCGTCAGCCCCGTTTGCTGCGCATACGACCTCTTTCCCATGCCGCTTTAACAAATCGGCTATGAAGCGGAGCATCAGCGGTTCATCATCGGCAACGAGCACTTTTTCAATCATGATTTACCTTTTCAGCGGCAGCGTTAATGTGAATGTTGTCCCTAATCCCTTCTGCGACCGAACATCGATCGCTCCAAAATGGGCCTGAATGATTTTTTGCGTCTCAACAAGCCCCAGGCCATTGCCCCCTTTTTTCGTCGTATAGAACGGCGAAAAGAGGTGATTCAACTGATCTTCTTCGATCCCAACGCCCGAATCTGCAATCGAAATCTGACAAGAAGACTCCATTTTTAAAAGGGACACTGTCAGTGCGCCCCCGTGAGGCATCGCTTGGAATGCGTTGAAGATCAAATTAAGCATCGCCGATTTCAGAGCTTCGGGGTCGAAAGGGGCCAAAATGGGGGCATCTGGAATGTGAAAAGCCATCTTCACATTGTGCGGAAAAGCTGGATCGACCTTGACGAATTTTCCCAGCTGTTTCAAGAAAGCTCCTAAATCGAGCGTCTGAGGCTGAACCGCAATCGGTTTGGAATAGTGGAGGACTGCGCTTACGATTTTCTCGAGCGATTTCGTCCCATCGATGATGAATCCGGCCATCTCCTGCAGATTCGCCTGTTCTTCTAGGTCTCGATAGAGCAAAGACGCATAGCCCCTGATCCCCCCGAGCGGGTTTCTGATTTCATGGGCCACAGTTGCAGCCATTTCGCCCAGTTCTTTCATCCTGTCATTTCGATTCGCGATTAGCTGGAGCCTCTGTTTTTCGCTGATGTCTCTTAAAACTAGGATCATCCCGTGATAAAGCTTTGGCCCCTCGTAGACAAACGTCGTGGAGATCTCCATCTCTTTTCGATACAGAAGTTTATGGGAAATCCCAAATTTCAGCGCCTCGCGCATTGAAAAACCGAACGCATCGTCCTGGAAAAGCTCCCAGAACTTTTTAAAAAGAGCCTGATCTCCTTTTATTTTCAGTAGATTTTGGGCTGCGTCGTTAAAGATTGTGATCGTCCCTTCCAAGTCGACAAACAAGATGGCATCGGTTATGTTTTTCAAGATGTTATTCAAGTAACCGGTTAATCTGCTTAAATTTGCCGCTTTGACCCCAAGTTCTTGGTTGACAGTCGTGAAGCGCTCTTGTAACTTTGAATATGCGCTTTTAAGGCGAGCTGCTTCTTCAGAGAAAAGGGCAAAAGCACGAGACAAGTGTTGAACCCCTTCCTGAACCGTTTGGCTTTTCAGGGCTGAATCAGCTGACTGCTGCAATTGCTGGAGAATGTGATCTGACATGTTACTCGCCTTAGCCCGGACTATACGAAAATCTCTATTATACACAAACAACGTAAACAATTGGTTTTTGACTGTGTCGGCTTTGCCACATCTTTTTCGTCTTTTTCTCGTGTCGTGTCCAAGAGACTGTCTGCGGATTTTGGTTTCGTCGCTTTTGGGAGCCATTTTGACCAATTTTCGTTTCAAATTCGGGGGGCAATATACTAGATGTCGATATTACCCCCCGAATTTGAAAAGAAAATTGGCGCAAAAGGGCCCCAAAATCGACAGAAACAAAATTCGCAGACAGTCTCTAAGAACACTGCCACTCGAAAAAGTCAAAAAATCTGAGGCGCCTCCTTGTCAAATTCCCAATTTTTCACGTTATTTGTGTATCTCACTCCTTCTTCTTATCGGCTGTTCTGGGATGGAGCAATCTGAGCGGGAAAAGATACGCAGGCTCAACTGTAAGGGGGAGCCTATTTACCGCAATCACGACGACCTTTTCTACCCTATTTCTCCACCTGCCCACACCCCTCGCTCCTCCTATCCGTGGGAATCGGAGACCAACCTTCCCCGGATCACCAAAGATTTTTTCCGTTGTAAGGGGACTCCCCTCAATCCGCCCCTGGTCGACGCTACCGACCCGGCCAAGCCAACCCCTCTTGCCGACTGTGAAGGGTGCAATCGGCACGGCCTCCCCATTATCCGCGGCAAGGAAACCGTTTATCCCATCCTGACCGAGCTCCTTAACTACGTCCAGAAGAAGACTGGCAAGCGGGTGATTATCACTTGCGGCCACCGTTGTCCTGTCCACAATACCTATGCCGACCCATCGAATCAGAACAAAATGTCCAAGCACCAGTTAGGGGCGGAAGTGGACTTTTACGTTCAGGGGATGGAGGAGCGGCCGCAGGAGATTGTCGGTATCCTCATGCAGTATTTTCAGGAGAACCCCAGTTACAAGAAGGATAAGGAGAGCCAAGAGTTTAAGCAGCTTACTGAAAGCAGCCTGGCTATCTACCCTTGGGTTAATAAGGAGATTTTGATAGCGCTTTATCAGAAGACGGAAGGGCGCGATGCTGACAACCGGCACCCGCATCCCTATCTATCGATTCAAGTTCGATATGATCGGGAAGCGAAGGAGAAGGTGATCTACAATTGGGCGAAGGCCCATCAGGGGTATCCGAGGTCATAACTCTTTCAAGAAAAGATCTTTTCGGATTATAATCAGACTCTTTTAAGCCGGCGTGGCGAAATTGGTAGACGCGGTAGACTCAAAATCTACTCTTAGCAATAAGATGCTGGTTCGAGTCCGGTCGCCGGCAAAAAAAACAGAAGAGAATGAGCCCCCGGCTCATTCTCTTTTTTTTTGCCGGCGAAAAAAAGCGCAGCTTTTTTAGGACTCGAAATGAAGGCATCCGGCGCTTCGACGATGACTGAATCGGCTTTCGTGCGCGGGACTGCGGAATCGAGAAAAAGGTCCTTGAATGAACCTTTTTCTCGCGGAGCAGGTTTCGCTCGCCCGGCCGAAAGGAGTCCGGAGGAACTCGAAATGAGTACTTTGGCGCTTCGACGAAGGACGAATCGGCTTATCAGCGCGGGACGAGCGTTTCGCGTGCCCGGCCGAAAGGAGTCTGGCACCAAAACGCAGAACGCAGAATGCAAAATGCAGAACGACTCGGGGCTTCGCCCCCGGCCCCCGAGAGAGGGCTGTTTGTCCTTTCCCGCCGATACTCTTGCTGTGTCAGCAGCAAGAGATTGTGCGGAAGGTTAAATGAGCTCGCAATTAATAAAGAGAGTGGTTTTTAGGATCCAGGAGACTCAACAATAGCTAATGCATCCATCGGATCAAGTTCCAGTTGAGGTTTAGTTGTTTTGAGCCGATTTTTGACCCTGTTTATAGGTTCGGCAGGAGGAATATTTTCTGGGAGAGTTCCACCAATTTTTGAAATGGCTAGCCGCACTTCTTTCCCTACCATTTCGTGTGTTTCAATGGCATCTCTTTGGTTTTTGATATTTTCCTTTTTCAGCTTATCTTTTGTTTGAGTCATGCGAAATAAATTGGCTGCAAGCTCGATTGTGTCCATTCGATCCATGAGTTGTTCTTTTGGAGGGATCCCTTTGCGGGATTTAATTGCATCAACGCCTAATCCTCCATAGAGTCCTTTGTAGCCGGCATCATGGAAAATGCCGAACTTCGCATTCTGGACTCCGGCTTCTCGAGCTGCACCGGATAAGGCTTTGAATTCGACTGAGGCTTGTTGACGTGCTTCAAGTCTTTCGAGATCAGCGGCCATTTGGTCTGAGACTTCTTGGCGTCGTGTTTGAATAGCGAAGTATTTTTGTGCTTGGGCGATTTCTGGTTTTCTTGGATCTCCGTTTTGCGCGATAAGGTAGCAGGCAAAGCGCGAAAGATGATAATCGTCGAGTTCTCTATCTGCTTGACTCCCGATACTGACCATTTTGCGGGCGTCCACAAAATGGTTTTGAGGATTATTTCCGGAGTGTCTGCAAGACTCTATGGACTTATTAATGGCATTTTTGAAGTCTCTCCAGTTAGAGTATCCAAGACAAAGCTGAAGGTCTCTAGCACTCCAATATTCTATGCTGTGCTGATTCTCCTTTTTAAGATTCTCGAAGGAAAGGTGTGGCTTGGTTGGAGGTGACTGATCCATAGGCTGAACTCCAGTTTAGAGAAAAAACTTTAAACGTTCCGTTGAGTTTTCGCCAATCGAAAGTTCTTAATTCGTCCGACCATCTGCAAAAAAACAACATTTTTTAGGAGTCCGGACACCCAAACGCAGAACGCAAAATGCAGAACGACTCGGGGCTTCGCCCCTGGCCCCCGAGAGAGGGCGACTCTTCTTCAGTTTTGCATTCTCCCGTATAGGAAGGTTATCCCGCCGATTTCTTGCTCGCGGTAGCGGCAAGAGATCGTGCGGAACTATGGTGGACCCCTTTGTCTAGACAGGTTTTTCGACTAAATTTGTTTGCTTCATAGTTTATTCCTTTTCAGTACTTTCCGTCCGGAAAAATACTGGGTTTGCAAAGGGATTTATCCCTTTGCCGGGGTTATAG
>JANPFC010000076.1:0-30211 GCA_031423235.1 Chlamydiota bacterium | reverse complement strand
GCAGATTCTTTTGTCTCGTTCTCGTTTGTGTTGCGCTATGAGCTGAGCCCGCTCAGCATCGCTTAAGAAAATCATGCTCAATATTTTGCATGTCAAGCCAAATTTTTATCAAACCGATTCTTGAATCACGAACGGTATATATCCTAAGAAATGTACTGGAGCTATTTTCTATTTCTGAAATCTTTCCTTTGGTATGATTCCGGCATGCTAATTTTGGTTGTTGTCGTTTTGATCGGCGGTTTCGCAGGCCTTTGGCTTTGGATGAAAAATGAATTCAAGGCGATGTCGTTCGATGCTTTGGAAAAAAATGGAAAGCAGTTCATGAATTTGGCGGACGCAACTCTGCAGCCGCTCAAAGAATCGATGAAACTACTCAACGAACACCAAAGAGAGCTGGAAAAGAGGCGCGAAGGGGCTTACGGCGCCCTATCTAAACAGATAGAAGGACTTGTCCTCTCTGAAAAGGAGCTCCGCACCGAAACAACTCGATTGGTTCAAGCGCTCAAATCTCCGCAGACGAGGGGATCTTGGGGCGAGGTCCATTTACGAAGAGTTGTAGAGCTTGCAGGCCTTATCAATCAGTGCGATTTCCAAGAACAAAAGACGTTTGAGGGCCTTGGAAGGATCTTGCGCCCCGATTTAGTGATCCGTCTGCCCGGTCAAAGGCAAATCGCGGTCGATGCAAAGGCTCCCCTTGGCGCTTATCTGGAAGCCGCGGATATGCAAGATGACGATGCGCGCAAAGCGAAGCTCCAAGAGCATGCAGCGTGTGTGCGGAAGCACATTAAGGATCTCTCCGCCAAAGAATATTGGAAGCAGCTCGATCCTACGCCTGAATTTGTGATCCTGTTTCTTCCGGCGGAAGCTTTCTTTAGCGCAGCGCTCCAGGCCGATCCGTCGCTGATTGAAGTGGGCGCCGACCAAAATATCATCGTCGCAACGCCGACTACTCTCATTGCTATATTAAGAGCTGTTGCGCACGGTTGGAAGCAAGAGAGTCTCTCCAAGAGCTCAAAAGAAATTGCTCGGCTTGGCCAAGAACTCTATGAAAGGGTCGGCACCCTTTGCGAGCACTGGAATAAGGTGGGTAAATCCCTCAATACTGCTGTTGAATCGTATAATCAGAGCATCGCTTCTCTTGAGTCTAGAGTGCTTGTCAGCGCGCGGAAGCTGAAAGAGAGCGGCGCTCTGATTAAAGAGCTTCCTACTGTTGAGACAGTTGAGAAAGCGGCGCGCGATTTGCAATTAACTGATTCAGCTCCTTAAGTTTCTCATCGGCTATTAGATAGATCTTATGGTACTCGATCTCATCTTCTTTCGACCTTTTGTCTGACTTGCAAACATCAACCCACATCAGTTTCATGCTGATTTGCGATACGGTGATATCATGTCGGGAACGTTGTAGCTGCTGTAGTGAATCATCTAGAGAGAAGAGTTTTAGCGCCAACTCAAGAGTTTTACGGGCAGCTTCGTATTGCTCGAAGGTAAATCCCTTAATTTCAGGCAGCCATTTTTTCTTCCCACCAAGAAGTCTATCTACTAAGGTCTGACATAATTTGGCTGTTCTTGTTGCTTGCGATTCATATGCCCTGAAGCGGGCGTCATACTCAGTTGCCAAGATTGCGGTCATGTAGTTTTCTCCATATAAAAAAGTGGGAGATTCTACTATGCCAGCTTGATTTTTTCAATCCAATCTTCGGGGATGCCGGCTTTGCGCCGGTTGTCTTCCATCACAACGAACCCTTTTGCCCGTTTGGGGGCGATTTTAGGGCTGAGATTTTCAATCCAACTATCCCACGCGGGATTTTCTCCCTTGAACTTGTTGAGCCAGCGGTAGCCGAATGAGACGTGATTGATCTCGTCTTTCAGGATCTGCGCCATGAGGGCGGCGCTTAAGTCGTCCCCAAATGCAGCAAACGATCTACCATAAAGGGGCGCGAAGTCGAGATTGGCCATCTCGAAGGTGAGGCTCATGACGCTGACATAGCGGATGGGGGTGGTGAGGTAGGGGACATGGTTCCAAAAGTGCTTAAAGAGGGGGAGATCGCCGAATTTGAGGCCTAGCTGGCCCATCCTCTCGATGTAGAGCTTTACATGTCCCTGCTCTTCTTTGAGAGTGTGGGCAACGCCTTTGCGGAATGCTTTCGGGGCATTTGGGAAGGCGGTGAGGGCGTGGGCCATGATTTCGACTGCGAGGAGCTCGTGGCCGGCAAAGCGGTGGAGGCAGACGGCCCGATTTTCCTCAACGCCGTGATTTTGAAAGTGGGGGAGTTTTTGTTCTTTCGTCCGTTTATTGAAACTCATTCCGACAGGACGAACCGGCTCATTAAAAATGAGCGGCTCGCCTGGAAATTCATCAGTTAAGATTTCGGGGCAAAGGAGTTTCTCTTCCAGCGTGTCAGCTGAAAGGATCCGAATTGCCCATTCGCGCAGTTCCACTATTCGACAGAGAAGACGAAATAGGCGGGGAATGCAAAGTGGTTGTTGGGTCTTGGCACAGCCAAGAGGCTCACTTGTTTTCCTTCAAACTGTTCGAGATCCACTTGCGTACTGTAGAGATAAGCGATAGGAGCATCTTCTGTCCCGCGGAGGATGAAGTCGCCTGGCTTATTTCTCACATCGTAAGTGTAGCGCTCAAGCGTGCCCGATAATACTGTGGCGTTCGCTTTTTGCTCTGTATAGTAGTCATCAAAGGTTTTGCCGGAATGGAATGCGGTCCAGCTGAGGAAGAGAGACTCTTCGAGCGTGTCCCAAAATCCGAGGTTTTCTTTCTTCGGAGCTCTTTTATTCCAAATGGAGGAGTCCACTTTTACAGACCCTTCGGCAAAGAGTTCTTTGCTTTCAGCTTTATGTTTTGCGATCAGCTCCTCTTTAACAGTTGAGGAGAGTTCAGCTTTTGATTCGAGATAGGCGATTTTCTTGTTTAGATAGGTCTCTTTCAGGAGAGCAAGGCCTTCTTTCGCTTGAGTGTTGGCTTCTGGGAAGTCGGCGAAATTGCGCATGATTGTTTGGAATTGCTCGATCGCATGCTGCGGAGCCATTTCTTCGTAGTCTTTCTTGCACTCAGTTTCGGCGTTGAGATAGGCAGATGTGAGGAGCTCTTCCACTTGCGCTTTTCTCTTCTCCATATTGGCTAGGTGCTCTGGTCCGCCTGCGTGGCCGACAAATTCTTTAGCGACGTAAAAGCGGGTCCCTTTCGGGGGGGCGATTTCGAGCCACTTGTGGTTCATTGCGCAAACAGTCCCTTGCACTTTGGCTCCAGCTTGAAGTTGGCCGATGATGGGAGCGTCTGCATGCGGTTCGAGGCGGACATTCACTCTATTGGCTTCGACGACGTTGTCGAGAATGTAGCTGCGGAATACGTAGGCTTTTGTGTCTTTTAGGGGCTCAACGGCGTAAAAGTCTCCCTCTTCAGCGACTACGAGAAGAAGCTCGTTCTTGCTCATTTGTCTGATGATAGGACTTTCGAGGTCGGCTTTCGCTCGAATGCGGACTTTGCTCGCGAGCAATTTCCCTGTAAATGGTTTAAAGGCTTCCGCCTTTTTAACTGGTGCAGGACTTGGCTTGGCTGGCGCTGCAGGCGCTGCAAAAGCTAAGGTACCAATAGATAGAAATGAAAGAATGAAACGGGACATCATAAAAAACTCCAAACGCGCTTATGAAAAATAGTATTCGTTGGAGAGTTTAAAGGCCAAGATTTTTTCTTTAAGACGACAAAACGGCGCGGATATGCTCGCAATTCTTGCTGCCGCAGGTGCACCCAATTGGGGTCCCAAGAAATACCGTATAGTGTTCGTTAGTATCTAACGGGTTGGTTACAGTATAGAGTTTGTCCGCTGTTTGTTGAATATCCCAGTCGCGGAATTTTAAGTCTTCCTGACTCACTTCTTCGAGTTGTTCCGCAGGGGCGGCATCTCCTAGGAGCGCGCGGTTCACCTGGCAATAGACGCAATTGCAATTCGGTTCGGGCTTTGCGAAAGCGGTGTCCTCGAGTCCAAATGCGCGGGCGATCATGGTGATTTTCTTCAATACGCTCTCAGGAATTGGGGGTAGATCGGCCTGATCGGGGTTATGCTGCATAGATGTGGCTAAAGATTCAAATGAGCCGTCTGATTTAACAGGAAGGGTGAAGCCAAAGGGGCCATCAAGCGGTTTTTTTAAAACTGCATGGTCTTCTGTGAAGCGGGCGTGGGCTTCAAAAATCTCATCTACAGAGTGTTTCGAGATGTGGGGGATTTCGATTTGGTCTTGGCTTTTTAAGAGGATTACTAAGGTAAATAGGGATCCGTCAGGCCTTATATGTAAAGCTGCGATGTTGTCCCAAGTAGTTGATATGTAGGGTGGTATGCTTAGTAAAGTTGCGGTTATTTTCATGTCTTCCCACCGTTTTTTGATTTAATTATAACCCGTGTGCCTCCCTCTAGTCAAGCTCGATTTAGCACTCAAATATCAGGTCTGCTGAGGCGTGATTTATCCCAATAACCATAAGTAATTTAGAACAAATTCTTGCTTTCCCTGAAAAGAAGTCCTATAAGGTGGAATTTTGGTACGAAGGAGGAATGAGCTCAGCTAAGGGAATCTTAAGAAGAAATATTAATAGAGGTGTCTGATGATAGTGGCTCAGCGGCCAAACCGAAACAACGAAAAAAGCGTCTCCGAGGAAAAGAAAGTGTCTCGAAAAACCTTTGTGATAGATACGAATGTCCTGATCCACGATCCAAGTGCGATCCAGAAATTCCAAGATAACGATGTGGTGATCCCCCTATCAGTTCTAGAAGAGCTTGATAGTTTGAAAAGATATTCCGATGAGTCGGGGAAGAACTCGCGTGAAGTGATTCGTTATATCGATTCGCTGAAGGCTGAAAAGACCGGCGATTTACATACCGGGGTAGTGATTCCTGAGGGCCCTAAGGTAAGGATCCATTTGGATGCCAAGCCGGAGAGGGTTGAGGGATTTCCTTTGCCGCTTGACCGCAGCAGCAATAAATTTCTCCTAGTCGCTTATCTTTTGAAGTCGAAGGGAGAATCTGTTGTGATTGTTTCGAAAGATTTCGTCACTCGTGTGAAAGCTGAGGCGATGGATCTTGAATCGGAAGATTATGAGAACCTCAAGACTAAATATGAGGCGATTTACAAGGGATTCCGCAAAATCGATGTGCAAAAGCGGGATATCGACCTTTTCTATAAAGATGGAACGCTCCCTTTAGCGGAAAAAGATTTCCGCCCCAATGAGTATGCTTTATTGTCATCTCCGGAAAACTCTTCTGCTGTCTGCAAATATAACGACAAGCAGAAAAAATTTGAGCCCCTCCTGCAAATCAACAAGGACATTTGGGGCATACAGCCGCTCAATGTTGAGCAGCGGTGCGCAATGGACCTTTTGATGCGCGACGACATTCAGCTTGTGACGCTCATCGGCCCAGCGGGTACTGGCAAGACCTTGATGGCGCTTGCCTGCGGTATGCGGAAAGTATTCGATGAGAATAGCTATTCGCGCATCCTGATTTCCCGTCCGATTGTTCCTCTTGGGAAGGACATTGGATTTCTTCCAGGGACGAAAGAGGAAAAGCTCTACCACTGGATGCAGCCGATTTTCGACAATCTCGAGTACTTATGCTCTACGACGAGCGGAGAGGGCAATGGCGCAGCCACCCTTGAGTTCATTATGGAGAGCAAGAAGATCGAGATGGAGGCTGTGACTTATATCCGCGGCCGTTCGCTTCCGAAGATGTATATGATCATCGACGAAGCGCAGAACCTGACTCCTCACGAGGTGAAGACCATTATTTCTCGTGCGGGCAAAGGGACTAAAGTGATTTTAACCGGCGATGCAACTCAGATCGATAATCCTTATCTAGACAAGGATTCGAATGGCCTGACCTATATTGTGAACAGGTTTAAGAATCATCGGATCTATGGACACATGTTCTTAGAGAGAACAGAGCGTTCAGAGCTTGCTGCAATCGCTGCAGAAATCCTTTAAATCATAGAGCCGGGAGCAATCCCGGCTTTCCTTGACAAATTATTTTTTGTATTTGATGATGCCTGATGTGTACAAAAGACTTTCCTGCGTCTGCGCTTTGTTGATTTTTTCGTGCGGTCTGTATGCTAAACCGTCTGGTTTGCATGTGAGCGCAGGGAATGGAAAAATCGTCTTAGACGGCGCTCAACAGCTGCAAATCGAATGCGGCCCCAGATCTATTCTGGCTTGGGATCAATTTGCTATCGCCCAAGGCGAGACCGTTCAATTTCTTCTGCCGAATGCTCAATCTGCAGTATTGAATCGAGTGATCGGCGGCTCGCAAACACAGCTCTTAGGATCTCTCCTTTCCAATGGGCAAATATTCCTGATTAATCCGAACGGGGTTTTAATCGGGAAAGACGCCATCATTCAAACCGGGGGATTCCTCCTTTCGACTTTAGATGTATTGGATGAAGATTTTTTGAAAGGGGGAGAACTTTCTTTTACCGGCAAATCTCAAAGTTCCATCGTCAATTTAGGAACAATTGATTGTCCAACTGGCGATATCGCTCTCTTCGGACAAACTGTGATCAATGAAGGGACTCTTCTCTCTCCGAACGGATCGGTGTTTCTTGCGGCTGGATCGGATATTCTTTTGAAGCCGGAAGGGATTGAGAGGGTCTTTATCCGAACTGGCGTTGCTGAGACTCCTCTGATTCATACAGGAGATATCAGCGCCTTATCGATCGAATTGAAAAGCAGCATTCAAACTCCCCATGCAAGGGCGATCCAATCTGCAGGATCCCTCACCTCTTTAAGTAAAGCCGAGGAAGGGGGGCGCATCATTCTATATTCAACCTACGGCAAAACGGAAGTAAGCGGCGCTGTGGTTGCAAAACAGGGCGATAGAGGAGGAGAAATCCATCTATTAGGGGAAGAAATCTTCTTAAAAAGTGGAGCTATGATTGACGCGAGCGGGAATTTGGGCGGAGGGGAAATTTTGGTTGGAGGAAGTTTTCAGGGAAAAAACACGTCCATCCCAAGCGCGGAGCTATCTTTTATCGATGAGGGAGTCATCCTTCGCGCCGATGCACTAAGCGAGGGCGATGGAGGTCAAATCGTTGTATGGAGCGAAGGGGCTACCGGATTTTTTGGGGAGGCTTCAGCACGCGGCGGGGCATCTGGCGGAAATGGAGGGCTGATCGAGGTTTCTGGGCCGGCTCTTACCTTTCAGGGGACCGCGAACACCACGGCCCCTCGGGGAGAAACTGGCACTTTGCTTTTGGATCCAAACAATATCACTATTGTGACAGGCGCTACCTCCCCGAACGTATTTGTGAGCAATTATTACGATGGAGAAACAACGGCGGCGGCCACTTTGGATACAGCCACTCTGTCAGCGAACTTAGGGATTAGCAATGTAACCGTGCAGACCTCCGACATCACGGCCGGCGGATCTGGGATCATCACCCTTGCAGCTGCCGAAACAATCACTTGGGCAACTACAAATATGCTGACTATTAGAGCCAGCAGAAATTTCGTGATGAACGCTGCCTCCGTCATCAGCAGTACGAGCGCAAGCCGTGATTTTGACGCAGTCCTTCTGATTAATAATGCCAATGCGGGTGCAGGAACTCTTTTTGAAGGGATTTTCTTAAACGATGCCCAAATCCTATCGGTTGGAGGGAATATTATCTTGGACGGAACTGGAGGGAGGGGATTAGGCACTTCCAACCAATACGGAGTCCATTTAATGAGCGGCGTCAACAATCTGGGCAGCGTTCATTCAACCACAGGGGCTATCGCCATCACAGGCCATTCCTCTCTTTTCACCAATTCAAACGGTTCAAACAACTACGGAATCTTCATTGAAAATGCGGCAACCGGCGGCAATATTGCGACAAGCGGAAACATCAATCTGAACGGATTTTGCATGCTCAATCCCGCAGGTGCGAATGCGGCACTGAACAATGCGGGTGTAAGGATGACGAATAGCGCGCTCGTCGCAGCAGCAGGGGCAGGTTGTATTTCCATTCAGGGGACCATCCCCATCCCCGCGGGCCTCTCTATGAATAATGGAATTCAGATCGACACGAACTCGGTTGTTTCTGCGGTCGATGGATCTCTCCGCATGTTTGGACAAGGCGGCTGCAGGAATGGCGCAGCTCAATCTTATGGGATTCTGATTGTAGATAGCAGTTCTGTTCGGTCAACCGGCGCTTTAGACAATGGAAACAGACTCACTCTAGAAGGGGAAATTATCCCCTTTTCCGCCGTTTCAGGCCCTTCTGCCAGAGCCGTAGGGGTTATGATCGTTAACTCTATCAATGGGGTTACCTCAGTAGATAAAGATATCGTTATCGTTGGCAGTTCGATTAGAGACCTCGGTCAATCATTTCAACAAGGGATTTTGATTGGCTCTTCTGTAGGCATTTTTGCCCCCTTTACTTCAGGCCCCTCCAGCGTGACAGCAACTGGCACTGCGGGGATCACTTTGAATGGGTATGGATCCACCAATACCGTGGTCAGTTCCCAATCCTGCGGGGTAAGCATCACCAATCAGGGGGGAGTCGCTGGCGTGTACTCCACAGTCAGCACAAATTCCGGAAATATAGCCATTTATGGCGAAACGATTGGTTTTAGCTGCGCGGCAGTACAGTTAAAAACCTTTGGCAGGGCTTCTACTGCAACGGGAAATATTTCTATCACAGGCGTCTCAAAGGCAACCGTAAACAACGCTCTGAATGCGGGGATATTAGTTGAAGATTCTATCGTAGAGGCTACAAGCGGGGCGGTTTCGGGAACAATTCTCTTGTCTGGGATCGGATCGAATACCACTGGCGGCAACGGAGTCCGCTGTCTGCGCACGAATGGAGATGCGAGTTTGGATGCTGGATTTTTCCGGAGTGTAAATCAAGATATCCGCATCGTCGGTTCAGGGGGGCAGTTAGGTTCAAACTGCAATGGAATTTTTTGCCAATCTACTTTAGGACCTCTTTTGATCTCATCAACAGGATCAGGATCAATTCTTTTAGACGGGAAAAATTCGGGAATCAGTTCTACAAGCAACGGCGTCTATTTCATTGGAGATGGAAATATCCCTCAATCGGGAATTTCGGCTGTGTCAGGGCCTGTTGCATTAATGGGTTTAAGCGGAGTTGGATCCGGACCAAATGTCGGCATCTATTTTTCCAACCGGAGCCGGATCTTATCTGATACAGGAGATATCTCGCTTTCAGGTTTCGGGAATGGAGCTTCGGGTTCTAATCATGGCATTTATTTCTCCGATTCTTCCATAGAATCGACTGGGAATCAGTCCGGAACCATCGTATTAAGCGGAGCTGGATCATCTCAGGGAGATAATACGAATATAGGAATCTTTTTCGAATCAGCCAATGCGATCATTAGTTCGGTAGAGAAAGATATCTTCCTTACCGGAATTGGAAACGGGACTCTAACCGGCAATGATGGGATTCGGTTTGCCTCAGGGGCCCGCATAACTCCGACTCTAGCCGCGAATGTAACCCTTCAGGGAACCGGAAGCGTGAACGGGACCCAGCAAAATCATGGGATTAATATCGATACCGGCTCAGGAATTCTATTGGAAAACGGAGTTGGCAATCTGGTCGGATATGGAGGCGGGACCTTAGATACAAACCGCGGCATTTCGATCGGAGGAGGATCGAGCCTTCGGACAGCGGCAGCGGGCACCGGATCCTATTTTCTGAATGGGACGGGCGGAAAAGGGACCGATAACAATGTGGGTATTTATTTGGAGAGTAGAGATCTCGTGGCAACGATCCAAACGGAAGGAAATCATATCCATCTTTACGGATCTGGCTCGGGAACAGGCGATGGAAATATAGGCATCGAACTCTTCCAAGACGCAGCTGTTACGGCTACGGCGGCCGGAACCGGCACCATCCGTTTTGATGGAGCAGGGTCTAGTCTAGGCGCTGGAGTGAACAACAGAGGCATTTATCTGCATGGAGCGGGTCAAAATCTCGTCCAAGGTGTTACCCAAGACCTCATTTTAATTGCGGAGTCGGGAGGAGGCGCTACTGAAAGCCTCGCGTTAGACCCAGGCGAGATCTCTCTGACTACTTCAGGCACACTCTCTATCACAACAATTGAAAGAGCCCTAGGCGGCGATATCAGCATCCTAAATGGGGGGATTGTCGATAATCCTAACGGCGATATTTTCATCCGTTCAGCCCGCAATCTCGTTCTCCAAGGGGGAAATGGGGTGCAATCGAGGATTTCTGCGGGAGGAATCTTGAATCTTGCAGCAAGGGGATCCGCGACTCTTCAGGGGGGAGTCAACCCTAGTGAAAGCGCTTTGATTCTATCGAGCGGCGGCGGCGCTTTGAATATCAACGCCGATGGCAATCTCAATTGCCTGGCTGGCTCAGGAGATATGTCCTCTGCGTCGATCGAAACAGTTAACGGAAGCCTAGCTTTCACCGTGGGAGGGGATGTAACGCTCACATCTGGACTTGGAGCTGGATCCTACACTCAGATTGGAGGACAGTCAGGTTCCGTAGGGAATATCGTTTTTTCCCATATCGGGGGAAACGTGATTTTAACTGGGGACAGCTATGCTGTGATTGGATTCGGCAATCCTACGAACTATGCAGCCGCTGCAACTGGCAATATTGAATTGCTTCAGGTGGGCGGCAGCATCACCCTGAATGGAGACACGGTAGGTCCCGGAGTCGAGGGGTTTGCGCAAATCGGACACATCGACCCTGCCGCCGGCAACCCAATCATAGCGGGAAATATTTTGATCCAAGCTGCAGGTTCTGTCACTTTGACTGGCGGCACAACAGGCGCCGATACTTATGCCCGTATCGGCCATGGCGGAAGGGCAGGCGTAGCGACATTCAATGCCGGAGAAATCACAGTTTTCGCCGGCATCTCAATTGGACTTACCAGCCAAACAGGCCTTGCGCAAATCGCCAACCCAAGTACTTTTGCGGGCAGCGGCGGAATCACATTGGTCACTGATAATGCATTTCCCTTGGATGCCGCATCTGGTCCGGGGGGATTTTCCATGAATGCAACAGCTGTTGTATCGAATAACCAAGCCATCACAGGCGGACAGGTCCGGATTTACACAGCTACGCCAGCCCAAAACGGGCTTGTCTTAGGCCAAATAATCAACGGCGCACCATTTCCAGCCGGTCCAGTTCTAAATGCACCTTATGAGATGTTTAGTTTTTACTATGGCGCCGGCCAGTATGCGGGTCCGGAGTTTGTCGTTTATTATAAATTCCCCATTCCCGCTTGTCCTTGCTGTTTTTGCCCGCTTTGCCCAGCTTGCCCATCTTCAGGAAGTTGTTCTCCTTCCACAGGAGCTGCAGCCGAACCCTTTTTCTTCCCTATTTATTTCACTCAAATAGCCAATAGCGAGCTGAGCGACCGCCTGCCGATCATCAACGGGTTTTATAGCAATTACCACAAGGGTTTCTATGACATGTACTACCACAGCAGAGTTTGCAAATCGAACTCCTCCGAAGAGGGCCCCGGCCAGTCGTGTTCGCCTGGCTACTCCCGTTTCTACCCATTTATCTTTGAAAGCGATGTTTACTAGATGAAAAATATGTGGTTTACCGCTCTTTTAGCAATCGCAATCTTCCCTTCGAGCGGCTGGGCTAATTCCCAAGAAGAAATCTCTTCTGATTGCAATGCATCGGACGCTATTATAATCCCCTGTTTAAAAGGGATCGTCTTGATCGAGGAGGAGAGCGACCTGGAAAGGTATGCCAAAAAAGATATCCGGGGCCTCGAAGTCTTTGTAGATGTTCCGGGTGGAAGCGAGAATTTAAATAAAATGCTCTCCCCATTTTTTGATGAGCCCCTCACTGAAAATAGCATCAAGAACGTTATCCAAACCATCTCCCGATATTATTTAGACAATTACCGCCCTATGATTTCCGTTGAAGTGCCAGCTAAACAGGACATCACTGATTGTGTTCTCAGGCTGATCGTAAAAGAGAGCCGGGTTGGCAGTTTTTCAATTGTTGACAAGAGCTGCAGATCGAAAGCTATTTTATCAAGATACATGAAGCTGCAAGAAGGGGATCGAATCAATGAGCGGGTCATTTTAAAAGATGTAGACTTCATCAATAGAAATCCATTTCGACGCGCCGATGTGATTTATTCTTCTGGAGAAAAGCCCTACACAACCGACATCGTCGTCAACGTCAATGAAAGGCGCCCATTCAGGTGCTATGCAGGAGCAGACAATACGGGAGTTGAATCGACTGGAACGGAAAGATGGTATACAGGTTTTAACACAGCCTATTTCTTCGCCTTCGATGCTCAGCTCAACTACCAATTTACCGCCTCTTATGACCCCCATCGCTTCTATTCGCACACAGGCCAAGTGCAAATGATGCTCCCTTGGCAGCAGGTACTAAATCTATATGGAGGCTACTCCTCAGTTCATGCACATGTAGACTTTCCGGGCATGGGAAACCACGGAGAAAGCAGTCAAGCGAGCCTCCGTTATATTATCCCCCTTTTTCCTACTCGCGCTAGCAGGCATGAAGTCTCTGCCGGTTTTGATTTCAAGAGGACGAATAACAACCTATTATTTACCGAAGAGAGCACTCCATTCTTTGGCCAGACCGTCAATTTGACTCAGATTATGGGCCGTTATACGGGCCATTGGGAAGGGAATAAATCCCACCTCGATTACGATTTGGAAGCATATTACTCGCCAGGAAAATGGCTTCCTGATCAAAAAAATAGCAACTTCGAATCGCTCCGTCCCGGAGCAACAAATCAATGGATTTATGGACGCGGCGCAATCGGCTATCTCCAGCA
Organism: Chlamydiota bacterium; assembly: GCA_031423235.1. Taxonomy (GTDB): domain Bacteria; phylum Chlamydiota; class Chlamydiia; order Chlamydiales; family SM23-39; genus REEB52. The sequence goes on along the minus strand of JANPFC010000076.1, from coordinate 17,418 downwards.
GCTTCCCTTGCAGTTTTGGTTAGACTCTCAACTGCGCGCCCAGCTTGCTTCGGGAGCCCTTCTTCCGAGCGAACAATTGGGGATTGGAGGGTATGATACAGTCCGCGGATACGATGAAAGGGAAATCAATAAAGACAACGGTTTGATTTTCAATTTAGAAATCCGCACTCCCCGCGCTAGATTTTTTTCACTGATAGGCTGCGTAAATCCTTCCGTGAAACTGAAAGAAAACCTTCAATTCTTAGGTTTCTTTGACTATGGAATCGGGAAAGACAACTCTATAAACTTCCCTAATCCCAGAACCCAATACCTTATGAGCGTTGGGCCTGGAGTGCGCTATACTTTTGATCCGACTATAGCAGTGCGGGTGGATTATGGCTTTAGGCTCCATAATGCGGCGGAATTTGAGGGGCCGAAACTTGGGAAACTCCACTTCAGCGCAACAGTGAGCTATTAGTAAAAAAAAGGGCCGGGATTTTCATCCCGACCCGATGCTTGGAGAGCAAATGGTGATCTTAGGCTTTTTTGAGGTGCTTGCTGATCGCGCCTGCCATCTTGAGCATGTCGATCGGACGATTGCCCAACACTTCGCCTAGTTTCTTGTCAGGATTGATCATCCGTCTGTTTTTGCTGTCTTGTAATTTTTTCGCTTTGATGTAAACCCAAAGCTTCTTCACCACTTGTGGGCGTGTAGATTTTTTCGCGCCTACAATCTCTGCTAATTCAGGAGATAGGTGGTAATCGAGCTGGCTTAAACCAGACTTTCTTTTTGTTTTAGTTTTTGTTTTTGCTTTCTTTGCAGGCTTTTTTGTTTTAGCCTTTGTTTTTCTTTTGACTGCCATGGTTCTTTCCTCTTGTTTCGCTGATCGGGAAGATTGTCTTTCCAAATCTCTTATTACTTGGTGTAAAATTTTTTCTTTATTCGCGCAAGGCTTTTCTGAAAAAATCTCCGAATTTTTTTTTATTTTTTTTCATCTTTTGTAAGAAATGTTCGATTGTTTTAACAATGAAAACATGGATATTCAGCATGGGATTTTAGTAGGCTGCGATAAAAATCAAGAATGGCTCCTTTCTTGGTGGTGGAAAAATTACACACAAGAAAATTCGCTTCCTGTCGCCTTTGCAGATTTCGGTATGTCTGAAAATGCAAAAGAGTGGTGCAAAGAGCGGGGAATATTGCTTTCTATTGCCTTTGATAGACTTCAAGTAGCCACCAAAGAGGAAATCGAACCCTCTCTTTGTACAGAATGGGAAAAAGCATTGAGCCCATTCTGGGGATCGCGCCAGGCGTGGTTTAAAAAGCCCTTCGCGCTCATGAGCACGCCTTTCCGTCAAACGGTATGGCTAGACCTCGATTGCGAGGTTTTAGGCCCATTAGAGCCCGTTTTTCAATATATCGATCCAAAAGCCAAAATGGGCCTCGTCCGAATAGGAGAAGTATATAATTCTGGAGTGATCGTGTTTGAAAATGACTCTCCTCTCTTAAAGCTGTGGGCGGAATCGGCTGTTTCCGATAATCACCTTTTCTTAAGCGATCAAGATGCCTTAACTCAGATTATTGCAGATCATGGGTATAGAGTGGGCGATGTGCCTGAAATCTATAATTGGATTATGTGCAGAGGCCTCCATATGGGAGCTGTTGTTTGCCATTGGGCGGCTCAATGGGGCAAAGCCTATATTCGGGAACACGGCGGGTTAAGAGATTCGTATCTTGGCCGAGGCAAGTAGCGCCAGAAGTGCAGCAACTAGCATAAGAACCAAAATAGCAACTAGATTCGGATAGATCCAGCTTACCAAAAGCCCCGATGTTAACCACCCAATTGCCTTTAGGGAAGTGCCGCTTCCCATTACATCTCCCTGTTCTTTTTCTGAAACGGCGTTGGAGAGAAAAGAGAGGAGGACATTATACATCATGGCAATCCCCAGCATCATGGGAATCACAGAGATCCACGGGAATATCGCCGAATGGCGCAAGAATAGAGCGCTTAAGAGAGAGAGGATGATAAATCCAATCCCTAGCTTTAATAAATGAACGTGTTTAAACCGGTCCAAGAAGACATAGATCACTAAAAAGATCCCGCCGCTGAAGCAGGCTCCCAAAAACATCGTAAATAGACCCACCTCGCCCGATGAGTAATTGAATTGTTGAACCAAAAACAAGATGCAGAGCTGATAGAAGGCGGCGAGCGTCCATTGCAAACTCAAGAGGATGCCCGAAAGGATTCGTATCCGCTTGTCGAATAGAATCGCAAATCCTCTATTCAGAAGGCTCAGATAGCTAATTTTGGCTGGATAGTCGTGAGAAGGGGGCTGTTTGGGGAAATAGCGGAATAAAATCATAGCATTCAGAAGAGTCAAAACGAAAGAAGCTAAGAAGGGGATTTCAAAATGGTAGCGTCCTGTCAGTGCTGGCTCTGCAAGGAAACCGCCGACTACCGGGCCTATGATAAAACCGATCGTTCCGGCAAACGTTGCATAACCCATGTGGCGCGCTTTTTCTTTGGGATGGCTAATATCGGCAATCGCCGCTTGGGCAACGCCCTCAGAGCCGTCCATAAAGCCGGCAATTGCGCGGCTGGCAAAGAGGAGGAAGAGGCTCCCAAAAGCGATGGAGCACGCGGAGAGGAGAAAGCTGAGGGCTACGCCCATAAGGCCCAAAAGGAGCACTGTTTTGCGCCCTGCGTGGTCTGACATCCTTCCTAAAAAGGGGGCTCCGAAGATCATCAGGATGTTTGGGAGGGCCAAAATCATCGAGTAAGAGAGAGTTTTAACGTAGAGGCTGGCGTCTTGAGCAAATAGCGCTCCTCCCTCTTGAAAAAAGAGAGACGCGAAAATAGGGAAGACAAGCCCGATGCTCATGGAGTTAATGAAGAGGAGGAAGCAAAGGGCAAAAATAATCATGTTTAGGGCTTTTGCGAAGGATTGAGCATCTGGGCGATCCCATTGCCAAATGACCAGTCCTCTTTTTTCACTGTCACAACTGTAACGAAAACATCTTCTTTCCGCACCTTGAGTTTTTTGCCGAGGACTTTAACAAACTCCTGATAGAGCTGTTTTTTCATCGCTTGCGATCTCGGAATAGAGGTGATGTAGATCGCGATCAAATCATCTGACCGTTTGACGCCCCAAATCGTTTTATCAAAGTGAAAATGCCCTTTCTTGTGTTCAGTAACCATATGAAAACGGTCGGTTTTTGGGATTTTCCAAGCAGAAATGAGCGCCTGGTGGATCCCATCAGTGAGGGTTTTGATATATTTTGGCGATTTCCCTTCCATAAGGTGGATTTGGATCAGAGGCATTGTTAACTCCCGTTTAATCGGGGTTTAAATGCTACAAGGTCATTTTGTCAAACTAAAGACCTCTTTCGAAACTAAGGGTTCGTCGATTTTCGGGATTATTTTGGCCGATTTTCCCTTTTTTTTAGGGGGTCAATATACGAAATGTTGATATTAACCCCCTAAAAAAAAGGTAAAATCGGCTCAAAAGAACCCGAAAATCAACAGAACCTTAATTTCGAAAGAGGTCTAAAAGAGGCTTGGCGTGATTGAGGAGGGAAATCGGGTCTTGATGAGTGGAACTGAGAATTTGCTGTCTGTGCTCGAGCAATTTGGCGTTTCCCTTAAACTGGAAGCCGAGGAGCTGCTTGAGTTTATTCACTTGGAACTTCAATGGCATATCGGGGGCCATGCTAGCGAGGTACACATCGAAGTAGCGGATGAGATCTTCCCATTTTGGCACGTAGGTCGTTTTCGCAAAATGGGCCTTGATTTGGTGGAAGATAAACGGGTTCATGATGCTTCCCCGTCCAATCATGAGGGCATCGCATCCGGTAGTGCGGAGCATCTCGAGGGCGTTTTCGACGGTGAGGATGTCGCCGTTTCCTACGAGGGGTATTCTTAGGATTGATTTTGCTTCGGCAATGAGATCCCAGCGGGCAGGAGGGCCGTACCCATCGACTTTTGTTCTCGGGTGGAGCGTGATGTAGCGGACTCCGCTGGCTTCAGCCGCCAATAGATTTTCTCTGAAGAGAGAAATATCCTCAAACCCGGAACGCATTTTGAGGGTGACGGGGATTGAAACGGCATCCACGACCGATTTAGCCACTTCATGCAGGAAATCGGGGTTCTTCAACAGGCTCGAGCCGGCCCCTTTGCCTGTGACCGTATTGGATGGGCATCCGCAGTTGACATCGATCCGTTTGGCCCCTCTTTCAACAAGCTCCTGCGCCATTGCGGCCATGTGCTCGTTATCGGACCCCATAATTTGCGCAGCTAAGGGGATGGGGGACAGCTCATCGGCTTCGTAAACCCGACCAAGCGACTTGACGTGGGCATTGGCCGGAACTCTAAGAAAATCTCTTACGGCCTCATCGAAGCCGCCAATGGATGCCATCGCCTTCCGAAAGCAGGAGTCTCCGACCCCTTCCATAGGAGCTAACTGAAGATAGGGACAGCCATTGGGGTCTTTCGGGAGCACTATTCGCCTTTTGCTTTTTTTCGAATCAATGCGGAAAGAGATTCCCTATTGATCGATTTCATATTTTTTAGAAAGTCATTATCGAAAAGTGCTTCTGCCGCGTATTGTACTTTGTTATTCCATTTTCTGCCCAAGGCGCCCCGTTCGCCCTCTTTTTTAACACTATAGACGACTCTCCAAAATGCAGTCTCAATTTTTTCTTGGACGTTGTTTTGTGAGCTCTGCTTTTTCTCGGTAGGGGAGTCCGTGGGGACGATTAAGCGGCTCGGCTGAGAATTGCTGCGGAGAGTTCTTGGGGGAGGAGGGGGCATATTAGAAAAAGTAACGTTTTTATTATTTGAAACTGCTGACATTTTATCTTCCAATGGTAAATTTCGGTGCAAATACTACCACATTTGGCGGTTGTCTACAAAACTGAATTAGGACAGGTAAATATTTATTTAATGGGCTGCGGGTTCGAGAACCCTGCGGGTCTCCCAGCAGGGTTTGTTGATTACAGGTTTTTTTCTGCGAATACTTTCATCCCTTCTGCAAGAAACATTGCAAGGCGGGGATGATTCGGATCGTATTTACCGAAGAATTTTTTCCATTCTAATTCGGTATACATTTGGCCAAGTCCTGGAAATGAGTCTTTGTCTGGCGTCCAAAATTGTTTCACCCATATGTAGAGTTTTTGAACTGCCGCCTGCACCTCTTTCGAGCTAGGAGAACAGTTCTGTTCCCAATTCTTTGCCAGCTCGCCAAAAACCGCATCGCATTCTTTCTTTGCTCTCTCCGCATCTTGCTGAGTCGAGTTCTTCATGTTTTTCTCGCACTCGGCAAATGAGGGGTGATCTTTTCCCAAACGGTTCTTCAAATAGGTTTCGTATTCTTTTTGCTTCTCTTTGGAGATGAAACCTTCGTATATTTCTTTCTCTTTCATTTTCTGTTTTCCACTTAAATGTTCGATGGTTTTGTCGATGGTCTCAATCAGCCTTCCCAGCCTCTCCCAGTCCCGGCTGATCGCCTTTTTGTGGGAATGGAGAGCTGCCAGTTGGTCAAAATCGTTTCGCCCCAGGATTTTTTTGATCTGGTTGAGCGTGAGCCCCAGTTCCTTAAAGAATAGGATCTGCTGCAGCTGCAAAAGCTCCTTCTCTTCATAAAACCGGTACCCATTCGTTCCATGGTATGCTGGTTTTAAGAGACCCTCCTCTTCATAAAAGTGAAGAGTCCGGACCGTCACTCCCGAAAGCTCGCTGATTTTTTTTACTGTATACGCCATCTTTTCTCTCCGATAAAATCCCTTTGATTTTAATGGATGGCACCATTCTAATCTATGACGTATACGTTAGGGTCAAGTTTCAAAATAAATTCTTGAATTTTCGGGGTAAACGATATGGCCGCGGTAACGGTTTCTGGAGCAGCACGGTATTTTGAAAGGGAAACAGATGATTTGGCTTTTGATGCAGCCAATACGCAAATTCCTTGTTATCAGGACCATTTCGTACGGAGTAGAGAGGCCATAAGCCGGTCGGTGGAAGGTTTAGGCAAAACGGCGCTTATTGCGGGGGCAGGATCTGGCCATGATCTCCCTTTAAAAAGTCTTGGAGAGCGGTTTGATCGGGTGGTTTTAGTCGACATTGATATCAGGCATACAAGAAAAGCCGTTGAGAGCCTTCCCGAGGAATTGCAAGGGAAATTTCAGATTGAACAGGCGGATCTTACTGGCTTCTTTGAAGAATTTGCGGCTGGCGCCGACAAAATAGCGAGAGAGGAGCTTTCTTTTAATCAGTTTGGTTCAAAGGTTATGGATTTGCTTCTCACTTTGGAAAAGAGAGGTTTTTCCTATCAAAACATAAAAGCCTCTTTCGTATGCTCCTCTCTTATCGCCTCCCAGCTCTCTGATTGCATTGATGGGTATCTTGATGACCTCTCCTTAAGTCTTTATGGAAGACCTCTCGAAATGCCCGATAGCAGAAAGACTGAATATTATGATTGGCTGACTCAAGTTCAGCTCGGCCATATCGATGAGCTGCATCGATTAGTTGAACCAGATGGGAGATTGTATTATGCGGATAATTTTTCAGTGCGAACGGTTTCCCATGTAAAATCTGGGTCGGAAGAGTGGGACATAATTCTTGGAGAAGAGAAATTTCCCTGGGCGCGAAAAATTCAGGCCCATGTGGCAAAGCTCTTTTCAACCATTGCAGAAAATAAGTGGGCATGGGGTCTTCCCTATCCACAGGAAAAGGATGGGGCCGAGAGAGAGGTCTCTATTGAATCATCATTAAGAGAGTATCAGATCACTTCTCTAGTCTTATCACCAATTATGGCATGTATATACCGAAGTTGATTCTTCAGGTGGTTTGTGTATACTCCACCCCTGTATCTAAAACAGACCAGTCATCAATTGTTTTCTTTCTATCTGGATCTTCATTGGCAGCTGCATAGGCTTTCCTAAGAGAATTCCTCTCTTCTTCTAAAGCCTTTCGCAAGGCGTTTGTGACAAATTCACTGAGACCTGGTTTTCCCACAACTGAATGCAGCATACTATTGACTTCCACGGGAATAGAAAAAGTGACGTGTATCTTTTTCTGATCCTTTCCTTTTTCAAGCCCCATGCTCTCTCCGTTTTCTCTATCATACCATTTCTTGTACGTAAATTCTAGTTTGTTGACTCTCAATCAATTTTTCATTATCAATATAGATCAAGGTCTCACCAGGAAATATATGTTCAAGCTGTCTGCAGGCGCCGCCCTTGTTTTATGCGCCTCGTTTCTTGCCGCAAGTCCAAGCGGCCATCAGGTTGTTCATGGACATGCTGATGTGCAGGCGCTTCAAAATTTGATGAAGATCACGACGAGCGACAAGGCGATCATCAACTGGAATGAGTTTTCATGCGGTGCAGGGGAGATGATCCAGTTTATTCAACCCTCGTCGAGCTCTGCTGTACTCAACCGCGTCATTGGCGGCAATACGAGCCTATTGTATGGAGATCTGCAGGCCAATGGTCAGGTTTATCTCGTTAATCCGAACGGCATCGTAACCGGGCTCCATGCGAGAATTGATGCGGGGGCGCTTATCGCCTCAACGCTCGATGTGCTCGACCAAGATTTTATCCAAGGATCGGCGCTTAGATTTTTTGGCGATTCGAAGGCGGGGGTCATTAACCTCGGCACCATCAAAACCTCTAGCGGCGATGCGATCCTCTTCGGCTACCAGGTTGAAAATGACGGTACGATTGATGCGGCCGGCAAGGCGTCTCTCGTTGCATCGAATAAGGTGGTCCTTAAGCTGGATGATTTTCAGCGTGTTTTCATTGCTTCAGATGCGGCGCTCTTTCCTGGCGACACGATTGATGATCCGTGCCTTTTAGCGTTTAATCAAGCGATTGCAAAAGATGCTCTCCACTTCAAAAAAGACGAGACGGGCGTTTTTCTTTCCATTGATGCGCCTGTTGCAACAGTGGCTGGCTCCATTCGTGCTGACTCGGTATCTATCCTCGGCAATTATGTCCAGGTGCTGGATGGGGCTCTTATTGACGCTTCCCGCAAAGATGGCGGCGGAGAGATCTTGATCGGCGGGGACTACCAGGGCAAAAACGAGTCTTTGCTAAATGCACGCCAGACCCATGTTGCAAAGGATGCAAGCTTGCGCTCCGACGCATTAGAGCAAGGCGATGGCGGCAAGATTATTTTGTGGTCGGATGAATGGACCGGATTTTACGGTCAAATCAGTGCACGGGGCGGATCTGGTGGTGGCGATGGCGGCTTCGTAGAGGTTTCTGGTCGGTCGCTTGATTTCCACGGACTCGTTGATAGACAAGCTCCTTTAGGACAGGCGGGCATGCTGCTGCTTGATCCAATCAACATCAACATTACTGGAGCAGTAGGGAACTCTGTTAACGTGATCCCCCCTCCGCCCGTGGTCGGAACTTATACGTTTTCAGCCTGCGCCCCGACTCCTGCAATCATCAGCAATACACTTTTAAACGGGAACCTCGCTTTGGGATCTGTTACGATCAGCACGAGCGCTACAGGCGGTGTTGGGTGTGGAGATGCGGGCGACATCACGGTTGTAGCTCCGGTCACATGGGCAACTGCTGGGAACACCCTCACTTTGATCGCCGATAGAGATGTCATTTTCAACACGAATATCGATATCACTTCAACTGCGGCCGGATGCGATATCTCGGTTCAAGCGGGAAGACATGTGCAGATGAACGGACGGGTGCAAAATACGGCAGCGGCTCCGGGCGCCAATGTCAGTGTCATCGCCAATACAGGCGATATCAATGTGCCAAATATCGCAGGGCTGTCGACTCCAGTTTGTATCGGAACAGATTTCGGCACCGTATTAGCCCGCGCAACTCTCGGAAGCATTACTCTTGTGGGAGGAACGGGTGCGGTTAATTCTTACGCATCAATCGGCTCGACGACTTCGGCTGCAGTGACTAGAAGTGCGACGATTACAGCTGAGGCGGGGGGAAATATCACCCTAACAGGCGGTATCGGCAACTCGAAAGCTACAATTGGCCAGACCAGTAATCCGGCCAATAATGTTATGACAACGACGACAAATATCAATGTGACGGCAAGAGGGAATATCTCATGCAATAGCGGATTTTTTGGCGCTGGAATAGGTCTTAATTTTGGAGAACCTACGTTGATAGATGTCACTGGAGACATCCGGGTTAACGCCGGCGGAAACGTAACGATTTCATCTTCTTCGGCAACCGTTGCAATCGGGATAGCTGGAACTGGCGGAGCCTGCTCTGTTAAATCGAATCTTTATCTGAATGTAGGCGGCAACCTCTTGCTGCAAGGTTTGCTTGTTGGAGGAAGCACCGGGGTCAATCTAGGTTTTAATCAAAACGAAGCGACTGCACCCGTTTTATCGACTTCGGCCAATATTTTCGTCGCTGGGAACATATGGCTAGATGCTCGGATTCTCGCTGTCTGCCGGTTGACCGGATCCTATAAGACTCCGAATCCTTTATATCGTCAGGAGTCTTTAATCCACTGTCTTGGCAATATCATTCTTCTTGGGGGGACTGGGGGCGGGGGAAATGAAGCTATCTTTGATTATTCTAGAGGCGTAAATTCGTCGATAACAAATTACACAGCGCATGTTTGGGCGGCGGGATCGCCTCAAAACGTCTTTGATCCGAACGGAGGAATCCGTTGCGTAAATGGAGATGTTAGCGGCGGGATGGGCGGCGGTTTTGCGTCCGTGCTTGGTAATGGGAACTTCCTTCCGAATACTTCTGTTAGATCGACAGGTGATATTATTATAGGTTCCTCAGCTGGATTCAGTGTTGCTGGAGCGGGGAGTTCAGCTCCGTACTCCGCCTTTAATCCGCAGTTTAACGGCTTATTTATCGAAGCTGACACCTGCTTTGCCGTAGGGGAACTATGGCCGGCGCAATCAGCCACGGTCGCCGGAGCGAATATCTTTGCAGGAACTCTTCTAGGCAGCGCTTCTCCTGCATTTGCTTGCGATGGACTGGGAGCTTTTGCATATGATGATAATGAATACAGCACCACTACGGCGGGATTGCCGACTCCGTACAATGGAGCGCAACTTGTTATCCCATTTCTCCCTTTGGTAGCAACCCCCCTTATACTAGATGGAATCGATGGCACTGCCAATAATATCGTCATCCACAGTGCCGACACATTCCTCGGAGAGCTTTTCCGCCCCGTTGTGCCGGGTGTGGGCATACCTAATACAAGCTTTTCACCGGGAGCTCCCGCTTCGATTTCTTTTATGAGTACGGGGGCAAATAACATACAAATTCAAAGGCCATTCTCCAATATCGAGATCTCTGGATCAGGCCCAGTTCCAGCAATCGGTCCAGCTCTAACAACTCCTGCACACCTCTGTTCTTGCATCAACTCATTCAATACAATTACAATCGGTACGGTTGCGATTCTGCCAACCTCTGGCTTTATTTATATGAGCGCCAATAACAACATCATCCAAACGAATGCTGTCGGGAGCTCTCTTTCGGCAACAGGTGCTCCGGCAACCTCATTCATCACGCTGATTTCCGATCTCAATAATAGCGGCGCTGGGAGCATTACGCTTGCCAATAACATCACGACTGCGGGCGGCCCGATCATGCTGAGCGCAGGGATCGGCGCTGGAGTCGGCACGAGCGGGATTACGCAGACAGCTGGACAGGTCAGCTCTGGCATCGGAACAATTACGGCCCAAGCTGCCGGCAACATTCTAATTGCCAGTACAACAGCGCCCGCGTTCGTATCTACCTCAGGGAATCAATTGATTTTGTCGAATTCGGGGGATATCACCATCAGCCAGGGTGTCAACGCGACGACGGGATCAGTCACCGTTACGGCTAATTTAGGCAATATCATAGTCAACGCGTTGGGAGAGGTTCAAACAACGACGGGAGCGATCACTTTAACAGCCGGCAATGATATCGATTTGAACGGTCTTGCCACAACGCTCCTTTCGACTTCAGGACCCATTTTCTCAACGGCTGGCAACAACACGAATGTGACGCAGAATGTGGCGACATCGGGTCCCATCACCATGATCAGCGGCGTGAATATGTTTTTACTCTCGCCAACGACGAACATCTCCTCTTCAGCCTCTCCTGTGATTCTCGTGGTGGATAACGACTTTCCTTCGCCGCCAGGCATTGGACCTGGGTTTTTCAGTATGGCCGCGGGAAGCCAGGTCAATTCTGGGCCTGGACAGCCATTGCAAGTGTTTACTGCGCAGCAAAATCTCAACATCATGATCCCGGGATTCCTCAACGGGTTTACGTTTGCTCCAGGGACAATTTTCATCGACACCGATACAGAACACTGGTGCGTCTATTATCCAGACCCGTTCTTTGGAGGCCCTGGGTATACGATTTTCTATAAAAACTGCCTTTCGGTGATTGCACCGGCTGCAAATGAAGTTGTGAGCGAGATGCTATTTAGTTTCAATCCGGCCAACGAGTGGACTGACGAAATCTATATACTTCCTCAAGTCTGGCGCTTCATGCTGATCTATCCGCCTGGAGTTAACGCTTTGACCGATTACGCGTCTGAACCGTATTGGATTTCCCGCAAGAAGATCCACCTATTGCATGACCCTCAGGTCTACAAACAAGATAAACCCCTCTCAGAGTTGGTTGAATAATATGCGTTTACGAAATTTCTGGATGCTGGGGGTCTTTTTCTTACTGGCAGATGTCGCTTTATCCGCCGACAGTATTGAAATAAAGGGGATCGTCATCTTGGGCCGTCCGAACTTGATAAAAAAATCGGGGCGCACTGATGTAGAGGGCGTCCAAATAGAGCAGTTGGAACTTCCGGAAAGCAAGTGTAAATTAAATGATATTTTGAACGGATTTTTGGGCGCAGCGCTTGATTCAGAAACCATACTCGATATCAAAAAACGGATCGTCCGCTATTATCGCGATGAGGGGCGTCCGATCATCCAGGTAAATGTTCCTGAACAAAATATCGCTACAGGCGTTCTCCAGCTAGTGGTTTATGAGTCGATGCTGGGTGAAATCCGCTCCATTGGAAATAAGTACTTCAAAAGCGAGAAGCTGATCAGCTACGTCAAGTCATGCCCTGGCGGACCGATCGATGCCGATCAGTTAGTACAAGATTTGAGCTGGATGAACCGGAACACGTTCCGGCAGACAGATGCCTTTTTTGCGCCCGGCAAGGTGACTGGTACGACAGATATTGAACTCCTAACGAAGGATAGAAGAACCTGGCGCGTCTACGCGGGGACCGACAACACAGGGCTTCAGCAAACGGGGCAGGAAAGGTGGTTTACGGGGATTAACTTTGGGAATTTCCTGAATTTAGATCAGCTCTTTACCTACCAATTTACAAGCGGAAACAATTTTAATGAGTTTAGCGCTCAGACGGCTCAATGGGTCATTCCGCTTCCGTGGCGCAATATCCTCTCATTTTATGGCGGTTATTCGAGTGTTAAGACTGATGAGCTAGACGTTCAGTTCAACCGAGGCTTTGGAACAAAAGGCCAAAGCATGCAGGCGAGCATGAGATGGAATGTCCCCCTTCCCACGAGAGTTGATTTCCTCAATGAATTTATTTGGGGAGTTGATTGGAAGAGGACGAATAACACTTTGACCTTCGTTGGCGATGAGTTTTTTGGAAATAATGTGAACCTTTTCCAAATTCTTGCGGCCTATAATTTAGGCTATGAAGATCCAAAGAGGAAAATCTCATTCACGTGGGAGAACTATTTTTCACCTGGAGACTGGCTCCCCGATCAATCGAAAACCCGCTATAACGATTTGCGAGCTTTTGCTACCCCATTTTATTACTATACGAGGGTGGCTTTTGCATCGATCTTTAGGCGGCCGAATAAAGGGCTTTCCCTCAATGTCACTTTGCGCGGCCAGTGGGCGACGAATAACTTGCTTTCCAGCGAAGAGTATGGAATCGGCGGCTACGACACAGTCCGCGGGTATGATGAAAGGCAATTCAATGGCGATTATGCCTTTGTCGGCAATGTCGAAGTCCGCTCTCCAGAGTGGAGTCTTTTCTGGCGGAAGTGTCAGCGGGATCGAGTCCAGCTCCTTGTTTTCTATGACTACGGAAAAGTATGGGTCCACGAGAGGATTCCCGGCGAGCCAAAGGGTGCCTATCTCGATGGCGTCGGCACCGGCATTCGCTATCTCGTTGATCCATACCTAACTGCAAGGTTCGATTATGGGCATAAGCTGAAATCGCTCCCCACGGAGCATCAAAATTACAAGCTCCACTTCAGCGTGATCATGAGCTATTGAGCGAATGTCCAGCCGGCAGGATTCTCGTTGCAGTTTAGCGCCACGAAGACCTCAGATCGAATAAGCCAATATCCGTCATTAATATGATTCAAAAAATCATTGGCATATGTTATACATCGCCAAATTGCAGGTAGGTTATGCGCTCAATTTCTCCGCTTCTCGCTCTCTTTTTATTTCAAACTCTCTACTCTCTGCCCCAAACATCTTCCGTTGTACAAGGGAAGGCAAGTTTGAGAAATCTCAATCAAAACCAGTTAGAAATCTCCGCATCTGATCAAGCGGTGATCCATTGGGACGATTTTTCGATTGAGAGGGAAGAACTGGTCCGATTTATTCAGCCTGATTCCTCCTCACTTGTCCTAAATCGGGTGATTTCCGAAATCCCATCGAATATTTTCGGAAGGCTTGAGTCGAATGGACGTTTAGTCTTGATCAATCCGAACGGAATTTTGGTGGGGAAGGACGCAATCATCGATACAGCTTCATTCACGGCGTCGTCATTTGATGCAATCGATGAAGCTGTGTTGTCGAGAAAAAGTCTTTCTTCAGCAAAGGGACGCTCTCTGATTATTGAAGGCACTATCCGGGCAAGAGGCGAGATCCACCTCTCCGGCCGCACCATCCAAAATGAAGGCGTCCTTGAAGCCTCAACTGTCCACCTGTATGCAGGTTCGGATATCTGGCAATCTGGATCTATTAAAGCTCTTTTGGCTTCAGAAATTGGCGGTGAAATTCATATATTTGGCTCAGAAAACCACCTCTCTGAAACCGCACGGATCGACGCCTCTGGCAAATTCGGAGGAGGAACAGTTTTAATTGGCGGGGACTATCAAGGGGAATGCGAGCATCTTTCTCTGCGGACGATAGTTGATAAAGGCTGCCGCATTGAGGCAAATGCCCTGGATACGGGGAACGGCGGCAAAATCATTATTTGGGGAGAAGAGGCTGCAGGTTTTGACGGGATCATCGAAGCTCGCGGAGGCCCTCTTGCTGGTAATGGCGGGCTAGTGGAAATTTCCTCGAGGGGATTTTTATCGCCATTAGGTTTGGTGGATACACGGGCGCCGTTCGGAAAGAATGGGAAACTCCTCCTTGATCCAACCACCGTAGTTATTTCTACGGATCCCGATAGCGGCATTCTAACGTCGCCGCCGCCAGGATACGTGTTCAATGCATCTCCAGCAAATATCAATGCGGGCACTTTGATCGGCCACTTGAATATGAACGATGTGATCATCAATGCAATTGCAAGTGGACCTGGAGGAATCGGTTCAATCACCCTAAATGCAAATGCTGATGTGCCCAATGGAGCTTCAATCGTTTGGAATAGCGGTTCTGCTACCACTCTCACTCTGATTGCGAACGGATTTATCAATATTCGAAATGGTATTCTCTCACAAGACACTACAGCCAGTCCAACTACGCCGATCATCCAGGTTTCTGCGCCTGTGGTCACGATCGGAGATCCCTCATTGACTTTAGCCAACGCCGCAATTCTCCAAGTTGTAACAGGACAAGTCGAGATTAATGCTCCTACCTCTCTTTCTATTTACGGCAATGCTGCAAGTGCCGGCGGCATCCTGGCCGGAACAGTCGCGCCCACAGACTTAGGCACTATTGAGATCAACGCAGGAACTCTTTCCTCGCAAAGCGGGGCCATCGGAGTTTTGATCGCAGCAAACGGCGATGTGTTTGCCCGAACCACAGGAAATATTCAGTTCTCATCCGGATCAGCCCCCAGTGGGATGCAAACCTTCAATGCCGCAAGCACCATTTCCGTGGTCGGCGGAGGCAATCTCTCCTTTCAGGGAGGGAGTGGACTTAGTTCTTCCTCGGGAATTATAGCGAATAGCGGAGGAACTATTGATATCTCGATTGCTGGAGATTATTTCCTACAGGGGGGGACCGCTGGAGTGGGAATGGATGGAAATGCAGGCATTTCGATCAATGGAGGCGCAGGAACTCTTCGAGTATCTGGCAGAAATTACTTCCTTACAGGAGGAACGGGACCTGGAAACAATACAAATATCTGTGCAATCGGCCTAACCGGGGCTTCGGGAGGGACTGTGGACATTACGGCCACAGGATCTTCGGGTATCGTTTGCACAGCGAACGAATCGAACGGCGCAGGGATACTTTCTCAAACGACAGGAGCCAGCGACATCCTCATTCGCACAACGCATTTAACTTTAAACGGTTCTACTAGCCCTGGAGCTGTACAAGGCAGCGGCCAAATTTCAGCAAATACAGGAGATATCACAGTTGTAGCTTCGGGAAATATCTCTCTAAATGGGGGCGGCGGCACGAATGTAAATGTAGCTGCTATTATCAATAACGGAACCGGCAATACCACGGTTTCTGCCAATAATTTTCAGGCGATAGGAGGCACGGGTACATTTTCATTTGCCGGGGTTATTGGCTTTGGCGGCCCTGTTACTGTAAATATCGGAGGTAATTACCTCCTAAGAGGCGGAAGCGGTCCTTTGGCGTTGGCTGCAATCGCTTCTGCAGCAACCAGCGGATCTGGAGATCTGACTGTAACCGGCAGGAATTTCACGGTCCTAGGCGGAAGCGGGCCTCAAAGTTCGGCTGGCTTCTTTGTAGGAGACGTAATTACAGGAACCGGAGGCGGAAATGGATCCATATTTCTCACTTCAACAGGGGGATCTGGCATTTCTCTAACAGGAGGAACTGGGGCTTCAGCCCTTGCAGCAATAGGTACATACGGCACCTTGCCAACCAATAGCATTAATATCACTGGGGCCAATCTCACTCTCAATAGTCCAGGTCCAGGACCTGGTGCGGCCGCTACGATATTTTCAGATGCGGGTGGAGCTATATACATAACAGTCCAAAATAATGTCCTTCTCACCGATACTACAGGGAATCTTTCCTCAATAGTCATGCGCGCAGGAGGAACTGGCAATATGCTCATCAGAGCTGGCCATTCGGTATCGATCAACTCTGCGATTGAAAATCTTGGAACCGGCAATCTATTCATCGTGGTCGACGCATCCTTTCCCTCATTTTTTCTCGGCTCAGGCGCGTTTAATTTAGGAGCCAGCGGCGTGATCAATACGGCGGGCGGCCTCATTCAAATTTACACAGTGAGCCAGCTCCAGAATTCGATTAGCGGATTCCTGAATGGGGTTTCCTTCAGCCGAGGTCCAATTTTCATCAACAGCCCAAGTGAAATCTGGTGTACCTATTTTCCAAGCGGGCCAGGCGCATATCCTTTCACCATTTTCTACAAAGAGTGTCTTCAGGAATTGGCCTACCAAGCGAACCTTATTTCAACTGAGTCTTTAGACGATCTCCATCCGGCGAACGAGAATCCTGGATGGTTCTGTGAATTTACCATGGAGTCAAAAGAGACAGATCCGGATAATCATTTCCTAGAAAATTATCTGATTCGAAGACGCTACCTGAAAACTATCGATCTACCCAAAAGCTATACAGAGTGGTGAATCTTTCCCAAAAAAATGTCCAAACCTGGTATGAGCTGAGATGTGGCAAAAAAATACGATGAAAGCACTGTTCAGTCCCTCGATGCGCTAGCCCATATTCGGCTCCGCTCTGGGATGTACATTGGCCGTTTGGGCGATGGTTCCCATCCGGATGATGGGATCTATGTCATGTTGAAAGAGGCGATCGATAACTCGGTCGATGAATTCATCATGGGCTATGGGAAAAAGATCGAGATTGGCCTGAATGAAAAGACGGGCACAGTCACTATTCAGGACTACGGACGGGGCATTCCACTCGGCAAGGTGATCGAGTGCGTAAGCCAGATCAACACCGGCGCCAAGTACAACGACGATGTCTTCCAGTTTTCTGTCGGCTTAAACGGGGTCGGGATGAAGGCGGTGAACGCCCTTTCTTCCCATTTCATCGTGAAAAGCGTGCGGGAAGGGGAGTTCGTCGAGGTCCGCTTTGCCAAAGGGATTCTCAAAGACAAGAAGAAGGGGAAGACCAAAGATGAGGATGGAACGTGGGTTGAGTTCACTCCCGACACAGCCATCTTCAAAAAATTCGCCTTCCAAAAAGAGCTCATCCTCAAGCGCCTTTGGCACTACGCTTATTTAAATATCGGCCTCACTCTCATTTTCAACGATGAAAAGATCCGTTCGGAAAATGGACTTTTGGATCTCTTGTCATCACAATCGATGCCG
>JANPFC010000075.1:0-8890 GCA_031423235.1 Chlamydiota bacterium | reverse complement strand
TGCTACCCAAATTCACCAAACCTAACGGTTCGCCGTATAAGATTTACCACGTATGGCTTCTTTTGTTTTTTTCCAATATACCCCGGTCCAATCGATCGGCATCATTCGATCTGTGATCCCATACATTTTTCTAAAGTCGTTCACAGCTTGAGCGCACGGTTCTAGCGCGCCATAGTCGTCAATGATAGTATATCCTCCTATTGAAACCTTAGGATAAAGGGCAGTAAGGGCTTCAAAAGTAGATTGATAGAGATCTCCATCTAAGCGGAGCAGCGAAATTTTTTCTATTGGCGCTGTGGACAGGGTGTGTTCGAAAAAACCCTTTAGGAAGACAACCTGATCATCTAAGAGTCCGTATCTTTTAAAGTTATTTTGGACTGTTTCTAGGGAAACTTTTAGGTTGGCATCGTCACATAGATTATAGCCTTTGTCATGGGGGTATTTAGAGGAGTTCGGCGGAGGGAGGCCCTCAAAGGAATCGGCCACCCAAACTTTGCGATTTGTATCTCCATATGCCTTGAGGATAGCTCTCATAAGGATAGTTGCTCCGCCTCTCCAAACACCGGTTTCGATACAATCTCCTTCTATGTTGTTTTCCATGATATTTTTTAGGCAGTCATGGATATTATCCAATCTTTTTAGCCCAATCATCGTATGAGCAGATAACGGGTAATCTAACCCATTTTCCCTCTTGTAGGGATTGTAGATGCTAGCAAGCTCTGGATCTTCATAGATGATGTTCGTAACGGACTTTTTGATTAAATCGATGTAGAGTTCTTTGGGGTCATTAGGCAATGATGGTTGTTTGAACTCACTTCTCTCAAGGATGGTAAATCCGTGATTATTCAGGTATCTCTGTTTTAGGATCCATTCTGGATGACTTTTGAGAAAATCGACAACAGCGGGCCATAGTCCTCTCTTCGTCCGGTCAATATGGGGGGGATATTCTGGGATATCATTGCCGTAATAAGGCTCATCTTGGTCTCCCCAAGGCGCGCTGGTGTCATGTAAAGCAATATACTTCTTTACTTTGGGGGAGAATTTTTCAAGTTCATATGTTAAATGGCGATAGGTATGCAAGGAATCAATAAAGAGCATATCTGTTGTCTCAATATCGATATCAAAATCGCTGGCTTCCCAAAAATTAAATGAAACTCCGTTCAATTGAGCTAGCTCATCGACCAGAAACAGGTTATTCAAAGGCGGGTAGCGAAGATCGATTCCTAAGTAAGTTGGATTGAGCACAGAGCTTTCAGCCAATCCTACGATGATCCCCCAAGTTGAGACGATATCCCTCACTCCAATTTCAACTACAGAAGAACATTCTTTAGCTAGCTGTCGAAGTGTCGGGATATGCTCGTTGATATCCGATATCTGCGAGCAATGAAGCATATATTGGCGGGACAATTCCTCTGTGGGATCGCCAAATGCGCACACAAAAACCATCAAAAAAAAGGTAATAAATCGCATTTTATTCGTTGCTCTCCAATATTTCGTCCAAAAACTTTTGCACCCATCGTAGCTTTTCTTCATAGCCTTCGTAATGAAAGGAGCTAGCGCAAAAATGCAAAAAGCGGTGATCTA
Organism: Chlamydiota bacterium; assembly: GCA_031423235.1. GTDB lineage: Bacteria > Chlamydiota > Chlamydiia > Chlamydiales > SM23-39 > REEB52. The sequence continues at coordinate 7,306 of JANPFC010000075.1, read as the reverse complement.
GATGAAATTCTACGGGGACTGGCACTTGTAAGTTTCTAGTGAGGCGAATCTCACTGTCATTAAATCCATGAAGCTGCAGTTCAAAAGTGGAAAGTCCCTCAAAAGCGATACTTGAATGACCAGTCCATTTATGAGCCAGAACCGACGGGTTATTTTTAAGATAGTGGTACGTCTCTGATCCACTATCATGCAGGGTGTTGTGAATAACACTAGTATTAAATTTTAAATCGTACTTATTGGGCATTAGTTTAGGATTAAATGCGGTAAAAATCACCCAAAAGTAATCGATATCACCCATGACTCTCTGCGCTCCGACCATGCTGCAATCGGACAGTAACTCGCGTAGGTATATCGGCCGAATGGGAAATAAATCCCCATCGACCAAAGCGACAATATCATCATGATCATATCCAAAATGGTCGAGCGCATATTGAATTACATGGCAGTGCCGTACGCTTGGCTGGATAGATGGATCTCCCAAGAAGGAGAGCGAAGAAGTGATTTTGGGGTCTATTAACCATTGGCGTATTCGATCATTGAGAGGATCGAGTTGATGCCATTCTTGTTCGTAACGGATGCATAAAATACCGCACTTTTCACAAACTTCTCGGATTTGAGCTTCTAATTCTGGAGTCTTAGCATCATTGAATACAATTAACTCATATTCATCTTGCATAAACTTATTAAAAGTTTTGTGCTGAATTTCGATAAAATCTGGTCTGTTGACGTGAAAAGTCAGAAGGCGGATGGCGGCTGTAGCTTGAGTGCTTGCGATACAAAAGAGCAGGATCCAAAATTTAGCAGTTTTAAACATAGCTTCACCTTTCACAATATTGGATGAATGCATCAATATTGCTGGAGAGCAAATAGGGCATTGCATTGGCAATTTTCTCCTCAGGCCAATTCCACCATGCGATTTCGATCAATTTCCGAATGGTTGTTTCATTAAACCGATATCGGATGATTCGAGCTGGATTCCCAGCCACGATTGCATAGGGAGGAACATCTTTTGAAACAAGTGCTTTTGCGCCTATTATGGCTCCATCCCCGATGGTTACTCCAGATAAAATACAAACTCCCCGTCCAATCCAGACATCATTGCCAATTAACACATCTCCCTTCGTTTTTGGATGGCCTGAAATGTGCTGAGCATTCGCCCAAAAACAATTAAAAGGGTACGTAGTGACCCAATCAGAACGGTGCTCTCCTCCTAATAAGATCTCTACTTCTGCAGAAATCGAGCTGAATTGTCCAATCTTGAGCTTGGCATTTTCTCCCCAACTAAGGACAAGAGGATCTCCATATGTTCCCCTTCCCCTCTCGATGAGGTCGGAACATGTACACTGTAGAAATAAAGCGAGAAATAATGAAACTTTTTTCATTTATAGAATTTTTCGTTAATAAAAATCATATCCTGATCAAGCGACCTTACGAATCGGAATCCCTGTTCGGCTAAGTACGGGGTAAAGCGAGGATCGTTGTAATTATTCTCAATGGTCATAACGTCGATTTCAAAACGGTCGAAGTCAATGGATGAAATGATTTCAAATTCCCCCCCTTCTGTGTCGATGCTCAAGAAGTGAACGTGCTTGATCCCGTTTTGTTCAAGAAGGTCGTTGAATCTGTAGCATTGTACGTCGATGGTTTCGTAGGAACCTCCTTCCGAAGAGACTTCGCGGCGGACTCTTTCTAAGTGCCGCGGATCATACCGATCGACAAGCCCGGAAAGCATTTCAATAGGTCCAGTGATCTTGAGAAACTGGCTGGGGCCTGACCGATCAGATACGCAGCCCTGGATGCAGGTCGCTTTTCTGTTCTTTTTTAGTTCAGCAAAAACTTTTGGGATCGGCTCGATGCAAAGTCCGGTCCATCCCATCTCTTTCTCTAAGAAGTAGGTGTTGCTTAAACTAATGCCATCGTGTGCACCGATATCGACAAAAGCCCCCCCCTTTAGGCAGCAGAAGTAATGTTCATGGACAAACTGATCCTGTCCGCATTGGCTATTGTATGCGTGGATTTGAAGAGTTAGAAGCAGTGCTGTCAATAACCGAATCATAGAGTGGAGAAGGATACTTGATGTGCGTATTTTGCTACAAAAAAAACTTCACTCTCATGCACACTATTTGCATGTCAAAATATCTGATGATTTTTTTCTTCTCCGCGCTACTCGGTTCCGAAGTCCTTTGGAATGGGAAGATCTATAATGATGAGACTGTGGCTGAAATGATCACCGTCATTACAACCACCAATCCGATCCCGTCTATCCCTTCCACAGAGCATATCTACCCTTCCCAAGCGAGCTTATTCCGCATCCCTGCGTTTGCTCTCTGCAAGAAGATCATTGTATTCGATGGACTTCAGCCAGGTTTTGAGGATCGGGCAGACGATTATGAGAAATATAAGAAATCGATCGAATTCTTAACTCAGGTAGATCCCTATTTTTCCAATACAGAATTGATTTTCTGTGAGAAATGGGTCCATCTCGCCGGTGCAATTAAAGAAGCAGTAGCTCGAGTAACGACGCCCTATGTGTTTATCCATCAGCACGATTTTCTTTTAGTTAAAGATTTTGATCTCAATGGAGTGATTGCCACTATGGAAGCAAATGAAAATGTCAAGTATGTCAGGCTGGCCCTTCCTCCGTTTAACTATCATTGGCGGCCCTGGAATCCCCCCGGCGCTGATGAGAAAATCGTGGGGCTTGCTTTTGTGCCACTCTGCCGCCATTTTCAATGGTCCGATAATGACCACGTTTCTCCCACTTCGTATTATAGAGATTTTGTTTTGCCTCAATGCGGCCATGGACCCATGGAAAATTATCTAGACCCAGCTTTGAGTCTGCTAAGGAGCGAAATCGGAGATCTCTGCCACCCCGCTTTTGGGACATATCTGTATGGAGGGATGAACGATGGAGGCTATTTGCTCCATTCCGATGGGAGGTGCAAATGATTCGCTACGGGTTCATTTTAGTCCTATGGGCGCACTGTCTTTCCGCTGATTTATGGCTCGTAGATAACGATGCCGACCAGTTAGAAATCGGTAACAATACTCTATTTGTTAGCCTTGGCTCTTCTTGCGTTCCAGCCGGCCTATTGAGATATTGCGGAATGAGAAAGGTCGCTTTTCCGCTTGATTGGCTTATTTCCATAGATAATGAAGGACTGATCAAAGCGATCCGAGAGGATTTTCGGAATTTTTTAAATGAGGACTTTTTGATTCCAGATAATTTTCTCCTTCGAAATGCAAGCGGTGCGTCTCTCATTCATCTCGACTACCATTTTGAATTTGTTCACGAAGGGGACTTCTTCGGACTTGAATATGTTCAAAATTGGCAAAGTTTAATGGAGAGGTATCAAAGGCGAATTGAAAGATTTAATAAAATCGCCGGATATCCTGGAACTGTCATTTTTCTTCGGTGTTCTTATCGCATGGGGCTAACTGACCCCCACAGGTATTTTAAATGCAAGGAAATCATCGATATTTCAGACGAAGACGCAATGAGCCTTTATTGGACTCTAAAAGAGCGATTTCAAACCTTAAGATTTAAACTCGTTATCATGAATGAGGGGGATCCCCCATTTAGCGGAATTGTGGTCGAGAGCAGATTAAACGACGATGTCTTCAAAGTTAGGCATTGCTACCCTACTCAACCTGAATTATTTAGCGAATTTGGAAAATTCCTTGTCGAAAATTTTTGCCGAGAAGAACAATGAAATTTTTAAGAAATTGTCTGCGGTTTTTATCTCTGCTTCCTACTTTATTTTATGCAGAGGATATTCAAAATCATAAAGAACGGTTCATCGAAGAAATTTCCTCAGATCCGATCAGACGTTCTGATCCGCAATATCTTCACTCCCGCACCTTATTTACTATCAGAGCCACTGATACAGATTTCATACCTAAGATTCCCCATGCCGGCGAAATCATAGACGCAGGATTTGAGTCCTACCAACTCATGCATAATGGAGTCATCGTATTAAAAGATTGCTACTACGGGCAATGGATGACTGATATTATTTATGGATTAAAAGGGCACCATGAGCCTCAAGAAGAAAAAGCGTTTTTTGAAGTCTTGAAATTCATACAGCCCAACTCAACCATGATCGAACTGGGTTCCTATTGGGGCTATTACTCTCTCTGGTTTGCTACCGCAATCCCCGGATCGAAAAATTATATGGTAGAACCAGACCCTTTTCGGATGAACATCGGGAAAATAAATTTCAATTTGAACAACAAAAAGGGTAATTTTATTCGCGGGTATGCCGGTCTTAGAGATAACGATTCGGCAGATTATGGCGGGGCTGAAAACATTGAAATCGACTCCTTCTTAGAAAGAGAGAATATTGATCATCTCCACATCCTTCACTCCGATATTCAAGGAGCTGAATATGAGATGTTAAAAACATGTGTTAAGTCGATTCAAGCAAACAAAATAGACTATTTTTTTATTTCAACACACACCGATCCTGTTCATGATACCTGCGTTAATTTCTTTAAAGATAATGATTGCCGCATTATTGCAGAGCACAGAGTGGGCGAGAGTTGCTCGGCTGATGGACTGATCGTTGCAAGAAGAAAAGGTATCGAAGGTCCGGAAAGGATCATACTCAATAAATATCCACACTAAGAAAACTTCGATTATAAGAATCGGAGGATAGGTTCAACAGGGCGATTGCATGAAAAACATCTTGACTTGAAGAAATTTACCGCAGAGGCGCAAAGAACGCAGAGAAAATATCAATTTATATTTTTAATATTTTTCTATAGACTAGTGGCTCATCTTATGGATCATTTAATAACACAAAAAATCATAGGCGCAGCTATCGAGGTCCATCGACGGCTTGGGCCGGGATTGCTTGAGTCCACCTATGAAATGTGTCTCGCTCAAGAATTCAAATTTCAAAATATTCCGTATGAAAGACAACGTTCATATCCCATAACCTATAGAGACGTAATATTATAGTCCGGCTGTCGCGTCGATTTTTTGGTGGAAGAAAAAATTATCGTAGAAATTAAAGCAGTAGATTCCCTTTCATCAATCCATGTTGCTCAATTACTTACATATCTCCGCCTTCTCGACCTGAGAAAAGGTCTGTTGCTAAATTTCAACGTTCCAACGCTAAAAGAAGGGATAAAACGAGTGAGTAATGAAAAAGGAACAAACCTTGAATCCTCTGCGACCCCTGCGTTCTCTGCGCCTCTGCGGTAAATTTCTTCAAGTCAAGATGTTTTTCATGCAATCGCCCTGATAGGTTCAACGCATTGAAAATAAAAAAGTTGACTCCTGATCTCTGAATATATAAATCGTAGTCGCGTTTAACAAACGAATCGTTCTTAATATACAACTCATCGAGCATCCCCTTTCCCGCAGCAGGATGTCGATGCTCGATAATGACTAAATCGATGTATTTTGCTTTGCGTAATAGTCGAGAGACGTCTGTAAATTCAGTGTCGCAATATAAAGACACGTATTCAGGGTAGTAAACGTACCCAAACATCTCGTAATATTTCTTGCCCAAAATCGGCAGAGTATTTAGCCCTTCCCCCTGGAAGTTGTCGTTGAAATGCACGACTCCGTCATAGCCGGGGAAGAATTGCTTCATGTTAGTTACAATGATTTCATCATAACCATCCATGACCGGGATCATGTCGTCAGACCCAAGAAGCAAGATGTCAAAATCTGGGTGTTTGTCGATGTCGCAGTTACAGGCTTCAATTTTCGATTTATTACCCCCAAAATAATAGCTTAGATGGGGGTAACTGCTGAACTTGTCAATTGCTTCCTTGCAGTTCATAACAGGATCGTCGATATCGCAACTAATGACGAAATGGTAGGAAATGGTATTTGAAAGTTTGGAATAGTATTGGTCAAGAGTGTTGAAAAATTGTGTGAAGCGAGAACGGGTAGGGATTTTAATTAAGAGGGTCGTGTGCTCATTACTTGCCAATTGGAGTGAAAAAATGATGGCGATCAGCAATTTTTTCACGGCAGTGCTTCTGCTAAGGATGATTCTTGAATGAGTTGAGTGAAAATGGACTGCCATGGAGTGGTGCTAAGACTGAAAATCACTATGTTCTCAGTTATGTTTTTTCTAACTTCTCGTACATCTTTCGATTGATTGATGATAATTACGCTCAAATCCAAATTCTCGAATCGTTTTTTCAGCGTATTATAAAGACGGACAGCGTAGTCTTCGCTAATTTCGAGGTTTTTTTCGTCTTTAAATGTAGCAAAAGTGGAGAGTGCCGATGGAACTCGAACAAAATAAACTTTCCCAGGGTAGGTTTTTAAGTTTCTAAATCTTTCAATCCTTCTTTCATAGGATGCGATAAATTGTTCGAATTCTTCGTTGTCAAGATAATAGGGTAATCCTTTGGATTTTTTCGTATGGGAAAATTCTAGATGGTAGTACGTATTTGTTAAGAGTTCAGATTTGGGGGCTGGGATAAGATACTCTGGATTTAGGAAATGAAGAAAATCATCTTCGAGTATTTCAATGACCTTTTCTCCATCTATAGATAGGATCCAATCAAAGGGGTAAACAGGTTTTCTAAGCCCCATCTCTTTTAGAATGTATGCAGGTGCGCAATAGGATCCAAGCGAGATAAACATAGGTGGTTCGTTGCAAAATAAAATTCCAAATGCGAAAAATAAGGAAAGTATTTTCATAAAAACATCCAGAAATTATTTTCATTTTGAATGATTTGATTGTTTTCTCGTGCAAATTGAATGATTGCGCGCTGGGTATCGAGATTATTCCACCCATTTCCGCAAAGTATTCCCCACTTTTTGATGTTCAAAAACCAGGCTTGGAGAGCTTGATACGTCGCGAAGTAATCTGCAGGGGCTTCAAAGTAGATTAGGTCGAGGGGAAGGTCTAGATTTCTGATTTTCTTCGCAGCTTTTAATGGATCCATTCGGAGGGGAATAATGTGATCGGTGAGTTCGGCATGAATCACATTAGATAGGAATTGCTGATAGGTACTTTCTTCTGGAGACGGATCTACGACAAAGATTTTCCCATCGCAAGGGATCAGTTCTCCAAGAAGGAGGGGGGTAGCCGTAAGGGAAGAACCGATGAAGACGGCTGCTTTCATCTCATACTCTTGAATAAGCCGCGTAAAAATGTGGCCATAAGAATACCAGCCCGAGGGGTGGAATGGGAGAGGTTTCTCAATTGAAGAATAGGGATCGGGAAATAGCTGGCGGAGAGGGATGGCTTTTTTTTCCTTCACAATAGACCAAAATGAGCCGTTCCTTTTGATTTCGACTTCATACTCATTGGCAAAGAGATCGAGAACTTTT
>JANPFC010000074.1:0-2564 GCA_031423235.1 Chlamydiota bacterium | reverse complement strand
ATCATTAAACAGAAGTCAGAAAGTTTAACGCAACGACGCGGAGACGCAAAGAATAAAAATCTTTGCGTCTCCGCGTCTTTGCGTTTACTATTCTTAAGGAGGAGAGCCTGTTGCGCCGCTTTCCAGCCACGCTTTTAGCGCCCGTATAGATTCTTCTGTCTTTGCAGTGATGCGCGCTTGCGCACCCTTCTTATCCTCGCTCTCTTCGTAATCAATTGAGGAGCCAAAGACCACCGTCATTTTCCCAAAGAATTTGGGAACCGCCTTGCCCGGACGCCACGCTTCAAAGCTCCCCTGAATATATGCAGGGATAATCCGACACTTAGCTTTTTGGACAAGAAAAGCAAGCCCCCGTTCCAACGGCTGGATATCGCCAGTACGAGTTCTTTGCCCTTCAGGGAATAAGATTAGTTTTTTCCCCTCGGAGATGAGCTGCAACATCGTTCGGAAGACAGCCGCATCGGAAGCTCCGCGCGCCACGGGGTGGGAATTAAGGATCCGAATCAGTCTCCCAAGAATTGGAATATCAAAGAGCGATCCCTTAGCTAAGAAATGGACCTCCTCGGGACACGAAATGGAGAGAACCATCGGGTCATAGTTAGAGGCGTGATTGGCCGCAATGACAGCAGCGCCTGGCCGAAAATGCTCAAGGCCATAGACTCGCAATCGGAAACAGGATTTAAAAAAGATCCGGGCCATCCAATAGACGATCTTGTAGGAGAGTTTCATCTTAGGGAAACGCCGTTTCGGCTTCATCCGGACGATTTTTGCGATCACTTGATCCGCTGTGAATTTGGAGGTGTCGATCAATGTGGCATTCGGGGCTTGCTTAAGAGGAGAAACAGCGCGGGTAGTGTCAGTTTTATCTCTCTCTTCAATCTCTTTTAAAATCTCATCATATGTCATAGAGAGATCGGGAAATTTGTGGATTAGTTCCCGATATCGTCTTTCTGCGCGCACTTCAGGCTTTGCAGTGAGAAAAATCTTCATATCGGCATCGGGGAAGACAACGGTCCCCATATCGCGCCCTTCAAATACAGCGTCTACCGCATGACCAAATGCCGATAGTGGAATTTCTAGTTGACCATGGACAGGAGGAACTGGAGGAATATTCACGGGGCGGTTGTCTGCGGCTGCATTAATCATATTGCATCTCCTTTTTTAGAGGAATTAGACTAAACCAGATATTTATAATATTTGAAAGAAATATTTATTTTTGGTGGTTTATTTCTTAATTGTAGTGATGGGGAAAAACTGTTCTTATTTGCGGCGCTAAATGAGGGACGAGAAGCTCAAGTTGGGATGAGAGAACAACTGTTTATGCAACGCCAAGAGAATAGAGAAGCTCGGGTAACTCTACATCACATGAATAACGCTTGTGACAGTACCGAGGATTTGGAAGCTCATCTCATCAGAAATTTCTATTGAGGAGAAAGCATCGTTTTCGGCGAGAAGTTGAATTTTCTTTCCCCTGATGGACAAACGTTTAACAGTGAGTTCTCCATTTATGGATGCAATCACAATTTTCCCAGAGCTAGGTTCCACGCTCCGGTCAACGACCAGAATGTCACCGTCTTGGATTCCAGCCTTAATCATAGAAAGCCCAGTTACTTTCACAAAAAACGTATCTGCCGGTTTTTTGATAAGAAGATCGTTTAAATCAATCTCTTGATCGACCTTATCGTCTACAGCCGAGGGCACTCCAGCTGTAACAGGACAGTAATAAAGAGGGAGTCGAAAAAACCGATTCTGCACACATTTCAGAGCCCGCTCTAGATCACTCAAAGGCACTCGAATGGGTTTAGTCGGCTCGCCGAACTTTCCCGTCCCATGCGGACGTCCAGAGCCTTTTCTTTTTCCGCCCCTCGTCATAAACCCTCCAGAATACATAATGATTATTGCACTAAAATCATATAAAGAGCAACCTCGCAGATTTATGATTATTGTGCGTGAATCAAAATGGCCTGTCCCTCACCAGGAGAATCTCATCGACTAACGCCCTTTGTTTATCGGCAAAGAAGGCCCGAAAAATCAGTCCTTTACCAAACGATCCAAAAAGAATTGGAAACCTGGCTAGAAACTCGCGCTGCGACTGAAGATCTCCCTCATTTCATTGAGGATGAATTCCGATCTTTCTTAAAATGCGGGATTCTTGCTCATGGATTTGCCCGAGCTCACTGTCAAGGGTGCGGGCACGATTTTTTAATTGCGTTCTCTTGCAAGGGAAGAGGTGTTTGTCCCTCTTGCAATACAAGACATATGGCACAGATCGCTGCTCATTTAGTCGACCACGTTTTTCCAAAAGTGCCAGTTCGTCAATGGGTTCTTTCTCTTCCCAAGCGTTTTCGCTATTTCCTCCATCACCATCACGAGTATATCAGTGGAGTTTTGAATATTTTGATTAGTGCCATTGAAAGCCAACTTATTCAGTCCAGCTCAAACGGCTCTCCCCTTCCCGACGGTTGCCGATTAGGCTCAGTGACGTTTTTGCAGCGATTCGGTAAAGCCCTCAACCCCCATTTTCACTTCCACTGCTGCATCATTGATGGCGTCTTTGACAAAGA
>JANPFC010000073.1:0-28184 GCA_031423235.1 Chlamydiota bacterium | reverse complement strand
CTCGACTTTAGGATTTTTTGACATAAAAAAAGGTAGATCAGTATCTTAGATACCTAAAATTTTGCTTGCCGGCAAAAAACCAGAGGTACCAATAACTAAGATGCTAGATCTACCAGCCGAAATTCTAAACGTCCTTGCCCTCTTTTCTCCACTCTTTTCTCGTCCTGTGTATAAAAATATCGTTCTGATAACCGCGGGCCATCTCCTTACAAAAGGCCGAAGAACCGTTGCAGATGTCCTTCGGTCCTTAGGCCTAAAAGCAGTGAAAAACTTCTCCCGATTTCACTGGGTTTTTAGCGGAGCCAAATGGAATTCTTTTAAGGGCTCTCAAATCCTTTTTCTCCAAATTATCTCGATATTTCTTCCTGATGAAGAACTCATTATTCCGATAGATACAACAGTCGAGAGAAGGAAGGGAATCAAGATTAAAGGATTGGGCCGACAAAGAGATCCCGTTCGCTCAACTAAAAATCGAAAAGTTCTTACGATTGGACTGCAATGGCTTGTCGCTAGTATCTCAATTCAGTTCCCAGGTTGCCAAACCCGGTGGTCGTTACCATTCTTTACTCAATTAATCCCTCCTAAACACCCACTTTCTACTTCGAAGAACAAATCAGATTTGGCCAAAACTAAGAGGCATAAAAAACTAACAGACTGGACTGTTCAGTTGGTTAAAACAATAGGGCGATGGGTAGGTAAAGATCGGAAATTTGTAGTTGTAGCCGATGTGGCTTTTGCCACTTACAAAATTGGCCACGCCTGCGTTAACGCGGGCGGGGCCTTGATTTCTAGACTTCGGCTAGATGCTCGTGTGTTTAATTTTCCTGACAAAGAGAAGAAGAGGAAAGGAAGACCTCTTTTAGTTGGGAAAAGATGCCCCCTATTTACTGAATATCTGAAAGATCCGACTACCATTTGGCAAGAAGTCGAAACTTCATGGTATGGCGGAAGGAAAAAGAAGCTTCTGATCTATACGGGGATCGGTTTATGGTATGCATTTGGTATCGCTCCATTACCTATTCGATGGGTTCTGATAAAAGATCCAGAGAGTAAATCAGATCCCATAGTTTTATTTAGTACAGAAATCAATCATGCTCCCGAAAGAATTGTGGAAATCTTTGTAGCAAGATGGTCATTGGAAGTGACGTTTGAAGAATCAAAAAGGCACTTAGGAATTGAGACACAAAGACAGTGGTCAGACAAAGCAATTGATCGAACAACACCATGCATATATGCCTCATTTTCCCTAGTTGTGCTTATGGCTGGAAAACTAGCAAAAAAGAATCGTGAAAAAATCCCGATACAAAGAGCGTCATGGTATCAAAAAAGACATATTACGTTTTCGGATACACTTAACTATGTGCGTATGGAGATCCTAAAGCGAAAATATTTTTCAAAGTTCGGTCTAAAAGGCGAACTTGGGAAAATAGACTTAGAAGAGCTGATCTCCAGAGCCGCAGCTGCCTAAAAAATCCTAAAGTCGAGCCTGCGTTCTCTGCGTCTCTGCGGTAAATTTCTTCAAGTCAAGTTGTTTTCATGCAATCGCCCTGCCCTTAACGGGCTGAATTTCATATTGCAATAGATTCTCCCTACAAGATATGTAGAGGGTATGCTCGAGATCTATTTTAAAGACTTCCGCGACAGCGAGTTTAAAAGAATACCCGATTTCCGCCAGGGAAGCTGGATTTATGCCAAAGAAGCTAACCTTGAAGACTTAGGCAAAATTGCAGAAGCTACCCGAATTGACATTTCAGACATCCGGGATAGTTTAGATAAGTTCGAGCTGCCCCGTATAGAGCACATCGACGACAATATCCTCTTCTTCGTCCGCCATCCTGGCAGCAACGAATTCGGCCTCTATACTGAGACCCTTACGATGCTCATCACCAACTCCTTCGTCATAGCCATATCCCCTCACCGCAGTGAAATCATCGAAAACCTTCTCGCAACCAACACGACGCTTAGCAATACCCAAAAGCCGAAACTGATCCTCAGCATCCTGATGAAAATCACCCATGAATACACAAACAGCATCAAACGGGTGAGAGCGAGCATTTTAGGCGCTGAAGAACCGCCCAAAATCGTCGACAGCAACGCCATTGTCGTCCTCACCAAGAACGAAGAGATCCTCAACCAGTACCTCACCTCGCTCGTTCCGATGCGCAACCTCCTCGAAACCATGGCCTCGGGCAGGTATATGAACTTTTACGAGACCGACCTGGATCTCCTCGAGGACATCATGATCGCTATGCACCAGTCGGAAGACGTCTGCAGCGTCAACATCAAAAGCATCAGGTCCCTCCGCGACTCCTACCACATCATTTTCACCAATGACGTCAACCGGACCATCAAACTCCTCACTGCCGTTACGATCATTTTCACCATCCCAACCACCGTCGCCTCCGTCTACGGGATGAACGTAGCCCTCCCCTTCCAAGGCAAATCCTATGCCTTTCTCCTCATCATGGGGATCACCCTCGCCGCCTCCATCATTGCGGTTGCCCTCTTCCGCAGAAACCGCTGGCTCTAATCATTTTTTTCCCTTATACTTCCCCCATTTTTTGGAGGAAATATGATCGCAACCCTTTTAGCTGCATTATTAGTTACAGGATATCAAGAGACTCTCTATCCCGAGTGGAAGCAAACCTTTTCCATCGAGGAGATGATCTATCAGGAAAAGAGCGACTTTTGGGATCTCGCGATCTTTGAGAACAGCCGCTTCGGCAGAGTGATGGCTATGGACGGGATCGTCCAGCTCACAGAGAAAGACGAATTCATCTACCACGAGATGATGGCCCACGTCCCCCTCCTCGCCCACCCCGATCCCAAATCTGTCCTCATCATCGGCGGCGGCGACGGCGGCCTCCTCCGGGAAGTCCTTCGGCACGAATACCTCGAAAAAGTCGTCCAAGTCGAAATCGACCCATCCGTCATCGAGCTCTCGAAGAAATACTTCCCCTCAGTCTCTAATGGCGCCTTTGATAACCCAAGAGCCAAAATCGTGATCCAAGACGCCTCAAAATACGTCAAAGAGACCGAAGAGACCTTTGATGTGATTATTTGCGACTCCAACGATCCAGAAGGACCCGCAAAAGTGCTCTTTAGCGCTGAATTCTATGGCGATTGCAAAGGGCTGCTCACTCCAAATGGGATCTTCGTCAACCAAAACGGCGTCCCCTTCATGCAAAAAAGCGAGCTTGTCCTCACAAAAGAGAACCGCACGCCCCATTTTAAGCAGGTGAGCTTTTATGTCGCCCCAGTCCCCACCTACACAGGCGGCTTCATGGCATTCGGCTGGGCGAGCGATAAGAAGTACAAAGTTTCAGAGAAAGTACTTGCTGAGCGTCTAAGTAAAGTGACGGGTAAAATGCGCTACTACACACCGGCGATACACCGGGCATCCTTTGCGCTGCCGCAATACATGCTGGATTAAAAATTCGTGGGGCGCATTGTGGCGCCCCACATGTATTATTCGGAGCCTTTTGCCTCTTCACGAGAAAGCCGCAAGGCCTCTAGAGTATCCCTTTCTAACCACTCGTTTGCTATACGTTCCAAGTACTGGCTAGAAGTTTCACCTTGAGGACCAGCAGGCCCGGCGCCAGTTGCTCCATAAGATGGGACCGCCCCTTCCTCTCCCCAACCAGCGGATCTTGCCATTGCTGGAGGTAGCAATGCCGAAGCTGCCGCCTCATCAACGCAACCTCCTAAAGAAAGACGGATAGCTTCTTCTAGATCTCCATCATTGCCGCCAAGTTGTTGCCCTGCTGCTGGCCCGGCCTCAGCCCCCCCATAAACACGAGGAATACAGGACCTGCCATCAGGACTCAGCCAACTGTCGGGCATAACAACCACTGGAGCGGGCATGGCCAACGATACCATCCCTGGAGCGGCCGCGGCCATCGCTGGAGTAAACGCGGGAAGTTGGGGCGCTTCGCCGACGAATTCAAGAGAGGAAAGCCCAGGCAGCAAATTAACTCCATATTTCAATGTACAGTTATTGATAGCGGCATAGGCCTCAACCACACATCCCAAGGCATATGCATTCTTTGCTGTATTTTTAATTCTAGTATTGCGATCTCCTTCTGTCAAAACGTCTTCAGTGAATACTTTCCATGAAGCTTTTAGGAGCTGGCTGTATCCATCAGTGGGAGGAATGAGTTCGATGAATTTCTGAACTTCTTCCATTTGGGGTCTAATCCCTCGAAACACCTCATCCACCTTTTCATCGGTAGAAAAGTCAGCAATAGATACATAACTTGTAGCAGCAGCCTTAATAAATTCCTGAAAGGATTTCAGGAATGGACGAACATCATTGACAACTGACATATAACACCTTGAGTTTAAAAATAGGGCAGAATTTATCCTGTCTGTCCTATTTTGGTCAAGGGTACGAATGAGGAGGCTAGAGTGCCTCCCCCGAATTAATTAGACGTCTTATTGACCCTGAGTATTAGCATCTTTCTTGGCATCTTTCATGGGGCCCGCAGCTGGCTGATCAGTGTTTGATCCTTGGCCATTTGGGCAGCATGGTTTTGGTTTTGGGCAGCAAGGCTTTGGCTCAGGCTTGCAGCATGGCTTCGGCGCTGGCTTTGGGCAGCATGGCTTCGGCTGCGGGCAGCAAGGCTTTGGCGCTGGCGCAGGGCAGCATGGTTTCGGCGCTGGCTTTGGGCAGCATGGTTTTGGTGCTGGCTTTGGGCAGCATGATGGCTTTGGGCAGCTTTCTTGCGCCACATAGCTATCATTTGCGTGGCATGCAAATGCCATGCATAGAACAGAAATTGCGAATAATTTTTTCATAGAACTCCCTATCTTAGATTGGAGGCCGATTGGCCTTCCTAATCTTCCTATAAGGGATTTGGGAGAAATCACAAATACCTTTCGAATGAACGAAGCGCAAAGCGCTCTAAATCACTAGATTAGCAAGAGCGATGGGTTCTCGAGATATTTTTGAATGGTTTTGATGAATTTAGCCGCTTCCGCTCCATCAAGAACTCGATGGTCTGCAGAAAGGATCACATTCATCCGTTTGCCGACAACCACCTGGCCGTTTTTAACGCAGGGGCGCTCTTCAATGCCGCCAACCGCGAGAATCGCTGCTTGCGGAGGATTGATGATTGCTGCAAAGTCGGAGACGCCGAACATTCCCATATTGGAAATGGTGAATGATCCGCCCTTGTACTCTTCAGGTTTTAGCTTCCCCGCCTTAGCGCGAGTTGCAAGTTCTTTCACTTCAAGAGAGATCTCGCCTAGATTTTTAAAGTCTGCGTGACGGACAATCGGAGTGATAAGCCCCCCTTCTACAGTGACCGCAACAGAAATATCGACTGTTTTGAATAGAATAATCGATTGGTTGGTCGAATCAAATCCGCTGTTGGCCAGTGGATGCTCCCGCAGAGCCAATGCACAAGCGCGAATGACAAAATCGTTGAACGTAACCTTCACGTTGCCGCTCTTAAGCTGCTCTCTAGCAGCCGCAAGAGCATCCACATCAATTTCCTGTCTCACGTAAATATGCGGTATAAAACTCTTAGCCTGCTGCAGCCTGTTCGCAATCACTTTTCTCATCGGAGTCAGAGCCACTTCTTCGTAGCTGCCAGGAGCATCTGTTGGCATTTCTCGTTTTCCGAAGGCAACCGTCTGATCTGGCTGAGCGAGATCTAGGTCTTTGCTTGTGACTCTTCCGCCAGGTCCAGATCCTTTAACAGTGGTCAAATCCAACCCTTTTTCCTTGGCTATCTTTTTTGCGAGTGGGGAGGCTGGAGTGCGGCCGCTAATTGTTCCTGTCGGGAACCCAAATTCATACTTATCTAAAGGGGGCTCTGGGGCAAATGCCGGTTGCTGCATCGCTGAGGTGACTGCAGCTTTTGCAGGAGCTGGTGCCGAAGGCTGATTATCTACTTTTGCATTTTGCGTTTTGACTTCTGCGTTTGGCATGTCTCCCTCTGGCTTGTACCCTTCGATGCTCTCATTTGCTTTTTCAGTGAAAATAGCGATAGGCTGATTGACGATGGCATGACCGCCATTAGGAATGAGAATTTTGCGGAGGTACCCTTCATCCAGGGCGTTGTGTTCGACTGTCGCCTTATCGGTCGCAACCTCTACGAGGAGCTCTCCCGAATTGACTTTATCCCCTTCTTTCTTATGCCATTTGGCAATAGTCCCCTCATCCATGGTAGGAGAAAGTTTAGGCATAGTGACAGTAAATGGCATAGATAATCCTCGCTTCAATATTTCATTTTAGGCGAGGACTTCTTCTAGAGCAACTAAAATTCTTTGTTTATTCGGGACCGTTTCCCTTTCCAGCATCTTGGAATATGGGAGGGGGGTTTCCCTCTGGCAGACCCGAATAAGGGGGGCGTCGAGATCGTCAAAGCAGTGCTCAATGATTTGAAAGCCTACTTCAGCAGAGATCCCGGCAAATACGTGCCCTTCTTCAACAATCACGCAGCGATGGGTCTTCCGGACCGATGAGGCAACCGTGGCTATATCGAGGGGCTTGATCGTCCGAAGATCGATGATCTCGACCGTGACCCCCTTTTTAGCCATCTCATCTGCGGCTTCCTTGCAGGCCTTCAGCATGCGGCTATATGAAATAAGGGTCACATGCTTCCCTTCGCGAACAACTTTAGCTTTCCCGATGGGAACTAGATATTCCTCAGTCGGAATTTCCATCTTTTCGCCATAGTCGAGCTCATTTTCTAAGAAGATCACCGGATTATTGCACCGAATGGCCGACTTTAGGAGCCCCTTGGCATCGTAGGCATTGCCTGGCGCGATCACAATGAAGCCAGGGAGGTTGCCGTAAATGGCTTCAACGCAGTGGGAGTGCTGGCAAGAAACTTGAGCCGCCGCTCCATTCGGACCGCGGAAAACGATCGGCACTTTAAATCTACCGCCCGACATATAGTGGGCCTTGCAGGCGTTCGAAATCAATTGGTCGGCTGCAACAAAAGAGAAGTTCCAGCTCATGAACTCAACGATCGGTCTTAGTCCTGTTTGAGCGGCGCCAATCGCAAGTCCGGCAAAGCCGTTTTCAGAAATCGGGGTATCGATGATCCGTTCAGGACCCCATTTTGCAAGCATCCCCTTGGTCACTTTGAAGGCGCCATTATAAGCTCCCACCTCTTCGCCAAGGATAAATACTTTAGAATCGCGGGTCATCTCTTCATCGATGGCCTGGCGGAGAGCTTCGCGGATTTCAACAATTTGCGTACCCATTACTTGTCCTCCGGAGCATAAACACCCTGTTCCAGAGTGATCGGATCGGGCCATGGACTCTCATCAGCAAATTTCATCGCGGCAATTACAACTTCTTTTTGTTCCTTATCCAGTTCATGGAACTCCTCTTCGGTAAGCATGCCGTGCTGAATCAGCGTATTTTTAAAGAGGGTGATCGGATCTTTCTCTTCCATAGCGCAGGCAACGTCTTCTTTGGAGCGGTAAAGTCCTGGATCTGAAATCGAGTGGCCCCTAAATCGCTCTGCCAACGCTTCGATCAGAACGGGGCGTCCTGTTTTAGCAGTCTCTTTAAAAACCTCATCAAAAAGGGCGTAGCAATCAAAAAAGTTAGTCCCATCGACAGTATAGGACTGGATGTTATAGGCTTTCGCCATATTTTCAGCGATCGGCTCGATACAAACAGCGCGGGTGGAAGCCGTCCCCATTCCCCACTTATTGTTCTCAATCACGTAAATGCACGGGAGATTCCAAAGAGAGGCTAAATTCAGCGATTCGTGGACGGCGCCTTGGACAACAGCACCATCGCCGAGGAAGCAGTAGCTAACTCTATTTTTTTCTTTCAGGTACTTAATGGTAAAGGCAGCTCCGGTCGCAATCGGCACATGGCCGCCAACAATTGCAAGACCGCCGAGCATCCGGTCAGTATAAAGGTGCATGGAACCGCCGCGGCCCATCGCATTTCCCGTAGATCTGCCGTAGAGTTCGGCCATTGCCTCATTTGGAGTGACGCCGAGAAGAAGGGCTAGCGCGTGGCAGCGATAAGTGGTCGTATACCAGTTATCTGTGCCGGTGGCTGCAATGCATCCGCATTGGATGGCTTCTTGGCCCATATAGGAATGGTAATAACCGCCGACTTTCCCCTGCTGGTAGGCCTGCTCTCCCCGAATCTCGAAATTACGGATGAGGAGCATGCTTTTGAGAACCTTTAATAGGCCCTCTTTCCCAAGCCTAGCCATGACTTTGCTAGGATCGCCTTTAAAAAAGCGGTAGTCGGTCTTTTTTTCCATCGTGTTACCTATATCAAGCTTATACGACTCTAGACAGGCTGTCAATAGGGCCCCTGTTGGCTAGCGCCGCCGATCCCAGGAAGTCCATTCCCATAGTTGGGCACAACGTGCGGATTATTGGTTACAGGCACTGTCCTCAGATCGTCATCCGGGTTATAGGCCTGAAAACAGCCGGTTAAAGCAATCAGAGAAAGGAAGATCCATCGGTTCATAAAATACCCCCAGAAAGGAAGAATCATACAGAAATGACGAGAAAAAGTTGAGGAAAATGTCGAAATTCGGCTTACTAAACCCTATTTCAAGAGTATTTTATGAAGCCTATATACTACGACACAGAGACGACAGGGGTCAAACCTGGAAAAGACCGAATTATTGAAATTGCCGCATTCGACCCTACCGGGAATCGAACTTTCTGCACCTTCACCAATCCGGAATGCCCGATTCCAGCCGAATCGACCGCCATCACGCATATCACCGACGAGATGGTTAAAGACGCCCCACTAATTAAAGAGGCGTTGGAAGCTTTCGCTGAGTTTTGCACAGGCGACTATGTACTGATTGCCCACAACAACGACGCCTTTGACAAAATCTTCTTAGAGGCCGAATTTCAAAGGGCGGGACTCGTTATACCTCAATGGACCTATATAGACTCCCTCAAGTGGTCCCGAAAATACCGGAGCGACCTACCTCGCCATAGTCTCCAGTTTCTCCGCGAAGCCTACGGGATTGAAGCCAATCAAGCCCACCGGGCGCTCGAGGATGTATTCGTCCTGCATAAAGTCTTTAGCCAGATGGTCGACGACCTGGAGATGAAAACCATCCTCTCTCTAATGAAGCAAACTCCGCAGGTTCAGCGGATGCCCTTTGGCAAACATGCAGGAAAGCTACTCACAGAAATCCCAAAGGAGTATGTTAAATGGCTAGCGAAGGAAGGGGCTCTTGAGAAAAAGGAAAATGCTCAGTTGAAAGAAACCTTCGAGAAACTTGGATACCTTGCAGGTGTATCATGAAAATCGTCATTATAGGCTGCGGCTATATCGGATCTGAAGCCGCACTGATCTGGAAGAAAAAAGGATACTATGTCACTGCCACAACACGGAATCCTGAACGGCTCGATGCACTTTCTAAAGTTTCTCAAAAGTCGATCATTCTTAAGGGAAATGACGAGGACGAACTAGTTCCCCTCATAGCAGATAACGATGCCATTATCATAACCATCGCCGCCGACAGCCCAGAACATTACGAAAGCGCCTATCTCAATAATGCCCAAATTCTCCGCCATTTAGCCCTCGAGATGGATCTTCCCCGCCACCTCATCTACACAAGCTCCACTTCAGTATATGGAGATCATCACGGACAGTGGGTCGATGAAACCTCTGAACTCCTGGCAAAAAGCGAGCAGGGGAAAATCCTCATTGAAGCGGAAAAACACTACCTCTCGCTCCAAGAGATCGGTTGGCGCGTAACCCTCTTGCGCCTCTCAGAAATCTATGGTCCTTCAAGAGAGCTTTCGCGAAGAGTCAAACAATTCGAGGGCCATGTCCTTCCCGGATCCGGCGAACACTACACCAACATGATCCACAAAGTGGACTGCGCCCATGCAATCGACTACTCCCTCCGGCACCACCTGGATGGGATCTATAACCTCTCAGACGATGAGCACCCCACTCGAAAAGAGCTCTATGACTCTGCCTCAAATAAATTTAAGATTCCCAAAGTGAAATGGGACCCCGAGCAC
The DNA here is from genome assembly GCA_031423235.1 of Chlamydiota bacterium. Lineage (GTDB taxonomy): Bacteria > Chlamydiota > Chlamydiia > Chlamydiales > SM23-39 > REEB52. The sequence continues at coordinate 18,200 of JANPFC010000073.1, read as the reverse complement.
ACATCTCTTCACACTGGGAATAAGAGGGTTTCGAACCACAAAATCAAAGCTGAAGGATTTGCTTTCCAACACCCGCACAGGCTCTTGGATTAAACCGACATTCATGTTATACTACTGAGCATGAATTATTTACTTTTAGCTCACGAAAGAGCTTATAATCTTTCTTTTGAAGACGGGCTTCTTTCGGCAGCTATACTCCTATCAGGCGCGCCTTATGCTAAGCGGCACTGGGAACTTTCTAACCGCTCCGTTGCACATTGCCTTGGCCACCGGGTTATTGCTGTATTACAAGCGCTACCCGTCATTGGCCTACTGTTCTGCCTGATCGAACGAATCTCCGCATGGTTCCTCACTAGAGCACCGCTCGCGCAGCCACAACCCATTGCAAGACCAGACATCCAAAAAGCGCCCCTCCAAAATGCTAGACAGTACGATATGCCAGGCAATCAGCCAGCAGCATGCACATTTCATGCCGTATCGGCCATGAGGGAGATCTCAATGAATTTCGAGCAGGTATTTAATTGGGCAGCCCAAAGAGATAGCGTAAATCTATCTGCCTTTCAAAGAAATGTGATCCTCAACATGGGCCTTCCCCTATATCAAGCAGCCTTGGCTCGCAATCCGGATTTGATCGAAGGGGCCGATTTTGCCCAAATCAGACCCTATTTCCCTAGAGAAGTTCAGCTGCAGCAGCCGGCCAATCACGAAGAGCTCCAGTCATTCGCTACCCGGTTAGACCGAGTCGTTCAACACCTGTTTGCCCCGTTGCCAGCAACTAAAATGGCCTGGATCAAAAACGGGAATGAAGAGTCTTTTGCCGTCATTTCTAGAGGCAATCGGGCCATTATTTTCGACTCGCATAGAAATGAAATCATCGCGACAACCAGCCAAGCGGGAACCCAAGAAGCTCTTAGAGAGAAGCTGATTGGATTTAGCACTGAGCAAGAAGGGATTGATATGACCCCATTCTCATTTGCAACTAATTAATACCAAACATCAGTATATTGCCCCTGGCTTTTGTCGCGAAAATAGGCCAAAATAATCCCGGAAATCGACGAACCCTTAGTTACGCAAGAGGTCTATTGTATTCCCAAAGAGTAGTTAGATCTTGTTGGAGAGCCGCAACGATGCTCTGACTGATCTTGCCGGAACAGTCTTGGCAAAGCAGATCTCTCTAATTCGAAGACCATCGACGGAAAAAAAACACTATCTACACCTACTATATCGTCTCGGAAAACCAAGACGGTAGCCGGTCGGCCCCCAGAATCATCGCTATTGCGCCATAGATCTCAGTTCACTGGACAGTGAAAGCAATTGGCAGGCTTTCGTCGCCGCTTAAATTGACAGCAGTGATTTCATACGAGGCGCCAGCGGTGCTTTTCCCTCTAGAATCGTTGTAGGCGAAAGTCGTCCCAGAGACCGTAGCAATGAGAGCCCCGTTCCTGTAGATCCTGTATCCGGCGACATCAGCGCTTGGGGATGGAGACCATGTTAAATGGTTCACATTCTCAGCTTGTGTGAGAAACCGATTCAAGATCCTTTGGCCCGATGCGCTGGCCGGCGGTTCAAGAGAAGCCAAAGTAGTCGCAGACGCTTGGATGATATTGCGCAAACTCTCGATGAATTCCCAGACGGCGACATAATTGCCGGATCCATCTACCGCTAACTGGGGATCGGAAGAGTCCGAAGCTGGGTCTGAAACATCAACGGGGGTGGTCCAGACAATTCCATCCGTCGAGGTTGAGGTTTGGATCACAAAAAATCCTCCAATATTGCTCTTCCATACCGCGATGAAGCCTCCTAAGGAATCTCCTTTGACCACTGGACTTACCGAGTCTGATCCAGGGTTAGAAATAGAAACGGGAGAACTCCATGTTACTCCATCCGTTGAAGTAGATGTCTGAACGATATCGATTCCGCCTGAATTAATCGACCATATGGCGACAAATAGACCTGAGGGATCAACAGATATTTGAGGTGCGCTGGAAACGAGAGCGGAAGGGGGAAATAGATCGGCGGGAACCATACTCCAGTTGATGCCGTCTGTTGATGTAGACGCCTGGATTGTCCGGCTCCCCGCATCTACTCTCCTCCATACGGCGACAAAGCGGCCCGAGGCATCGGCGATGATCTGGGGATTATCGGTGTTCTGTCCAGCCGAAGAAAGATTAATCGGCATCAGCATGGGAACCCAGTCGGTGCCATTGGTCGATGTAGACGCCTGAATTCTAGGATTCGCTCCATCGGAGCGGTTCCACACCGCGACGAAGCGGCCCGAGGGGTCGGCTGCAACCTGATTTGAGAAGGCGTTTTGTCCAGCAAGAGAAAGATTCGTGTTCGCTGGAACCCAGACCATTCCATCGGTTGATGTAGAGGCTTGGATAATCTCGAACCCTCCAGTAAGGTGTCCCCATGTAACGACAAAGCGGCCAGATCCATCAACAGCAATCGAAGCCAAGAAACCCTGATTGACTGCAGAGGAGAGATCTGCAGGCACGCTCCAGGTTATCCCATCCGTCGAGGTAGACGCTTGAATGACAAAAAAACCTCCTCCATTATTCCTCTCCCATACTGCGACGAAGAGGCCCGATGGATCAACGGTGATTTGAGGATTGAAGGCCAGAAGCGCGGGCATCGCTTGGAGAGAAAGGTCAGCAGGGACGCTCCAAGTGACCCCATCTGTTGAGGTAGAGGCTTGGATATAGCTGCTCGCTCCGTCGTTGCGAACCCAGACTGCGACAAACCTGCCTGAGGGGCTAGCTGCGATTTGAGTAAACTCGGCCTCTACCATCAGAGGATTCATCGAAACGTTGACAGGTTGCGTCCAAACCTGGGAAAAAAGAGGAGCAGCAAATCCAATCCCGCACATCAGAATGGCCATGCAGACGTAAAAAATCCGAGTCATGTTGGGTCTCCCTAGTAAATTTGATCAAAGGAAGAATATGCACCGACTCGAGGAAAATCTCAAGATAAAGCAAAAAAAAAATTATTACTCTTTGCAGCACTGATTGAAATCGGACGGCTTATAGCAATCTGCCCCAAAGCGGTATCCGATTCCAAGCCCGATCGACCAGCCGCTTAAGTTTGCGGTCTGTGTGAATAAGTCGCGGTGCGTTGAGACAGGGACATAGAGGAAAGAATAGTCGGTAAAAACGTCGAGGAAAACATATTTAAAACGGTTCAGGATGACCCCAGCCTTTACAATTCCACCGCCGCCCCATCGGCAAATTTTATGCACAACCCCTGTACCATGGTCGTGGATATGCATGTAAGCGCCAAGAGCGCCGGCTCCCAGGTAAAATTCGACAAATTTGACGGGGAATAGGTATTTGATTCCTGCGCCGAATGGATAAAAGGCGATCCGCGTCGTATCGTGCAGACCAATTGAGTGTCCTTTTTTTATCATGAAGCTCCCGCTGCCCCATGTATAGAGCTGGCCCCAAGTCCGGAAGCTCGCCTCAGCGCCAAACATGCCGCCTGAGGAATAAATCTCCCTGAAATCGGAACTAGCCGGATAATAATAGGCCCCTTTCGCCTCAATGAGGGTATCTGTTGCGTGCAACGCCCCAACTATGAAGACCAAAAGGAAGAGAACTTTTTTCATAGAACACATCGAACTCAATATAAGAGATGTCACAATTAAAACAAAGAAAACAGCTTCAGTTTGAAACGAACAGCCCCTCATATACCATGCCTGCAATGAGTACGATGGTCCAGTGGCAGGAGTGCAAAGCCTAGGCCAAATACGCCCTTCTCATCTTCCGCCTCGGCATTTTTTACGAAGCGTTCTATGAAGACGCCCAAACGATTTCTAAAGCGATCGGCCTTGCGCTTACCTCGCGCCAGAACACGCCGATGTGCGGCGTCCCGTTCGGCACAGAGAACGGCGGAATCGACTTGACCCCATTCTCATTTGCAACTAATTATTAACCCGGTTTATTGTACTCACGAAGAGTAGACAAATCTTGTTGAAGAGCTGAAAGGTTTTCTGGGGTGTCGTCTTGAATATAGGTTTGGTACGCCTTTTCGACTTTAGTCTCTTGCTTTCCCATGCCAGTTGTTTTGATCTCGCTGACTGCAGCGCGAATCAACCCCAAAGACTGGTCCATCACCCCTTTTAGATGAGTTTTCAGTTCTGGATCTGCATCATTGTAATTTTCCAATGCGTTCTGGAATTTACGGGCATTTTGGTCGAGCTGCTGCCGGTTTGCATCGACCGACGGTTGTTGTGGAAGTTCCTTCCCCTCGCCTATTTTTGTCATATTTCCCTCGTTTCCTGTTCCAACCTCAACGCATGTTTCTTCATGATTGCGATCAATTTTTTATTCTTTGGACTTTTTAAAAATTGCAACACATCCCGGTGGAGCTCCGCAGCCTCTTTTTGCAATAGGCCGCCGATCAGAGCGGAGGTTTTTAATATCACCTCCATCTTCTTTTCTATAACCTCTATGCTTTTTTGAGCAAAGAGGTCTTTGAAAAGAGATCGGAGCTCATCTCCCATCCGCGAATATAGGTCCATAAGACTCTAATCACACAAGGGACATTTTATTGGCAAGAATGGCTCTCTGATTCCTGATCAATGCGGCAAACGAGAGCTTTTGAGAAACGAACTGACTCAGTTGCTCAGATTCAAATCGTTCAACATCAGGATGCTCTCTATGAAAGAGGGACCTCTGAACGAGATGGCACAGGAACTGATTAGCTGAAAATTCTTCGGCGATGATCCGATTTAATTCCTTGTAGCCTTGAATAGTCTCTGGATCTTGAAGAGCAAGCCCCATATTGAGAGCAATCGAAGTCCACTCTTCAAGATCTTGGAAAAAGGTCTCCTCGACCCATTCTGCCTCTTCGACGGGCAAGTTGTACACAAACCCTTGAGCCATCCCGCGGACGCAATTTAACGTACCGTGGGAGTCTCCAATTCGATTTTCCGCGAGCGCAGCCAAATCTTTGATGAAATAGCGGGCATGTTCTCTTCCGTCGTAGAAAAAACTCTTCCCTTGAGAAACAGCTTCGGAGAAAGATTGATTCCCCCTCACCGCCACCCACTCTCCGCTAAGAGCTAATAGAGCTCTAAAGTCGCTTTGGGTAATGAATCCTGGACAAAGGAGTCTTAATTTTTTACCCTGAGGCGCCACTTCGATTGAACAGAACTGATCTTGAAAATGGATCTCGATGGACTGAATACCCAAATCCCATTCAAGAAGAGGCCTGCCCGCTTTATTTTGCTTTTCTGAGAATTGGACAAACCATCCAAGATCTGGAACGCATAAATCAATTCCAGCTATGTCATTTTCGAGCGATTTCAAAAGGGAGTGAAGATAGATCGCACCGCCTGTGGGAGAGGCTAAATAGGCCAAATAGAAGCGGTTTTCTGGGCGGCGCCACTGTTGAAGCCGCTCATTTTTCACATCTTCCCAAGTCGCATGGCAAGGTTTTCTAACCAGAACCCCTTTTTCCAAGAAGTGGAGCCCCATCGAATAGTTGCCCGATTTCGGATGGAACCAGTTCGACTCGAGAAATCCGTACTCGCCCACGCATTCCATTTTGGGGCCGTCAGCACCTAGAGCCAGTTTCAGCTCGTCTGTGTGTGGATAATAGGTGGGCATTTGCAAGATCAGATCGGAAGTGCGGAGAGTTTCCATCGCCTCTAATGTGATGAGGCTGAAAGGGCAATCCCGTTCATATGGAATCACTATGGATTGTTCGGGCAGATTTAAATTCGCGAGAACTTTTTCCTGAATGAGTCCTACAAAGTGGAGATCGAGATCGGGAAGGCGGCCCTTTAAAAGGCGCATCACTTCAACCGCAGCTACAAAATCGCCTAGGCCATCGTTGATCACCCATGTAAAGAGAGTCACTTTCCTTTTTGCTGGCAATTTCCCATAGAGGCTAAAAAGGGCCTTGCTGAGCGCCTGTTTTTTCAAACTAGGCAAATGGGTGAAGTTCTTTTTGATGTGGGCTTGCGTGGCTTGATCTCTGGAATACAAACGGGGCAACCCTCGATAAACCCTCGGATAATAGCGGGTCAGTCCAAGCTCGATGAAATCATTTACTGGAAAAGCTTCCATCAATGTTTTTTCGATATGGACAGGGCCTCTCGAACCGAACAAGTGTTGGTAATTATCAATGATCTCGCTCAACGGGAGCGGTTCGTCTGCAGAAGAGGGTGCAAGGTCTTTCAGCAGAGTTTGCAAATGGGGATCCGAGCTAGGGTCGACACCCTCATCGGCCATTTGTTTTTCGCAATTTAGCAACAGAAACTGGAGCAATTCCGAATGAAAAGGGCTTAGGCAATTTTCTGACACAAAAAAATCCATTAAATGAAGGTAGCCTCATAATCGATTTTTGAGCCCTTTGTCAATATAAATTTATGTTATGGTCAATTCTTTTTGTGATATGAGGGATGGGAGAAAAAATAAGGGCTTCGCGAGGGAGAAGATTTGTGCATAAGAAGTCTCATGAGAAGGTATCGAGAGAGGCAAAGCAAATCAAGAGACGCAGAGGCGCAGAGAAAAAAATATAAAATTAATTTCCTTCTCTGTGCCTCTGCGTCTCTTGGTTTGCTTTGCCTCTCTCGAAACCTTCTTATTACTTTTAGGCGGGGGCGACTTCGGAGTGGTGATACGTCTCCCACAAAATACGGAATGGAAGGCATGTGTTCAGAAGCTCAGACAAACTTCCCTCTCCCAATTTCCTACCGCGGTCAAAGAAAATAATCTTATCTGCGTGCTCAATTGTCGACAATCTGTGAGCAATTAGAATTTGGGTCACTTCGCCCTGCAGTTCGCGCATAGCAGTCTTGATCCGATTTTCTGAAATCGCATCGAGAGACGAAGTCGCCTCATCCATGACAAGGATCGGCGCCTTTTTCACAAGGGCGCGCGCAATGGCAAGACGCTGCTGCTGTCCGCCAGAGAGAGTCTTGCCCATCTCCGCAAGCAGAGTATGGTATTGATTCGGCAGCTCAGCGATAAACTCATGCGCGTAGGCTTTTCGGGCAGCGTCTTCAATCTCGCTTTCAGAAAAGCTTCTGCCGAATGCGATGTTCTCAGCCACCGTATCGAAAAAGAGGAACGGCTTTTGCGGAACGAAGGCAATCTGTTCGCGGAGCGATTTCTGGGTGATTGCGTTGAGAGGGATGCCGTCGATCCGGATCTCCCCTTTCTGCACTTCATATAGTCTTGGAAGAAGTTGAACGATGGTTGATTTTCCAGCGCCTGTTGCCCCGACTAGCGCAACAACCTCACCCCTCTTAATCGTGAAGCTCACATCTTTAATAACCCACTCATCGCGGTATTTAAACCAAACGTGGTCGAATTCGATGATGTTTTTAAAGCCAGATAGATGGATTGCTCCGTCCCGGTCTTCAATTTGGGGTTTCAGGTGGAGTACTTCAAACATCCTCTCAGCGGCGACAGCCCCTTTCTGGATATTCGCATTTTCTTCCGCAAATTTTTTCACAGGCTCATAGAACAGGTGGAGGAGGCCGCAAAACATGAGGAGCTGTCCAACCGTCATATGCAATTGGTAGAGGCCGAAGAGAACGACAACGGACAAGCAGCCGGTGGCGATGAGGTGGAGAAGCGGGCGGGTCAGGAGGCCGTACTTTGCGCTCTTGCTCTCTAGATGGGCCATCCGGTCATTCTGCTCTTTATACTTTCGGAGACTAAAGGCTTCCATGGCAAAGATTTTCACTGTCTGAATACCAGCGAGAAAATCGAGGAGGACCGATGTGAAGGTCTCTTGGTTTTTCTGGATCTGCCGGGTAATCCGCTTCACCTGCTTGGTCAAGAAAATGACGGGCAATATGATAAGAGGAAGTCCAAGGAAAATAATCAGAGAGAGCTTCCAGGAGAGGTAAAAGCAGGCGAACAGGGTCGATGCCAGGGTAAATGGAGTCTGGAGATAGTTCGTCAGGCAAGAATTGAGAGAAGATGCAATTTGGCCGGCGTCGCCGACAGCGCGGGACGAAAGGCTGCCCAGATTTTGTTCCTGGTAAAAACTTAAAGGGAGCGACTGGATGTGCTCAAAATACTGTTGGCGGAGATCTCTCGTGACCCGAATCGAGAGGAGCTGGGTCACATAGCGGGAGGCAAAGAGTGTCACCGCCTTAAAAAGTGCGACAGAGGCGAGAATGAGGATCAGCATTGAGAAATTTTGCTCAAAGTCAAAGTGGGCGGCTACTTTATGCATGACCCAGCCGAGCGGGTTCACATCTTTCCTCTGGGCGATATAGGCAGCGGCTTCTTGTTTAGTGATAACCCCGTCCTCATTGAGGTCGATCGCTTCCCAGCGGCGGGTAACATCGGAGAGGCTGATCTTATCTTTGACTTTCTTCCCCTCAGGGCTGAACATCGTGAAAAAGTCAGCTCCTGTATTGGCCATGAGGCCGACAGAAAACATCTCGCATTGGTTCGCCATTGTCAAAAACAGAAGCGAAACAAAGGTTAAGATGGCTAAAGTGAGGTGTTTGCTATTTCGGAGCGCTGCTTGTAGTAGGAGTTTCATGATTCTCTTCTCTTAGAGAATCAAATTTGCCCATTTTCCGGAATTTTTGGTAGCGATTTTCTAAAAGAACGTCAATTGGCACCGATTTTAATGCGCCCCACTGCTCTTTTATGAATGCTTTTACGTTGGTATAGGCCAGTTTTGGGTCGAGATGGGCCCCGCCAAGAGGTTCCGAAATCATCTGATCGACAATTCCCAATCCTAAAAGATCTTCGACGTGCATTTTCAAGGCTGCTGCTGCAACCGCGTTCTTACTCGCATCTTTCCAAAGGATCGAAGCGCACCCTTCAGGAGAAATAACCGAATAGTAGGAGTGTTCCATCATCCCGATCACATCTCCAACGCCCATCCCTAAAGCGCCGCCTGAACACCCCTCGCCAATCAAAATAACGATAATCGGAGTCGGTAAACGGGCCATTTCCCAAAGGTTATTCGCAATTGCCCACCCCTGTCCCCTCTCCTCGGCTGATAAACCTGGATAGGCGCCTGGAGTATCCAGAAGGGTGATTACAGGAAGATTGAATTTTGCGGCTAAATTCATGCAGCGCATCGCTTTCCGGTAGCCCTCAGGGTGGGGCATTCCAAAATTGCGGAAAATCCGGCTGTCGGTATCTTTCCCTTTCTCCTGGCCGATCACAACAAATTTCTCCCCATCGATTACAGCAAGGCCTGCAATGATCGCATGGTCGTCTTGGTAGGTTCGGTCGCCGAATAGCTCGACAAACTCGTCTGCTAAATTTTGGATATAATCGATTGTATGGGGTCTTTGCGGATGGCGGCAGATTGCGACTCTATCCCACGCTTTAAGCTCTGAATAGACCTTTTCTTTGAGCATCTGGAGTTTCTTCTCCATTTTATGGAACTCTTCCTGAGAAAAGAGCGGATTGGTTTTATTTTGCTCTTTGAGTTTGGAGAGAGTTTGCTGCACTTCTAAGATCTGCTTTTCGTGGGCGAGAACGGTCATTGTTTAATTTCCTTCACAATTTCGACAGTAGTGGGCTTCGTGATCACAATGGCAAATAGCTCCTCGATATCGTCCGAAGCCATCCTTATACATCCATCGCTATCGTAATTTCCTATTTTGCTCTTATCTTCGATCAGCTGGCCGTCATTGCTTTCAAGCCAAGGGACTCCGTGTATACCAAATCCTTTAGCTGTCTCTGAGCACCCTTCAATCTCTTTATCAAAAGGGAGCCAGCGGGTTCCGAAGACCCTGATCATCTCCATTTTTTCATCCTGGAAAAATCCGGTGATGCCAGGCTTGTAAATCGCAATCTTTTCGCCCAGGGCATATTTACCAACAGGAGTCAGGTAGCCAGATGTGTGGTGAGAATCTTTTTTACCAAGTCCCACGCGGTATGTTTTGAGCAGCACCTTCTCGCTTCCATCAACGTAGTAAAACCACATGCGGCATTTCGATAAATCGACCAGTAAATGGAATTTAATGTCCTTTCCCGACTTGAAGACATTGAATCTGTCGCCTGGGTGGACTTTTTGGGTAAAGTAATCAGCTTTCCTGTTTAAGCTCCGTGCGATGAAGTGGCGCGAAGTTTGATAGTGGGAAGCGTAATCGGCAATCCATGCTGGACGATCTTTCAGCCAAGGTACTCTGCTAGTGAAGGAGACTGTTTCAATAATGGGCAGTTCTGAGGAGTCGAGAACAAAGAGCTGCTGAATCCGATCCACTTCAGGCTCATCGTTAATTAACGGAGCGGCAGTCTGAATCGGGATTGGAGCAGCAGAAGTTCCTAGAGCAATCTCCTGGATTGGTTCCGCCTCGCGTGTAAATCTCGGCTCTTTTTTTAGCCATCCCATGACGCCGATGGCGCCAAAAAGGAACACTGTCACAATAACAAAATACTTCACAGTTCTCCTGCCCAAAAATAAATCTTTGAATTGTTTCCATTATCGAAAAAGCAAGACTATTTTGCAACAAGAGAAATACTGGTTTAATAATGCCGCTATTAATATAATCTAAAATCAATCGGAGAAATATAATGGTCACTGTTTCAACAATTAATTACCCAAACACAAATATTCATTCAACAGAAGAACCTAAAAAAATCTCTGACTGGACGAGTGCTAAAATCAAGCAATTCGCCCTTTATTTCTTTGCAATGCTACTAGTATATGCAGCGATTGCCGCGTGCCTACTGATTCCAGCGCCATACAACTTTCTGCCCGCAGCCGTCGGCCTACCAATACTCGGAATCACCCATTCAGCCAATCAAATAAAAGATTATGAAAACCCTGAGAAATTAAAAGCCTATAAAGCGGAAGCCGCTGAAATGACATTCCAAAAAATTCATGATGAATTCGGGATAAAAAATGCAATCAAGTATGAACTTGTGCATCTCGATACACTTAAAGAAAAATTTACAGCTCAAGTTCGGGAGATGGATTTTTGTTCAGTCCTTTCGGCCTTTAACCTCTCCGATCTTTCTTCCGTAGCTACCCCAGAGCACATAGCTTTACTCCAAAGCCTCAAAACAGAAGAAGCCAGGTTCCGAGCAGAATATGAAGCGTCTGATCAAACCACTCAAGCCCGCTCAAGATTCCATCGAGAATTAAACAGGCTCGAAGAACGCTACAACGATTTCAAATCAATCTAAACGAAGCTTGCGGAATAAATGGATGCAGTTCGAATGAGACAAGGAACTCAGCATCCCAATAGCAGCCTTCTCCTGCAAGCGGAATCACCTGCACTTTGTGGGGCTGTCCGCTCTCAATTTTGAGTTTATTCCCAAAAGAAACAGCCTGAACCTCTCCATGAAACCTTCGGAGGCTTTTTGGCTTGAGTATATCGTTTCCAATTTGGCAGCTTGGGGCTTTTACATAAAATGAGAGGGAAAGGGGCATTTCGGCCTTAATCCCAACAAAACGGAAGTCTAGCTTCAACTCCTCGTCTTTCACTTCATGCTTCATCTCTAGCCACACTTCTGGATAAGCCGCTGTCCGGGTCCATCCATTCATGCTGCGGCCTTTGATCCCAAACATAAGAGAAGCGCTTTGTGGCCCAAAGGCTCTAATTTCTACATCTCCAGATCGGATCATTCCAAGCGATGTTCCATTTCCATCTAACGTCAGAGCTGCCGAAATACGTGAGGTTTCTACAAGACTTAAATGGATCTCTGGCTCAACGCCTGCGATAGGTTCAATCTTTGCCAGATGAGAAAAAAGACGCTTCCCCTCTTCCTCGTCGTACTCCTTTTCAGGGCACCATAGGGAAGGGAAATGCTCTAACTTTAAAAGCCAGCGCGCTAGCTGACCCGCTTCCCTAACAAATCCTGCTTCCTGCCACAAAAGGGCAAGTTTGCAGAGTTTGTGAATGGGCATCAGTGTCCACTTTGGGATGAAAGGGGGAGTATTTCGACCCAATTTTTTAGCGTGAATGTACCCAAGGAGAGGCTGATAAAGATCAGCCTCGCAGCTTGAATGAGTTTCATCGAATAATTGCATGGCAACTATTCAATAAGTTTCCGCATTTTCTTGCCAGGAGTAAATTTCACCGCTTTGCGCGCTGGAATTACGATAGGCACTGATGCGTTTTTCGGATTTCTTCCAATCTTTTGTTTTCTTTCGACGATTTCAAATACTCCGAAATCGCGGAATTCTAGTCGATCCCCTTGCGAAAGAGTATCGGTCATAGCATCGAGGAAAGCCTGAATGACGTTTCGAACATCATTTGGATGTAATCCTTTTGATGTAGATATCGTTTGAATCAGCTTCTTTTTAGTGATAGTCGCCATGTCAGCGCTCCTCTGTTGGCTTTGAATACTTTCTTGATTATCAGACAAGCTGTTTGTCTCCTTTCTTTGGGAGATGAATCCCAAAATTTATTTCCACTCACACCCTAGTTGCTTCGGTGTAAAGAGGTTCACGAGTTCAAAATAGCTGTTGTCGATTATTTTTCAAATCAATTTTTAGATATTTTGATTAGGAGACGCTTTTTTTTGCCTGCGCTGAGGAGAAGATATGTGTGATCGATGAGATCTGTTAATGAAATTGTCAAAGCAAGATCGGCAACCCTTTCATTATTTAGGTATGCGCCGCCATTTTTGATAAGTTTTGATCCTTCCGATTTACTTGTCACAAGACCAACGCGGACTGCGATGTCCACATATTTTTGTCCAACTACATCATTTAGCGCTAACTCTGCAGTTGGCATATCGCCGGCGAGCTCTTTTAAAACAGATCCGCTTAATTTCGCATCGCTTCCTGGAGCCATCCCCTCGGTCACTTTCAACGCGGCCTGCAGCCCCTCTTCGCCGTGGACAAATCGGGTTACTTCTTCGGCCAGCCGTTTTTGCGCGCTATTCGGTACACTCATCCCCGCTTCGATTTCTCTGATCTCATCCATTTCTAAAAATGTGAGAACTTTTAATAGTTTGATCACATCGGAGTCAGCAACTCTGACAAGATGCTGATAAAATTGGTATGGACTTAACTTATCGGCTGAGAGCCAAATGGCCCCCTCTTCAGATTTGCCGAATTTTTTCCCATCGCTTTTTGTCAGAAGCGGGAAAGTGGCTCCATAAAGAGTCTCTCCGCCCAACTTTCGATTAAATTCAGTTCCTGCCGTGATATTGCCCCACTGATCGCTTGCGCCCATCTGCAGCGTGACGCCATGCTCGCGGCAAAGATAATAAAAATCGTAGCCTTGCAAAATTTGGTAGCTGAATTCGGTGAAGCTCATCCCATCTTCGCCTTGCAGGCGAGTTCTAACCATTTCCTTGGCCATCATGGGTCCAATCCGGAAATGCTTGCCCACATCGCGCAAGAAATCGACGAGCGAAAATTTTCCGAGCCAGTCATTATTATTCAATATCACTGGGCGCGGACCGCTTGGGAAATCGAGAATTTTTTTGAAAAATGCCTCTAAGCAGCGGACATTATGCGACAGAGTTTCTTGATCAAGGAGATTGCGCTCTGAGCTCTTGCCTGAAGGATCTCCAATAAGACCTGTTGCCCCCCCTAAAATGGCGTAGGGAGTATGGCCGAACTTCTGGAACCACGCGAGTCCCATAATGGGGACGAGATTGCCCAAATGGAGGCTATCTGCTGTTGGATCGAAACCAACGTAGGCTTTAATGGGTTGATTGACCCGATCGCGCAAATCGGCGTGGGTCATCTGATCGATGAACCCTCGCTCGGCCAAGACATCAATGACATTTTTCATGGAAGCAGTTTAACGCAAAAAACGTTTAGTATCAAGCCTGCTCGAATGCCTTGCTGAAGTGCTCCATGTCGACCTTCAGTTTTTCAGCGAAAAACTGAACTTTTTTGCTGATCGCGGCAGCATCTTTATTCTGATTAAAAAGCCTGATACTTTTTTCTTTGATCTGGATGCGGTGCTTCGCGTTGTCGGCAATCCACTTATGGATTTTATCTACGGTTTCTTCGAGGGCTTTCGGGGTGAACAGTTCTTTTTCTGCATCCCATTGCTTAACGAGCTTTTCTCTTGCCCGTTTTGTCTTTAAGCTTTCCGGTGCGATCGGTCTTTCTCTAAATTCTTTCTCTGCTGTGGCCATTCAGAACCTCCTTGACCATTTGCGAGCTTATAAAAATTTGATTTAAACTTCTAGCGTTTTTTTATATACTCAACCTTATGTCGCAAGAAGCAAAAATAGCAGCCGGCCGCAAGGCGGTAGAGTGGATAGAGAGTGGTATGATTGTGGGGCTGGGTTCCGGCTCTACTGCAGAGTGTTTTATCCGAAGTTTAGTCGAAGCCTGCAAGGATGGACTGCACATTCAGGCGGTAGCCAGTTCTAGAGCATCCTCCGAGCTTGCCCAAAAAGGGGGCATCGAAGTCGTCGACATCAATTCAGTCCCCCGCATCGACATCACGGTCGATGGCGCGGACGAGATTGATCCTAAAAAGCGGATGATTAAAGGTGGGGGCGGCGCCCACGTCCGTGAAAAGATCCTAGCCAGCGCCAGCAGCGAAATGGTCGTGATAGTAGATGAAAGCAAGCTTGTTCCCTCGGTAGGAAGAGGCAAGCTCCCCATCGAGATCCTCTTTTACGGTTCTCCCGCAACGCGGATGAAAATCGAAGAGCTTGGCTATCATGGCAGATGGAGAATGAACGAGGATGAGACTCTATTCATTTCAGAAAACGGAAACCTCATCTTGGATCTCCACTTTGAATCTCCCCCACCCGCTCCGGAGGCATTGCACGAAGCGATCCTCAATATTCCGGGAGTGATCGACACCGGCTTTTTCTTTGATATGGCTGGCAGGGTGATAGTTGGCTATCCCGACGGCAAAACCCAAGTCCGCTAGAAGACATATCTTGCAACCTCAAGAATGCCGCCCGCAACCATCAAGGCTCCATTTTTTTAGCTGTATGCCGAGGATTGTGCATCATCTTCTTGCATTTTGGGCAAATAACCATTCCATCTTTGTCTCCAGGACTATTCCAAGCATCCATGCAATCAGGACAGATCAGCCATTCTGAATCGCCAACCAAGGCTAGCTCAGTGATAGAAGGATCGGGAAATTCCACACCCATTAGTTCTTTATAAGCTTTAAAAATGGAAACTTCTCTTTCTTCTTGATCCGTTAAACCATCAAAAAAATAGGGCTCGTTTATCCACTCAGGAAAAGTCCATAATGGAAATTTTTCAACACCTTCAATAATCCCGAAAATCCAATACCGAGAAAGATTGCTATTTATTATTTCAAAATGATGGAGTGGGATTGCCACAGGAAAACGAGTATGGACTCGATCACAAATGTAATAGCTAAGTTGCCCATGATAAACAATCATTCCATAAACATTATATTCACTTCCTATATCTAGAAATTCATATTTTAAACGAGCGGAAGAACTATCCTTGCCGCCAAAAGCAATTGCATCTCTTGAAACGCACTTAATCTTCATGATTTATTCATTCTTAAATTTAAACCCCTCTCTCAGCCCAGTGTGTCGGTTTCCCAATAATGGATATTTATATTTTTTTCATTTAAGCTCTCATGTAAATGTTGTTTTTTTTCCCATCTTAGCATAGGTTCATAGAATTATTTCATGTTTGAAAATCAGATGTTAAAAATTCTACGTTTTGAAATTTTTTTGCTAATTGGTCGATCCATTTTACATTTTTTGAAAAAACTTCCCAAAAACCTCCGTCAATCATTTCGATAACAATGTCACATGTTTCATACATTTCTTTGTCTTCTTTGTAACGACGAATTGTTTTTTTTGTTTTACAAGCAATGATAGTTAGTTCTATTTCCTGAAAAATCTTTTTGGATATTTCCAAAAGAAATTCAAATATGGTAATCAATCCGCATTCCGATTGATTGGCTTTTTTTTGTAACTCAGTAAGATATTTTCCTTCACTTTTTAGTGGCGTCACGTCTAACCATAACAGTGCCCAGAAAAATCGCTTTTCATCTTGAATATTTTCCAATAGTTCACTTAGAGGTATGCATTTACCATCTTTTAGATCTGATATTCGAATTCCTTTAGTCTTCATTCATAACTCCAACCAGAAACAGGTTTGCCTATAGGATCTCTGGTAAGTGTCCCTCCTGTAGGATTTGGTTTATGCTCATGTTGATGCTGGTTTGGATGATTTTGAGGCCGTCCGTGGTCGGTAAAATCGATGTCCCGCACTGGGTTGCCTTTCTCATCAAATTCTCTAACCTGCGGATATTTACCGTGCCGACCTTCTTTGGTGCCAAGTTGAGTATGAGGGGCATCTACATCTGGAACATGTATACCATCTGGGCTGTTGGGGAGCGGTCTATCAGGAACATAGACATTGGCATTTTTCCATGAATAGGTGGAATATCTATTAAATGAAAGATCTTGAGCATTTGTCGAAGTGAGTAAAAGCCCATGAGAGATTAGCGCCAAACCAGCGGCCTCTTGAAAGCCAAACCCAATCGTATAAGCCCCGAAACTTGCGACCTCCAGGATGCCGCCCGTAATCATTAAGGTTCCGCCTAAGACGATTTCCCCTAATCCAAGAACAAAACCACCGATACTTCGTCCATCAGGATCAAAAAAACCAAGCGGGTTGTTCAAAACGTAAGCATAAAGATTTGTACCATCAATGAACCCGACCGGATCAGTGGAGATCCACCGACCAAGGTTAGCATCGTAGTAACGGTGTCCAAAATAACTAAGGCCCAGTTCCGCATCAAAACGCTTACCAGCATACCGCCAAGGATTAGATGGAGCTTGAACTGGACCTTTCTCCTCTCCGAAGGCTGTGTAGTCATAAGATTGGAAGATTTGTGTATTCGGATCAATCAGCCTGCGGACGTTGCCGCGGCAATCAGAAATGGGGATAAAAACCTTTCCCCCAAGCTCGATGGCTATGGGATTGCGATAGCCCGGAATGCAGACGTCTTTCAGAGCGCCATTTGAGCGGAGTGAAGCAACCTCATTCACCCCATCATAAAGATAGAATTCTGTTTCGTCCGAGTTTTTTGATAAACGACGGCCAAGCGGATCATAGGAGAAAGTCAGGAGTTCACTATCGCTTTCGGCTTTGATAAGTCGGTTCAGAGGATCATAGGTCAAGCCGTGCGAACCCTTTTGAGCGAGGTTTCCATTCATATCGAAACTTGAGGTGAGAATTTCATCAAGGTCGTTATGCGTGAAGATTTTTGAGCGCTAAAGGGTCTTTTCGTTCCCAAAAAATATAACCTTCACCATCGTAAGCCCCTATCATAGCAAGCTGAGCATTAGAACAAAATTTTTTTATTACATTTTCATCTAAATTTTTGTTTGGCATATCATCAAAATCAATTTCCGTAACAAGACATAAAGAGTGCCAAATTCCATTCGAGGCTTTCATGCATTTTAAAAATAAATCCTCAGATATAGATTCTTTCTTTATTAAATAGTATACTTCATTATTTAAAAACACAGAATATTTAAGTGAAAACTCATCTTTAAACCCATCAGACGCATTAACCGTGACGTCATCAAAAATATATGAGTATGGCGTTTTTTTTGTTACATCTAAGACATAGCGACTTATTTCTTTGTCGACAAAAGATGTAATATAGCCACTGTTAAATTCGTAAATTCTTTTCGTATCAGAACCTTCAGGTAATAAAACGTAAAAATTACCTTTACTAACAGATAGTTTTAAAAACTGAGAAGATAGCTGATTGACCTCTCCGAGATTGCCTCTAACATATTCAAACGTTTGTTCGAAGTCTAGTTCGTGTCTATATAATTTTTTCATTGCTTTATTTAAACTCCCATGTACCATCTGGAAATATCCTTACACCTGGCCTAGGAAAAGCTGGCCCCTCATAGTCCCAATGAGGACCTACCGGAGGTTTATGATCCAAATCAGGATGCAAGATCTCTTGAGTATTTTTCCCACCTCCTTTCACCCAATTTCCTTGCGAGCTCCCCGGTCTGCCTACACCCTTCCACTCATATCCTTTGTCTGGACATTTGGTACCATCTCCTAGAGTATCACCCTTATATGGAGGAGCTCCAGGTTCATCTGAACTGCGCCTCTCACCCCCCTTTTTTTTCATGACAATACCACCATAGCCATTTGAGAAAATTTGAGGCATAGATGAGCTGCCGCTTCCTGCGTAATCCATCGAATTGATCATCGATCCAGTAAGGCCGCCGACCATTCCAGTGGTCAAAGCATGAGCAGATGTTCCCGATTGTAAAGAGCCGTTGTCAACCATTTTCTGGACACTCCAA
>JANPFC010000072.1:0-66396 GCA_031423235.1 Chlamydiota bacterium | reverse complement strand
GCTGTCGAAACCCAAATACAAGGGCGCGCGCGATCCCTTCCCTCGGAAAGGGATCCCTCTTTCTTTCCTTATCTTGTCCCACGTGTGTCTTATTCTCTCTATACAGCTTCTCTAAAATGGCCATTGAAATTCCTATCCCTTTCAAGATGAACTTGAGAAAAAAGCAAATGAACTCGTTGCTCAAGATCTGCCTTTCTCATTTCGTCTCGTTGATCATCAAGAACTCGAGCGTGAAACCATTTATCTCCAACCTGGTTTGCCAACAAACAAGCCTTTAAGGCTTTTAACTCTGAAAGGAGTAGGTAGCGTTGCCGATGGAGGCACTCAAGTTAAGAGCACATCTGAGGTCGGACATATTTCCATTTTGCCTATCGAGAAAAAAGATGGTGTCACCTTAGTTCGTTATCGAATCAATTAATTCTGGGAATGAAGTGGCGAGCAGAGCCTCTTCTGCTAATGCATCCTTTTCACCTATTTCCTTAGTTTTGTAAGAAAGAAATAGCACTATTTCTTACATATGCGATCTTTAAATTATTGATTATAAGTTTATTGAGAAAGTCTAGAAAAAACCGCTTGCATTTGTAAGAAAAACATGACAATATTTCTTACATGAAGAAGAATCAAAAAAAATCGAATAGTATTGATCATCAAATATTTAATGCCATAACTGCCCTCGGTCATGGCGCTGTATTTGTTCCAACGGACTTTTTGAGTCTTGGCAATCGGCAGACCGTCGATATTGTTCTTCATCGGCTTGTCCAAAAAGGTACTATTCGTCGCCTTGCAAGAGGAATATATGATTTTCCTAAAGAACATCCCAAGCTTGGAACACTTCAACCGTCTCCAGAAAAAATAGCAGAGGCCTTAGTTGGTAGAGATTGCACACGTATTCAACCAACGGGTGCTTATGCAGCAAATATCCTAGGACTATCCGAACAAGTCCCTGCTAAAGTTGTATTTCTGACAGACGGGCCAAGTCGAACGGTAAAAATAGGGGCGACAACCATTCAGCTGCGACGCACAACTCTTAAAAATATGGCGATGGCAGGACGACTCAGCGGCCTTTTAGTTCAAGCGCTCCGTGAATTAGGCAAAGAAAATGTCACCCCCGAACGACTTAAACATTTAAAGCGAACTATACCACTGAATGCACGCAAAGAACTGCTCAAAGATATTCGATTTACACCGGAATGGATGCATTCTATTTTCAGAGAATTAGCCGAGGAGGCCTGAAGTGAAACTTGACTTTTTAAAACTACCCGCTGACGAACGACGCCTTTATATTGAACAAGCCGCCATTCAAAGAAATATATCCCCTGTAATCATGGAAAAAGATTTCTTTGTGTGCTGGTTACTCAGCGTTCTATTCGAGTCGCAGTTCGCTAACAGCCTTGTATTCAAAGGTGGCACTTCCTTATCAAAAATATTTGGCGCAATTAATCGGTTTTCTGAAGATATCGATCTTTCGCTGTCGCCTACGTTTCTTGGCCTTCCTGAAACCGCTGCAAACCGAAGCCAAGCTGACAAGTGGTGGAAAAAAGCTGAAGAGGCATGTGAAATGGCGGTTCAGACTCAGATTATGTCGATGTTAGAAGAATTGACATCGAACACATTCGGAAAAAACGAGCATTCAAGATTCGAGTATTTAAAAGACCCTCAAACCAAGTCACCGGTAATTCTTTTCCACTATCCATCATCGCTGCCAACAGGGCTTGCTTACATCAAGCGTTCTGTAAAACTCGAGTTCGGCTCTCTAACTGATCAACAACCCACTGGGCGCTATCCAATACGACCTTGGATTGCTGAGGTTTTCCCCACAGCCTTTCTCGATTGGCAATGTGAAGTCGTAGCTCTAGAGATCGAGCGAACTTTCTGGGAAAAGGCTACGATTCTACATGCAGAATATCATCGGCCGCTTGACAAACCAATGCGAGATCGATTCTCCCGTCATTATGCGGATACCGCGGCACTAGCAAATCATCCTGAAGCAATCAAGGCTATTGATCATCATGACCTCCGAGAGAGAGTCGTTTCATGGAAAAATCTGTTCTTTCGTGACTCATGGGCAAACTACACTGAAGCTAAACCCGGTACTTTTCGTCTTATTCCTAAAGCTGAAAGACTGTCTGAATTGCGACGTGATTACCAGTTGATGCGCGACATGTATCTTATTGAACCTATAAATTTTGATGACATACTGAGCACCTTGTCCGAACTAGAACATCGTATCAACTTCACAATGCCTTTGCTTTCTCTAGGAGAAGCGCTAGTCAAGCAAAGAGGAGAGGAATTAGTGCAGTCCGTAACGAAAATCTTAAACACAGGCGCTAATGTTAATGACAGTTCCTGGAATGGGCATCGTCCACTGCAATTATTAATTAAAGCCAAGCTGGAATCGCGCAAAAAACTTGAACTAATCAAACGCCTAGTTAGCCTAGGAGCTGATATCCACGCTGCTGATAAAAGTGGATTAACACCCTATCAGGTTGCTATTTCTGAAAAGAATAAATCGATTTCCGATCTCTTACGTTCCAAAGGGGCTCGTCCAATGTCTCCTCCTGGCACCGGATATGCTCAACATTATGACATGTACCACGAGATCCCATTGCCATAGATTTAATTGAAATTTAATACTTTAGGACTGTCACCATGACTCAACACTATCCCAAGATTCCTCACCCAACAGAAGCCTGGGCTGATGAATATAAAAGACAAGGAATCCCTTCATCTTTTAGAAAAGACCCTACAAATGCCGTGGTAGAGTTCATTTCGTGGCTCGAAACGCAACCTAGTAATGAGAGACAAAAAGCTGCAGATTTAGGATGCGGGCTTGGGAGAAATAGCTTTTATTTAGCCAGTCGCGGATTTTCTGTTATTGCTATCGATTTATTACAAAACAATGCTGATGCCATCAAGAGCGAAACTGAACGAACAAAACTACCAATTACCGCATTTGCTCAAGATGTTTCATCAAAATGGCCTATAATTCCCAATTCTCTAGACATTGCAATTGATATATTTTGTTATAAGCACATCACAAATAAACAGTCGCAGAACAATTATCGAAAGGAACTGTGGAAAGCCATGAAACCAGATGGATTTTATTTCATTTCCTTAGCTTCTATAAACGACGGGTTTTACGGCCCTCTTTTACAGAGTTCTCCCAGCCCTATGGAAAAAATGGTTATAGACCCCTATGCAAATATCCCCTCGTACCTTTACTCAATTTCTGATTTATCCGATGAATTTAGTGACATGTTCACTGTAATTGAAGCATTAGAAAAAACTTCTAGCAGTCCAATGCACGGGGAAATCTATACAAGGAAAGTAATTAACCTTATCTTACAAAAGAATCCATTATGAAATTTGATTACACAGAAAATTTATTCTCCTATGGCACATTAAGATATGAAAATGTCCAACTTGCTACATTTGGACGCAAATTAGCAGGCCAATCCGACAGTCTCCCCGGCTATTTTCTAGAAAAACTAAAGATTACCGACCCAGAAGTGATTGCCAAAAGTGGCGAAGATATTCACTCTATTATTCAATTTTCTGGAAATCCTGAAGACCGAATTCCAGGAATAGTATTTAAAATTTCCAAGGAGGAACTACTCCGGGCGGATAAATATGAGGTGGCCGACTATAAAAGAATTCAAGTGCAACTGCTTTCAGGTATTTTCGCCTGGGTTTATGTAAACGCCAAAACCCCTTAAATATGACAGTTTTTCCTAGTGCTATTTTATGAAGAACAAACACCAACGACTCTAAAAATATGCCTGATAAAACAGAAAAAAAACAGGGAAAGTTTAGAAAGGGGCACTCTGGCAACCCTCTAGGCAGGCCAAGGGGGATCAAAAATAAGGCGACCATCACAGCAGAAGCTCTTTTTGAAGGTGAGATTGAAAGCATTTGCCGTAAGGCCATAGAAGAAGCTAAGCGTGGAAATATTCAAGCAATTTATTAATCGGGGGATGTATATGCGGTCTACTGCAATTGTAGCAAACGGCCAAATCGACTCCTCCGACATCCTCCGCCCCCTCATCCTAAGCCACTCCCGCATCATTGCAGTCGACGGCGGCCTCATCCACTGCCATACCATGGGCATCAAGCCTGATCTGATCGTCGGAGATTTCGACTCCTGTCCCCCAGACCTTCTCAAACAATACGAAAGCGTAAAGAAAATTGCCCTTCAGAAAGAGAAGGACGAAACCGATCTTGAGGTGGCCATTCGCGAGGCGGGAGAACAAACGACCCTATATGCTGCATGGGGCCATCGGATCGATCATAGTCTGACAAATGCCTTATTGTTGACGCGACATCCAGGCATGAAAATGGAAACAGAAAGAGAGATCGTATTTGCCATCGACAAAAAGGTTCAGTTGAACTGTTTTGTAGGGCAGACGATATCGCTGATTCCGTTGAATGGGCCTGTAGTGGGGATTGATACGCACGGCCTGAAATGGGAGCTTAAAAGTGGAAAGCTCGATCTGAATTTCATTGGCATTTCGAATGTTGCATTGAAAGAGAAAGTCGAAATTTCATTGAAACAGGGATGCTTGCTCTGCTGTATTCTTAAGCAATAATTAGGAAGATTCAACGCAAAGACGCGGAGACGCAAAGGATGATTTGTTAATCTCTTTGCGTCGCTGCGTCTTTGCGTTTCTCTCTTAGAGACTGTTAAGGCGGAGATCCGTTGGCGCCGTTTTCCAGCCACGCTTTCAGCGCCCTGATCGATTCCTCTGTCCGCGCCGTGATCCTCGCTTGCGCCCCTTTTTTATCGTCGCTCTCTTCGTAATCAATCGACGATCCAAATACCACTGTCATTTTCCCAAACAGTTTTGGAACCGCTGTACCAGGCTTCCAAGCTTCAAAGCTCCCCTGAATGTAGGCAGGAATAATACGGCACTTCGATTTGTGAACGAGAAAAGCAAGGCCCCGTTCCAACGGCTGAATATCGCCATTACGAGTTCTTTGCCCTTCGGGAAATAAGATGAGCTTCTTCCCTTCAGATATTAGCTGGACCATCGTGCGGAACACAGCTGCATCGGATGCGCCGCGAGCCACCGGATGGGAATTAAGGACGCGGATCAATTTTCCCAGAACTGGAATGTCAAAGAGCGATCCCTTAGCTAAGAAATGGACCTCCTCGGGACACGAAATGGAGAGAACCATCGGGTCATAGTTGGAGGCGTGGTTGGCCGCAATGACAGCAGCTCCCGGACGAAAATGCTCCAGGCCATGGATACGCAATCGAAAACAGGATTTAAAAAAGATCCGGGCCATCCAATAGACGATCTTGTAGGAGAGTTTCATCTTAGGGAAGCGCCGTTTCGGCTTCATCCGGATTATTTTTGCAATCACTTGATCCGCTGTGAATTTGGAGGTGTCGATCAATGTGGCATTCGGGGCTTGCTTAAGAGGGGAAACAGCGCGGGTTGTATCAGTTTTGTCTCTCTCTTCAATCTCTTTTAAAATCTCATCATATGTCATTGAAAGATCGGGGAATTTGTGGATCAGTTCCCTGTAGCGCCTTTCTGCGCGTACTTCGGGCTTCGCTGTCAGAAAAATCTTCATATCAGCATCGGGGAAGACAACCGTCCCCATATCGCGCCCTTCAAATACAGCGTCGACAGCATGGCCGAATACCCTCTGAATCTTTACCATCGCCTCTCGAACGGCCGGATAGACCGCTATTTGCGATGCAGCCATCGATATGGCCTGAGAGCGGATCTCATGGGTTACATCTACTCCTTGGACAAAATAGTGGCGTTCCCCTTGGCCTGTTCCTCGAATCTCATATTGGAATTGTGGAAGAAGCTCCTCTATTTTCGCCTGATCTTGAGGGTTGATCCCTTCCTTTAAGATAAGCCATGCTAGAGACCGGTACATAGCCCCCGTATCAAAGAAAGTGAATCCAAGTTTCTTAGCGACACCCTTCGCAACGGTTGATTTTCCGGTCCCTGAAGGTCCGTCGATAGTTATGATCATAGTTTTATGAATTGCAAATAGATATAGATGATTGGAGCGTTAAAAAGGATCGAGTCGAGCGAATCAAGCACACCGCCCAATCCAGGAAGGGCATTGCTGTCTTTCTTGTTGGCATCCCTCTTCAATAGGGATTCTGAAAGGTCTCCGAATTGCCCTACGGCTCCTAAAATAAGTCCGAGGAAGAGCCATTCGTAAATTCCCAAATGGAAGTAGCTAGCGTAATCGCTGCAAAAATGGAAAATAAAGCTGGCGAGAACTGCGCAGGCTAGGCCAAAAACAGCTCCTTCAATCGTTTTTTTAGGGCTGATATTGGGCGCTAACTTCCTTCGACCCCAAAGACTTCCAGCAAAATAGGCCCCGATGTCGGTGATCTTGGTGACCACGAGAAGATAGGTGATCCACCAGCGTCCATCAACTCCGTTCATGTAGAGGATTCCTAAGATCATCCCCATGGGAACAGCTATATAGAGGAGGCCAAAGGAAGAAACGGCCAAATCAACAACAGCTCCATCCTTTTCCCCGAAATGGAGGGCAAAAAGGACGAGGAAAGCGATAAAGAAAATAATAATCGGCATGCTCGCAAGCCATTGATGCTCTGCGCTTATAAAGAAGGAAAGGACCTCAATCACTGTTAAGATGATCAGTCCAGGAAGGATCATACGCCCCCCCTTGGCTTTAGCAAACTGCTCGTATTCCCAAATAGCAATGCCAGCAAGCGCGGCCACAATGGCGGCAACCAGATATTGGAAAATGGGGTTGAATGCAAAGACAAGCAAGCAAACTACAACCGCAATTGAAATGACCGAAACAACGAATCTCCGATGAAGATCTGTCACATTACCCTCCTAACCTGCGGCTACGGCGTTGAAAAGCGAGAACCGCTTCCAACAATTCGTTGGAAGAGAAATCGGGCCATAACACTTTTGTACTAAAAATTTCTGCATAAGAGATCTGCCATAATAGAAAATTACTGACTCGCATTTCACCGCTTGTGCGGATCAACAGATCTGGATCCCCATAGCGGCAGGTGTCCAAATGCCTTGCGATGCATTCTTCTGTAATCTGATCGGGACTCAGTTTCTCTTCAAGAATTTTCACAACAGCTCTCCGAATTTCGTCCCGCCCACCATAGTTGAGAGCCAAAACTAGGTTGATCCTGTCGCAATGCTCTGTGGCTTTTTTTGTCTCATTGAAAGCATTTACAACTTTTTCAGGCATCCTGGACAAGTCGCCGATAGCATCAAGGCGGACCCCATCGCGGACCATCGTCTCTTTTTTGCGCATGAGATAGAGCTCGAAAAGATTCATCACATATTCGACTTCGCTTTCAGGCCTTCCCCAGTTTTCTGTGGAAAACGCATAGACGGTCAAAGTCTTAACTCCAAGTTCTGCAGCAGCGCGGAGGACATCTGTAAGTGTTTCGGCCCCTTCCCAATGGCCCATCATGGGGGGCAAGCCATTCTGTTTGGCCCAGCGCCGATTTCCATCCATAATAATTGCAATATGCTTTGGAATTGCAGACGGTTCTAGCTGAGAGAGCTCGGCGGCGGAATAGATCGATTTCACATCGGATGCTTCAAGGGTATGAGCAGTCATTTCATCACTCATTAAAAAATCGGTCTAACCATAGGGTCTTTTCTCTTTCAGGCCCAACAGAAATCAATGAAACAGGCACTTCGCAAAGTTCTTCAATCCTTCGAACGTAGGCTTTCGCAAGGGAGGGCAAATCGTCGTATACTTTTACATCGCGGGTCGATTTTTTCCAACCAGGATGAGATTCATAAATCGGAATAGCCTTAGAGAGCTCATCATTTGTCGCAGGGAAAGTCTTGCAATGTTTATAGCCGGTGCAGATTTTGATTTCATCCAATTGGTCGAGAATATCGAGTTTCGTCAATGCCAGTGTGTCGGCGCCATTCAAACAAATCGTATGCCGCAGCAAAAAGGCATCAAACCAACCGATTCTTCTCTTGCGGCCAGTCGTCGTCCCAATCTCCCGCGATGCCGTGTGGTCGGGAAAACGGGCCAGCTCATCTCCAGACAGCTCGGTTGGCATGGGGCCATTCCCAACTCGGGTCGTATACGCTTTGGTAACCCCTATGGTCTGGTCGATCCGCGAAGGTCCCAAGCCCAACCCAGCGCAAATCCCGCCGGACAAAGTACAAGAGGAGGTGACAAACGGATAGGTGCCAAAAGTGATGTCTAATAGAGCGCCCTGAGCCCCTTCAAATAATATTTTCTCCCCTTTTTTCGTGGCCTGGAAGAGAAGTTCTTCAACCGGCGCAGCAAAAGGAGCTAACTGTTTCGCATACTCTGAATATTCTTTGAAAATCGGCTCCCATTCAATCGGAGGATGGTCGTATAATTTTTCCAGTTCCCGGTTTTTCTGGCTCACTGTTGCCTGGAGCCTGGTCCGGAACGTTTCTGGATTGAGTAGATCGGCAAAACGGATGCCGCATCGGTTGATTTTATCCGTGTAGCAAGGGCCGATCCCTCTTCCGGTCGTCCCGACAGCAGCGCCCCCTTTTTGCTTTTCCGAGAGCTGGTCGATAAGTCGATGGTAGGGGAACACGATGTGGGCGTAGGCTGAGATGTAAAGCCGCTTTACATTCGGAACACCATTTTTTTTCAGCTCCTCAATTTCAGCTAAAATGGAGGATGGATCGATGACAGTGCCGCCGCCGATATAACATTTTGTATGGGGATAAAGGATTCCTGACGGAATTAAGTGAAACCTGAATTCCTTCCCTGAAACGACAATGGTGTGGCCGGCATTATTGCCGCCCTGCGCCCGAGCGATGTGTTGAGCGCTTTCCGAAAGGAGATCGATGACCTTCCCCTTTCCCTCATCGCCCCATTGCATGCCGATGACGGCAATAGAGCTTCTATTTTTGGACATATCATCCTTTTAGATTGGGGCAATCATAACTAAATGCACAAATCGCGGGAACAATTTTTTGCAAGACTTGACGTGAAAAATTTTTATTGGTATCTCTGATTAACTATAAGTTGAGGCAGTATGCGTTTGCAAATATTTTGTTTCTTACTTCTGGCAGGTTCCATTTCAGCTCAAGAAACTAGTCTGGAAGAAATCTCCAAAAGCTCATTTCCCGTTCGGCTGACGCCAGAAGAAGAGGCTAGAGCAGAGGCCGGGAATACCCCATCTTCGCAGCCATCTTATCCGGCTGCCCCTTCTCAGCGCGGCTGCTGCGGAGCTCCAGATCCAGCCCCTTGCGGGCCGACATCCTGCTGCAAACCGGCAAGCGTCAATTGCCCTCCGCTTCTGCCCCGCTGCAATCCTTGCGATTGCATCATCGACTACTACCAGCCCCTCGTCTATACAGGAGTGGATCTATCTTTTGAGATTCTCTGCTGGAAAGTGCAGCAAAAAGCCTCCACATTTGTGTTGACTCCCCACGGAACGCACCAGCCCTTCCCCCCATCCACACTTGCCGACGCAATCGGGAAATATCAATCGGCCAGTTTTGACTGGAGTCCTGGCGTTCGCGCAGGAATCGGCTACACATTCGAGAGGGACGCTTGGCGCCTTTTCGGCCAATACACTTATTACAGCACAAGCGGCTCTGATACAGTAACAAGACCTACCGATCCGACTCTCTACTTAGCATCCACAATCCGGGAACTCAGCCTCTCTCCAGATGGAGTGGACGTCATGCATAGCAAGACCCATTTCAACTACCAAGTGGCCGATTTATTGATGTCTAGACGCTTCCTTCCCGGATGCCAAGTCCTCTTCAATTTCTTCACAGGGGCCACTGCCGCTTGGATTAATGAAACATGGAAGGTGACTGGAACCGATATCGCAGGAGCCGTACCAAACGTTTCAGATATCGGCCAAAATAACTGGAATTTCAAGGGCGGAGGGATGCGCGCAGGTCTTGATGTCAACTGGCATATGGGAGCCGGATTCGGACTCTTCAACAAATTCTCTTTCGCAGCTCTCGTCGGATCTTACTATAACAAAAGAAAAACCACGGTAACCCCTCCGGGCGTTGTTGGAACTCTGACTCCAGATGTTCGCAATACGACAGAGAAAGACACTTGGGTTGTCCCGAACACACAGCTTGAATTTGGATTGAACTGGAATCACAGGTTCTGCACTTGGTCTATGATGCTGCAGGCAGCTCTTGAGATCAATACGTGGTATGATTTGCACCAGTTCCACCAAGACGCTACAGGCTTTTCATTCCCCAATAATGACCGGTTAGATATTCGGAATGCGAGCGATGTGAAACTTTGGGGCTTCACCGCCTCAGCCGATTTTGGGTTCTAAATGAAAATAAGAACGCTTTTTCTAATTTTCCTTAGCATCAGCGCCCTGAACGCTCAAACAGAAAACCTCACTACACCAAGGTCTAACTGCTGCAATCCTTGCAAGCCACCCACAACCAATTGCCCGCCAAAACTGCCCTGCTGCAACCCTTGCGATTGTATTTTTGATTTTTACAATCCGCTCGTCACAACCGGCTGGAATGCATCCCTCGAATGGCTCTATTGGAAAGTGGCGCAAAAAGCCTCCACATTTGCTTTAACTCCCCACGGCATCCATCAGTCCTCTCCCCCCACGACAATTTCTGATGCGATCGGGAAATATAAATCTGCGAAATTCAATTGGAGTTCGGGAGTCCGCGCCGGGATTGATTACACATTTGTCCGCGATGCTTGGAATTTTTCAGGCCAGTACACCTACTATTCAACGGGCGGTACGGAAAATATCTTCAGACCCTCTGATCCCACTTTATATGTCGAACCCACTGTGAGAGGACTCAATCTTCTCCCGCCATCTGACGGAGTGGACCATATGATCAGCAAAACCCTATTCAGCTATCAAGTGATCGATCTCCTCCTTTCTAGACGCTATTTACCTGGCTGCCAAATCCTCCTAAACTTTTTTGCAGGCCCCACATTAGCTGCAATTCACGAAAGGTGGAAAGTTTCTAGTTTCTACACTGTCGGCGTCGACCCTCATGCAACCGTTCAAACAAAAAGTCATTGGCGGTTTGATGGGGGAGGCTTCCGCTTGGGAGTCGATGCAGATTGGCATATGGGCTGCGGCATGGGGCTTTACCAAAAGCTTTCCTTTGCGGGACTCGCAGGACATTACTCCAATAAGCGAAGAACTTATTTTACCCCTCCAGGACTCATACAAAGCGGCCAGCCCACCTTTGATCCCATCCGCGATACAGTCGAATATGCAACCTGGGTGGTCCCCAATTCACAACTTGCATTCGGCCTAACCTGGAATCATCGATTCTGCTCCACCTCAATGAAGCTTCAGGCCGGATTTGAAGTGAATACATGGTACGATCTCCATCAAGTCCACCAAGACGGGGAGCCCCTGGCCCCCGCGAACCACGACCGATTAGATATTGAGAATTCAAGCGCTGTCAACTTATGGGGACTTAATCTAGGAATGGATTTCAGCTTTTAAGAGGGTGTCTACTCATGCGAACAATAGCGTCCGCGATTTGCCTAATGGGCGCAACTCACATTTGTGCAGATGCAACCGCCGCGTACACAGACGGAGGCGCACCCAACAATAACATCTATCGGGTCGATCTAATCACCGGCGCTACGACCCTTGTAACACCCTCGCCGATAGCCGGATCTGGTCTAGACGGCATTGCTCTTTTAAATCGAGGAACAGCCTATACAGTTGGTGGACTGGATAACAATGTCTATCAGGTGAATTTAAGAACGGGCGAAGTGGTTAAAGTGACCCCGTCCGCAACTCCAGGCGCAACCTTTGCTAATATTGCTCTTGGTAGCAACGGCTCATCCTACACACCAGGCGCTTCGTCGAATCTTCTCTATTATGTAAATTTAATGACCGGCACTGTCTCCCCAGTAACCCCCTCTCCTGCGCCAGCTGCAGGACTTAATGATATCGCACTCGAAATGCAAATCGGAAATCCAACGATCGGCTACTCAATAGACAACAGCAACTCTACGGTCTATCGGATCGACTTGACGACCGGCAGCTTTTACGAAGTGACCGAAATCCCAGGGACCGGTCTAATCAGCATCGCGCTCGCAAATAATACGACTGCCTACGTCACAGGAAACACAGCCAATAACATCTATCGGATCGATTTAACGAGCGGCGACTACACCCTTGTCAACCCAACTCCAATTGCAGGGGCAGGGTTAAAAGGAATTGCGCTCGCAAACAACACGACCGCCTACGTTGTAGGCAAGCTGAGCAATGAAATCTATCGAGTGGATCTCACAAATGGAAGCGTCACATTAGTAAGCGCAGCCCCAATTGTAGGAGCCTCTCTGAATTACATCTCCCTAGCTTTGCAGGTAGGCACAGCAGATCTCAGCGGTAACAACCTAAATTTTGCCACTTATTTAAACGGGTATGCACCCATCCCCTTATTGCGTCTATTCGCATTACAGGAAGACATCGCCAGCGCACTAGAGAGCGCCATTCCGACTCGCAATGCAATTCCCACCTTCGCTGCGCAAACAACACAAATCTCCTTTGGCAAGCTCGTCAATGACCATCTAGGCCACAATAGGATCGCTCACCAGGAAATCTCCCAGTCTAATCCATTAGCCCTCGCCCATTGGCAGCGCAATCAGACTGGTCTTGTTGCAGATGCGCGAGACAATCTTTCCGGATCCCAAACTCCTTGTAAAAAAGAGACGAATTTTTCTCCTTGGATAGGTGGATTTGGCGAATATGCGAAAGAAAAGGAGCAGAATCAGACACCCGGATTTGAGACCGGTTCTTGGGGGCTCGTTGCGGGATTCGATGGCTCTGGAGGAGACGATCCATGGCTTCTGATTGGAGGCGGAGGCGCATATGCGCAAACCCACGTTCATGAAGCTAATGGCGCCGGCCATGCCCATGTCGAACAGGGAGCCCTAGCCTTTTACGGCATGTGCATCCCTTCCGAATGGTACTTTGATTTTGGATTATGGGGAGGTCTCTACAGAACTCATAACGACCGGAATATCTCCTTTCCAGACATCTCGGGCACCGCCGTTTCAGATACGCATGGATGGCAGCTCACCCCCCACTTTGAAATCGGCTACGACTACGTAAATAAATGGTTTTCCATCGAACCCTTTGCCATGATCGATTGGGTTATTTGCTGGGAAAAGGGATTTGAAGAATTCGGAGCGGGACTCCTGAATATGGGACAAGAAGATAGAAGCTGTTCCTTGCTGCGAAACGAATTGGGATTCCGTTTCAATGAAGTCCTCTCCTATTGCTGGGGATCTCTAGTCTTACGCGAAAAAGGGGCTTACGCCTACCAAAAAGCCTTCAATACAGGACCCATCAACGCCTACGTAATTGGATTGCCTGGCTCATTCTCTGTTACAACCTTCACCGGCGCCCAAAATCTTGCCGTCGGTGAATTCGAAGCGGTATTTCTCCCCATCGCAAATAAATACCCTTACGCCTCCTTCAGCTATCAGGGCGAGTTTGGTTCTAAATACCAGTCGCACCAGGGAAAAATCACCCTTGGGCTGAATTTTTAATCCCAATCGGAACGTAAAATATTGAATTGACTCTAGACAACATGAACCTCTTTCAGATATGTTGTTTCAATTCTTAGACATAGGTTCCAATGGAAAAACAGAAAAAGTGGCAGTTATTTCTCATCTTAGCGGTCATAGCTTTGACCCTATACAACATCTTCCCGACCCTCTTTTACTACTCCAAACCGCTGAAGAGCCCCATTGATGAGGTTCAAGCGAAGGATATCGCTAGCTCAATCGAAAAGCGGGTTTCCGCAATCGAAGCCGAATCTAAAGAGTGGGTAGGAGCGTATTGCGAACTTCTCAAAGTGAAGCCGCAAGCCATCACGGCAGACGGCCAAAATTGGGTCGTCAGCTTTGCAAAATCAGATGATGCTGCCAAATTCCGCAAGTTTTTTCCCCGCGCTGGATCTCTCATCCCCTTCGTTCCAGCTCAATTAGGCCTTGTTTCCCGCGAAGATAACGGGAAAGAGGTCATTGTTCAAAGACGCATTCCGACCCAGCTCGATCAAAAATACTTCTCTTTTGCAGCCAAAGACTCGCCCCGCTATCGCGAAGTGATCATCGACAGAGCCGCTCAAATTGCCTACGCGCTAGCCGGCCCAAGCGAGAATGCCTACGCCCTCGGAACTTTGGATCAAAGATACCTCGAAACCTTGGCCTTCCAAATCAACACCATTGCCGAACTTGAAGCAACAGACAAAGCTGTTGCAAACCGCTTTGCCTCAAGCTTTACGCAAGGGCCATTCACAAACAGACCCGCAGCGATCCAAGCCCTTATTTCCGCTTTTGACGAAGTGCGCGATCAGTTGAAAAAGCGCCCAGAACTCGCCAAAAAAGAGGCCCTTTTCATCAGCGCCGAGAATTTTCTTAAAAAACACGAAGCTCTCTTCGCCTCAGGAGATGCCCCTTGGAGTGTTTCAGAGATCAAAACATTTTTTGGTCAAACCGACACACTTCGCATCGGAAATCGGAACCCCCTCTTCTCTGAGCTCTCAATCGATTGGGCAAATCAGCAGATTATCCTGAAGCTCCATCCCGATGTAGACCCTGCCAAGCTGAAACAGCCTTTAATCAATGAAGCGGCAAAAGTAGCCCGCTTTACCAATGAGACGCTAGCCGCCGCTGGAGAAAACTACTCCATCGCCATGCACACTCTTTCCGACGCCTCAGGCTTCTTGGTCCTCAACCTTGCAGAAATTGGCAAAGCCCAGGCTGACCAAATCCTCAGCACATTGAAAAATACCTGGCGCCCTAACCACACAGACCTCCAAAGTTTGACTATCGTCGATGCAGACTCCTACGCATCGCTGCCAGCAGATCAAAAAGCGCTCAGCCTCGTGATCCACGCTCCCACAGAGACAAACCGATCATTGAGCCTAGTCGCAAACGGGATCGACCAAATTTCAAAGACCTACCAAGAGTACCCTGACTCTGATCTTGCGGTAACATTTAGCTCTGACTTCCGTGCACTTGCAGAACTCCTGCAGCAAAACGGTTTTCAAGGCTACCGCGGAGCCAATCAGGAACTCATTTTTGAGCGGCAAGACTATTGCCAGTCTCTCCTCGCAGCCACCCGCGAAGACTTCCAAGTGAAAGGGACGCAAACATTTGCTACCCTTGAACTCTCAACTCTAGAGCAAAGAATTCTCGCAGCGAACAAGATCGACACAAAAATCCACGAAGATCTAATGAAGTGGAAAGATGAGTACAATTCAGCTCAAGTCAGTATCCATCCAGGCGCACACTACGACGTTCCCAAGCCGACAAAAAGCATTTTCCTCAGCAATCTCGCCCTCTCATTCACAAAATATTTCCGCGGCGACGAAAAAAGAGTGATCCATTGGGGCCTCGATCTATCGGGCGGCAAAACAGTTCAAATCGAACTACGCGATGCCAACAACCGAATCGTTAAAAATGAAGACGATATCAAGCAAGGTATCAACGAACTTTACAGCCGCGTAAACAAAATGGGCGTCTCTGAAGTGGTCATCCGCCAGCTTGGAAACAACATCGTCCTCGACTTCCCAGGCTCTCAATCGCTCTCTGCATCTGAATTGATCAAAGCCTCTTCGATGTATTTCCACGTCGTGAACGAGAAGTTTTCTTCTGCCTCATCGCCCCTCGCGACAGCCTCGCAAAGATTCTTGCAGGAAGTTTGGAATGAAGCGGTCGTCACAAACCGGAAAGACGCGCAAAGCATCAATGCAATCGCCTATAAGCACCTTCATGGAGAAACTATCTCAGAGACCGCCCGCTCAATCCTCGAAAGCGGACTCGTCCTCCAATCTCCAGAAGACCCTGCAATGGGCCACTCGATCGAAGACACCGTCTCAAAAATCGCCGTTATGCGAGGAGAACAGTGGCATGGCCAAGCCCATCCGCTCCTCATCGTTTTCCGCAATTACACTTTGGAAGGCTCTCAATTAAGCTCTGTTCAATCCAACTACGATCCGCAAAAAGGGAACTACCTCAGTTTTGAAGTAGTAGGCAGCGCAAACGACCGAGACGGCCAAAAAATCAGCCCTCGGAAAATCCTCCAATCTTGGACATCCCGCTATTCTAAAGAAAAAGTTCTCGGCACAAGTCTAGAAGACTATTCCAAAGGACACGGCTGGCGCATGGCTGTTATTCTAAATGACACAGTCATCAGCTCTCCGACTCTTGACGCAGTGATCCGCGACAGCGCGCAAATCAGCGGCAGTTTCTCTCAAAGAGAAGTGAACCAACTCGCAGCGGACCTCAAAGCAGGATCGCTTAGCTTCACGCCCCACATCCTCTCAGA
Source organism: Chlamydiota bacterium (assembly GCA_031423235.1). GTDB lineage: Bacteria > Chlamydiota > Chlamydiia > Chlamydiales > SM23-39 > REEB52. The sequence continues at coordinate 50,105 of JANPFC010000072.1, read as the reverse complement.
AAAGAATGTGAGCCCAGAGCTTGGCCAAAAAGATCGGAGCCAAGGAATTCTTGCAACCGCAGCAGCCCTCCTCCTTGTGATCATCTCGATGATCGCCTACTACCGATTTGCAGGCGTTGTCGCCTCCGTTGCAGTCCTCTTCAACCTCCTCATCCTTTGGGCTACCCTCCAAAACATCGGCGCGACCCTCTCGCTTGCCGGTATTGCCGGGATTATCCTCACAGTGGGGATGGCTGTCGATGCGAACGTTCTCGTATTTGAGCGGGTGAAAGAAGAATTTGCCAATACAGGGCGGATTGCCTCTGCGATTTCTGAAGGCTATAAAAAAGCCTACAGCGCAATCGTTGACTCGAACGTCACAACGATCATCGCAGCGCTGATCCTCCTCAATTTTGATGCAGGACCTATTAAAGGCTTTGCGATAACTCTGATCATCGGGATTGTCTCTTCAATGTTCACAGCCCTCTTTATGACCCGTTTCTACTTCAACGGCTGGGTACAAAATCCAAAGAACAAAGTTCTCACGATGGCAAACTGGATTACAGCCAAGTCGATCGACTTCCTCAAGCGGGCCAAACTCGCTTTTGCAGTCGCAGCCGCGATCATTGTAGTTGGCGGCTATCTCGTCTACGCAGAGCGGGCCACAATTTTTGGCATGGACTTTACCGGAGGATACTCGCTTCATCTGGAAGTTGAGCCAAAAGCCGATACCAACTACCTCCAAGCTGTAGAAAAAGCCCTGATTTCCCATGGCGCATCAAACCAAGACTTCCAAGTGCGCGAGCTCAATCCATCCAATCAGCTCCGCATCCTTTTTGGAACCAGCATGGCGCAGCCTGGAAAACCATTTTTCGACATGCCGCTCGAAACTGAGAACATGACCAATCCAAGAATAGACTGGGTGATCCAGTCCATTCAGGCAGATGGCCTTGCTCTAACCTCCCATTCGCTCGCTAACATCGACGCAAATTGGACGGCTATGAGCGGACAAATGTCCGACAGCATGCGCAATAACGCTCTCATTGGCCTTCTGATCTCGTTCATCTGCATATTTATCTACATCGCCTTCCGCTTTGAGTATAAATTTGCAGCCGCCTCGATCATTTGCCTTCTCCATGACGTCCTGATTACAATTGGGCTTATGGGAGTGCTCCATGCTCTCGGCGTACCCGTTCAGATCGATCTCAATACCGTTGCGGCCATTATGACCATTGTCGGCTACTCGCTGAATGATACGATCATTATTTTCGACAGGATCCGAGAAGAGATGCGCAATTCTAAATCTAGATCGCTCCCTGCGATTGTGAATAGCGCCCTCAACGCAACCTTAAGCCGGACAACCATCACATCGGGAACAACGCTTCTCGTCCTGGTTGCCCTGGTTATCCTTGGCGGATCATCCATCTTTAGCTTTGCACTAGTCATGACGATCGGGGTCTTCTTCGGAACCCTCTCATCATGGTATATTGCATCGCCGCTCATGCTTTTCTTCCACAAGCGCGAGGAACAAGTAATAGTAGAAAAAGTCTAAAGCAATCACCTATACCGAAGCTGATTCTTGAATCAACTTCGGTATATTAGGGCTCAATTATTTGAGCCCTTTCATTTAATCAATAAGCACGATAGACTCCAGGAGAAACCGACTCGGGGAAACATGTCTTCGCAAGCATCAAAATCGCATGCGCCATTTTGGGTCTATCCCGAGAAGAACCCCGCTTTGTTTCAGCAGATTATTTCTGAATTCAACATCCATCCTGTCACCGCTCAAATTTTGATCTCCCGCGGCTTTAAAACCATGGAAGAGATCCACGAATACCTCTACGCGAAGCTCCCCAACCTCTTCGACCCCGACCTCTTTCCCGATATGGATAAAGCGGTAGAACGGATCATTACCGCCATACACAAGAATGAAGCTATCCTTGTCTATGGAGATAACGACGTGGACGGCATGACAGCAGCTACCCTCCTCACCGAATTCCTCCGCGCAGTTGGAGCTAAAGTCTTTTTCAACGTCCCCAACCGTGCGAGCCTGAAAAAAAGCCTCATTGGCGATGCGTATGAATTTGCAAAAGAACGGCACTGCTCTCTCATGATCACTGTCGATTGCGGCATTACAGCCGCCAAAGAGATCGAAGAGGTCGTTCAAAACGGGATCGACGTTATAGTCACAGACCACCATGAACCCACATCGAGAATCCCCAACTGCATAGCGACCCTCAACCCAAAGCTTATCAATAGCACCTATCCGAACCGGGAACTCACCGGAGTTGGCGTCGCCTTCAAATTAGCCCACGCCATTACTAACCTCCTCATTGAATCAGAAGAGATCAGCCCCACCAAAATCGATCTGAAAAACTACCTCGACCTCGTGGCTCTCGGCACCATTGCCGATATGGGCGCTCTCAAGGGAGAAAACAGGATTCTGGTCCGCTACGGCCTGAAGCAGATGAGAAAAATGAAGCGGGTAGGACTTGCGAAACTCTTTCAAGTCAGTGAAATGCAGCAAGGGGACCTCTCTCCCGTCGACATCGCCTCTAAAGTAGCCCCCCGCCTCAACTCCCTCGGCCGCATCGCCGATCCGATCAAAGGCGTTGAGCTCCTCCTCATTAAAGACAGCGACGATGCGGAAGCTCTTGCCAAAGAGCTCGATCTCCATAACATCGAGAGGCAGAAAATCGAACGGGAAGCCTCCGACGACATTGAAGGATTTATCTTCCTCCATCCAGAGATCCTCCTTGAAAAAGCGATCATCCTCTCCTCAGAAAAATGGCATCCAGGAATCATCCCGATCATTGCCGCCCGCATTGCGAAGCAATACAGCCGTCCCACCCTCATTATTTCCATAGAACAAGGCGTGGGCAAAGGTTCGATCCGGACCATTCCTGAATTCCCCCTCCTCTCTGTCCTAAAAAACAGCGAAGATCTCCTCATCAACTTTGGCGGGCATGACTACGCCGCAGGCCTCACCATCAAGGAGGAGAACATCCCCCTTTTTAGAGCCCGCTTTATGGAAGCCGCTGATAAGGTTTTGAAAGAGCAGGACGTTGTCGCCAAACTCCATCTCGATGCGAAGATCAACTTCAACGACCTCACATTCGACTTTATGGAGTCACTCAATCTACTCGAGCCGTTTGGCAACGAGAACCCCCACCCGATTCTCTACTGCGATGCCATGCAGATCTGGCCGCCCAAAATCGTTGGCAAATACCACCTGAAGCTATTCTTAGAGCAAGGGGACAGGATGTTGGAAGGGATTGCATTTGGACTAGCGGACAGACGCGATCAGATTCGGCGCAAAAACATCCTCCTCCGCATCGCCTTCACCCCGCACGTGAATCTATTCCTCAACAAGGCGAGTATTCAGCTACAGATTAAAGATTTCCAGCTCGTCTCCACTGACAATCCCTAGAAAGAAGTGCTTACACCTTTATAGCCAAAGCACCCAATGCATCCAGTGCTTCCTCAAAAGCTGCCTTTGGGGAGTTTTTTTTCAAGAACCCGATCGAGGATTATTTTTTTGAATTAATCCTGAATGGAGCACGCTCCTTTTAGCCGTTCATCCACAACTTTCGATCATATTTCCAATAATCCCAATCTCTTCGCGATGACTTTAGTTTTCTCCATATCTCCAGATAATCCCATATGTTCTGTTTCTAGCCACCACAGATATTCGAATACCTCTCCTTCAGACTTCCCCAAAATTAATAATTGACATAGCGAAGATGCATATTCATTGTATTCATCCTTAGCTTCTTCTATACCTTGAATGCCTATTGGATCCCATTCATCCAACAAGATCCTATTTATTTTTTCACATATTTTAATTCTTGGCTCGAATTTCAGAGGCATCTAAAATTCCTTCGAGTTTTCCAACGGTTGCATAAAAATCATTTGTCTGATCAGCAAGATGTTCATCAATAATATTAATCATTGTTTGCCACATGCGTTGTCGATGCTCATTCATCATATGTGATTAATTTTTGTGCTCTAGGGTGCAATTTATTTGTATTTTTTGGGTCATAAATACATATTGTTATTTCCTTTTGATAATTCTCCGAAGAAAGGTGGAAATGCAATCCCTTGTCTATTTCTTTATTGAGAAATTGTTTTAGATAGCTCTCCAATTGCAACGCTTCCTCTCTAGTGAGAAATAATGAGACCATATCTAGCTTCTTATCACCTTCATCGTCAAAAATTCGCATACTTTTCCTGCTTTAATAATGGGATATATCGATTGGATATATTTGATCTGATTCTTTCCATGCTCATCTGCCAATCATTTCGTCAATATGCATATCTCAACTCTTCTTGTTCAGGATTTCCTAATTCATTGTTTCTGCTTATCGTCCAAACCATTGAACCCGCAATTTAGCTTCTTCGAAATATTGCTTAAGAGATTTGTAATCCTCTACCCAATCATCAAATCCTTTTGAAATTGCTGGATCAAGGGAGGTAGAATACAAAATTAAATATCCTCCTGTGTTTTTGTTGTCATCCTGAACAAAGATGTACCATCCTTTCATTTCACCCTCTAATACTTTGCCGAACGTTTCTATCTTTAACTCTTCCATCGCTACTCCATAAGTAATATATGATTGTTCGTAAAAGGGTGTTTTAAATTTTGAGGTTCAAAAATCTCAAAATGAACATGAGGCAAATATGGATCATGCTTTCCCAATAAAGAATTAGCATCCATCCGAAATTGCCTTAATCCATCATAGCTTCTAAAAATGCCACTCCCTTTTTTACCTATTTCTGTGTAATTATTGCCTAGAAACATCTCTGCAGCCTCTAGGACTTGAGAAGTATTCGGTTTATACTGGCTAGTAAAACGTCCTTTTGCTTGCTTTGTTTCTTTAATTAAGAGTTCAGTAACATTTTCAATATTTTGCATCCCATTTTTGACTGCTCCCCCAACGTCGCGTTTAAGGGCTTGCTTTTCTAGCTGCTTGGCAAGGAGGGTGCGTAGGCCGAGTTTCGATGCCTTACTCGCAGTGAAAAGAAGCAGGGCTCCTCCTGCTGTGGCTGCCGTCATCGACACGACGCCGGAGGAGTATCCTGACCAATAGGAGGTTTTATATGCGTATCCTTGTTGCTCTGGCATAAAGAGTGGATCGATGTAGGACTTGAGCACATCGCCTGGAATAGCTAAGCGCCAGTCTTTCTTGAGATGGCTCCATTTGTAAGACGAGAGGAGATTGAAGCCCGATGTTCCGACATCGAGCCAAGCAATCGGAGTACAATCAAGGCAGCCGTGAAAATAGCCCATGCTAAATCCACTAAGAGAGGAGGCAAAGGTCGTTTTTTCGGATTCTAGTCCGTAGAGATCGAATTGGTGGAGTGGATCGTTTGAGCAGAAAAGATAGAGATTAAGACCGGAGGTAAACCCTTTTGGATCGGGTGTGATAAAACGGCCCCCTTTGGGGTCGTAAAATCTGCGGCCAAAATAGACAAGATCTGTTTCTGGATCGACTCTTTTGGATGCAAAGCGCCAGGGAGTTGAGATCGGTCCAGCAAGGGTCTCTTCTCCGTACGGGGTGTAAGAGGCTTGCATGGAGATTTGGCCGGAGGAGTTGACTAGGGCGGAAATATTGCCCGTGAGATCGTGCAGAGGGGTATAGAATTCACCGTCTATAAGTATGATGGCAGAAGCGCCAATCTCAGCCTTGCTGGAGGGTTTAAGAATACGGAGCTCCACAATTTGTTTGGAGGATAGGGCTGATCCAATCTCATTTTGATCGTCGTAGAGGTAGAGAACTCGTTTGCCATTGGTTGTTTTTGCAATACGGCGATGGAGTGCGTCGTATTCATAAGCGAGAGTTTGGTCATGGCTCTCAAGGCGAACTAGCCTGCCGAGGGGATCAAATGTGAGAGCGAAGGCCCCGTGTGTTTTGGGATTGCCATCGAGATCATACTCTATCGGAAGCTGATGGAGAGGATTGGATTCTAATTTCTCATCATCTTTTGCAAGTCGAAACCCAAATGGATCGAATGCGTAAGTATGGACGTTATCCGATGTAAGATGGCCGAAATCATCATAGAAAAAAACGCTTCCGTCGGACCTCTTCGCTACGCGAGATAGGGAATCGAGCTCTAAAATACTTTGAGAAAAATAGGGGGAGTTAAGGGAGGTCTCCCTTCCTAAAAGGTCATAGGCAGTATTGAGAATGACGCCATTTGGTAAACGGGTTTCACGGCTTCGCCCAGAAAGATCGTATTGCCCGTAGGCAGCTTTTTGATCTGCATAGGATATCGAATCAAGAAATACTGGGCCGTAGGCATAGGTCGCAATAGACCCGTCTGGGATAGTGAATTCCCATCTGCGGCCTTGTGCATCGTATTTCGAAGAGAAAGAGAGTCCAGAGGGAAGAGTTTCGGTGAGGAGGCGACCTTTTGCATCATACTCCCGCTCAGTACTGGCCATCGTGTTGAGGTCTGTTGCCTTTTTAAGCCTGCCCAGTTTGTCATGTTCGTAAATATACCGAATCGCTAGATCTGAGGAGGTTAATGAGAAGAGAAATCCGAGGTCATCATAGGTATAAGTAAGGAAGATCGCTGAAGGCTTTGTGACTGTGAGCAACTTGCCTGATGGAGTGTAGCTATAGTTCGTTGTGCGAGCGAATGGTGTTCCGTAAGCTTCAGTGAGCATTTTAAGCCTGCCTCGATCATCATAAGCCCAACGAGTTTCAATGGCTGGGTTTTCTGAAACCTGCCGAATAAGCTGCCCTTCTTCATCATATTCGTACTTTTCTTTGAACGTAGATCTTTGCCATAGGGCAAGCCGATTTCGGATGTCGTAGGTTTCAATAGTTTGGACGCCAAGAGGGTCTGTTGTAGTTTTCTGGAGGACTTTTTCTCCATTTTCATTGATAAACGCGTCGTTGTACTCAATCGTCGTAGAGTGTCCGTATGGATCGGTGGTTAAAATCTGGCGGTTGAAAGAGTCAAACTCCTCAGACTCAATCGATTCATTCCCATCGATGAATCTATGGACAACAGTCCGGTTGGCTGCAGCGTCGTATTCGTACTGAACTTTTGTATGTATTTTCCCAGAGAGATCTTCATCCATCTCCTCGATAACTTGGTCCAATAAATTGTACTTAAAGCAGTGAACGTGTTTCCCGTTGATAATTGAGGACTGCCTTCCCAATGAGTCATAAGTAAATTCCAAATGGAATTTGCCGCAGGTTTCGGCAATTTTTCTCCCAACTCCATCGTACTGGAAGGTGGTTACATTTCCCTCAAAATCTCTATGCGAGGAAATCTCAAAGCCGTTATAAACGAAGGATTCCCAGGCCAAAACTTTATTATTTTTGACTTTTACTTTCTGAATGATATTCCCAAGGACATCATGGGTATACCGAGTTTCAAGATCTTCTTCGTCTAACTCTGAGGCAAGGTTCCCATAAAGATCGTATCGAAACTGTTTTTTTTGGCCATCTGGATAACGGATTTCAATTGGCTGGCCCCGAGCGTTATAGTCGGTCTCTGTGAGCCTATCCGCGGGGGATGTTTTTGTGAGGGGGTTACCGAAAGGATCGTTTGTGAAAACAGTCTCAGCCGCATCAGCCGCTTTAAGACTTATGAGGTGTCCCCAGGGGTTCAAAATCTGTTTAGTTTCATTGCCCCGCGCATCAATAGTTCCTGTTTGACAATGCTTGTCGTCATAACGAAACTCGATCTTCCTGTTTCCGCATTTTTCTTCAATGACCTGGTTCGAGGCGTTATAGTAATAAGTTGTAGCAACTCCGGAAAAGTCCTTTACGTACGTCCTGTTTTTTTGCGCATCTTCGTATTTATATTCAGCTTTCTCTCCAAGTGGGTTTGTTTCTGAAATCAGGCGCCCGCCTTCATACTCATAAAAGAGAGTGTATTGGGACTTTTCATCGGCATCTAAAACTTCTTTTGTTTTGATGTTCCCGTCGGGAAAATATTCAAAGCGGGTTCGCCTAAGGAGCCTTTCCTTCTTTCCGTCCCAGTACCATTCTTCTATCTTGCTTGGATTGCCAATATGGTTCGGCTCAATTGTTTCGATCTTTCGGATCGTCACTCCCATATAGTCATCTATGAGCCGCCCAGAGCCGTTATCTTCGATTTTCCGGATGAGGATCCGGTTAGCGTCATATTCAAAAAACTCGCGCCTTAGTACTTTAAGAATGCTCTCAGTCTTGATTTGTCCATCAACAATCGTGATCGCCGACTGACTCCCGTCAGCTGTAAGTCGAGAGGTCATAAGATCGGTATCTTCTAAATATGAAAACAGGGTGACACGATGATTTGCCTCTATGCAGCGGATCATCCGGCCATTATTGTCGTAATCATAAAGAGTCGTGCAAACTTCGCTGCCGTTCTGATCAAGAATGGGTATGGAGAAGTTCTCAAAAAATACGGGAGAAGGCTGAAAAATCATCGCCTGTTTATTTACGCCCAAACAGGTTAATGAAGCGCCTTCATGGGATTTAAATGCGATTCCATCAGCAGTTGTAAAAGACTGGTCCCATTCGAGGAAATCTGGGTGGGATTTATATCCTTTATCGGTTTTCTCCACGAGCTTGCAATGGAGCTTATAACTGAATGGATTTGGGTGCTGCAGCACTTGACCAAGGATGAAAAGAGATTCTTTCTTGTCTCTCAGATCCGACAGAACAGGAGCATGGGAATTCCCTGTGAGATTGCCTGCAAATAGTTCTCCGATGACATTTCCACTCAAATCGTACTTGAAACTTCGAGCCCATATTTTCTCGCCCGTTTGATCTGAAAAAGTTTTGATCCGAATTCTTTCATCCGGGATCATTCCTTGCACCCAATAGAACTCAGTAGATCCGCCCTGATCGCTCCGCTTAATCTTCAAGGGACGCTTCAATTCGTCGTAATGAAATACTGTGATCCCACCAAGAGAATCTGAGATCGTAGTTTTTTCAGCTTCATAGCTAAACTGAGAAACGATCTTCTCTGCATCCTTAGGCCCGACAGGAGCCTTAAGATGCTCGATCTGTTCGTCTTTATAGGAAGCTGCAAGAGCGGGCCCTCCTTGAGAACTGCACGATTTGAGATAGAATTTTCCCTTCTTCGGTGCATATTGCGATTTTGTTTCGGCCTGGAAAGGACTCACTATGCGGGAGAGGAGATAACGGGGTGCATTTTCAGGGCCTTTAACCCTCGTATCATCAAATGCCTCATCAAAATAGTAGTCGAAATGGCGCCCATCGCTTGTGTCCATAGAAAAGTGTGTACACCCGATGACGTATCCTTCTTTTTCCCACCACTTTCCCCCATCATAGGCAAAGGTTACTCTCGCATATTCCTTTTTCTCATCAAGGCTTTTTGCTGTAATTGACTTGATCCTGCCAAGATTGTCGTATTCGTAAACAATGCGGTTGCCATTCAGTTTGATCTCTTTCTCAAGGTGATAAATGCGGCGGTCTTCATTTTCAAACTTTTTATTCCGAAGACGGTAATGCCTCTCTCCACCATCAGCGCAATGGACGATGAATTCTTCGTGCTTAATTCTTTGAATCTTCTGGTTCGAAAGATTGGTTTTACTGCTTAATTTCCCTTGCCAGAGATTGGAAGTTTTCCCTTTTTCTACAGAAAAAACGTCTCTATCATCCTTGCTGCAATAGTAATTGAGAACGGCTCCATGGGGTTCTGCCAAGCTGATCCAATCTTTTTGTCCATGCTTGCCCTCTTCAGTTTTCCGCAAGTTCGTATTGAGAATTAAGTTTTGCTGAGGAACGATAGACCAGCCGCCGTTCGGATCGCTTGCTTTCCCGCTAAAGTAATGTGATGAGAGGAGAATCGGCTCTATCCCTTCAACTACAACGTCGTATTGAGTCAAAGAAAGATCGCCAGAGGTGAGAAGGACTTCTTCAACAGAAACCATCTGAGGTTCTTGTTCAAGTGTAGTAGAGACAAACGGATCTCGCAGTAATGCGGCAAAAAGAAAACAGATCGCAAGAAGCATGGTAGCCTCCAAAATGTGGGAGCTAAACTATCTCATCGGGAAATTTATACTCAATTGTTTTTGCAGACATCGTTAAATAGGTTTGAATCTCTGTAAGTAGAGCTGAGTTGGATAATCGTTTGGAAACTTACGCAAAATCTCCTGAAATTGAGACCTTGCCTCACTTAAATTCCCTCCGTGGAATGCCTGATAAGCCACTGTAAAACTCACCGCAAGCTCCCTTTCCTCCGGCGTTACATCCTCTTTCGTTGCGATGAGTTCGTAAATCTGGATCTTCCCCTTCTTGCCCTTTAGCTCAGCGATATCTAAAGGCCTAGTCACAAACCGATCGCCGATCCTCTTCACAACCTCTTCGCCGATCACGATGCTCGTATGGAACACTTTATTCATTTCCTGAATCCGCTCAGTCCCGTTGACTACATCGCCGATCACCGTGTAGTTCATCCTCTCTTTCGTCCCGACGTTACCCACGATCACTTCGCCAGTATTCAGCCCCATCCTCGTTTTCAATTCCGCAAGCCCTTTTTCTTTCTGCCTCGCGTTGAATTCTCTAACAAAAGCCTGGCATTCAAGCGCCGTAATACACCCTTTAGCCGCGTGATCAGGCAAGAAATCAGGCGCATCCCAAAAGGACATCATCCCATCGCCGATATATTTATCGATCGTTCCCAAATTTCTTAAGACTGTTTTGGACATCCCATCAAAGTATTCAGTCAAAAAGGCATTCAAAGCATCGAGCGGCATCCCTTCCGCAAAAGAGGTAAATCCGGTGATATCTGAAAAGAGCAAAGTGATCTCCCTCTTCTCTCCTCCTAGTTCGATCTCCTGGCCCATCTCCACCAGTTTCTTCACAATCTCTTTCGGCACATAGCGGCTAAAAGAACGGATCGTGCTCCGCATCGCAGCGATCGAACTATCGAGAAGGCTGATCTCGTTGATGTGCGAATTCACTCTCACAGTACTATCGAGATTGAGCTGTTTAATCTTATTGACCTCCTCCGCCAAAGTGACAATCGGCCTCGAAATCCGTTTAGAGAAGTAAATGGCCAAAAGCGAAGTGAGGAACAAAATCGCAATCGAGATGAGAACTAAATGGTGCTGCGTTTGAATGATTCTACCGAAATAATCGAGAAATGGGACGATGATCGCTATCTGCCAATTTTGGCCAAAAGTTGTCGGGAATGTAGTGATTGAAGCGAGATACTTTTCCCCATCCTGTTTAATCATTAAATCGGTCTTATCTTCCCTTAGATGCTTAGCATACGCAATCGGAACGATCTCCCTATGATCTGTATCACCCATAGGAACGATGATTTTACCCGATTCATCGAGAATATAGGCCTGGCCAGTGAGACCGATTTTTTGATCTGTCAAGAACGCAGAAAAGTTTTCCAAAGAGAGATTCGTTCCGATAACGGCAAGCAGTTCCTTCGTCTTGCTATAAACTGGCACTGATACATTGACGCCCGGCTTTCCGGTGATGGCGAACTCCATTACATCGGACCAATAGGGCCCCTGATTTTTGATCGCCCCATCATACCAACTTCGTTTTCGAGGATCAAAGTTCCGATCGGGGATCTCCTCCGAGGAAATCAGCTGCTGATCACTATCATAATAAAACCAAGTCTCTTTGTAATTTCCCCCCGTTCGATCGATGAATGCGAGCATATAAATCGCATTCTCTGGAAGCGCTTTTGCATACAGGGGTTTGCCTGTTACCGACAAGTTTAAGGCGGCCAGATAATTTCCATTTGGAGCCGCCGCCTGAAAGCCGAATAGGTTTCGTTGGTATTTGACCTCGTCTAGCATATGAGTACTCAAAGCGGCATTGCTCATAGAGACATCCGCGTGGCGCCTGATTAGGCCGATGGTCAATTGAGGTAAAATCTCCAAATCGGAAAAGAGGCAATCGATTTTTTGTACGATCAGACCGCCAATCCTTTCAATCGTTCCCCTAGAGAACTGCATGATCGAGTTATAATTTCTTTCGTAGGTGTAGGTGATGATGACAGTTGAGGTCAAAGAAATGAGAAAAAGGAAAATAATGAGGATTTCGACTTCAAGTTTACGTAATTTACCTGGTTTCATCTCATCCTACCTCACAGCCCTTTTTACTAATTTCTGCACTTAGGCACAATGTCTGAGTTGACTAGTGATCAAATTTATAGTATCTCTAGATGATCTATGAAATCGAAATGCGCTCTCATTGCCTTAATTCTCCAAGCCAACTCTCTGTTAGCGACAACTTCGGTTTGGAGCGGTTTGACGGACAATGATTGGAATACTCCAAACAATTGGGGCCCCCCCACAACTGTCCCAAATGCAGTTGGCGACGAAGCCGATTTCAATAAACCCGGTGTCGCAAACAGAACTGTTACAATTACTGGCGTGGCGATTACTGTTGGAACAATAACGTACGATTCGGTCGACCCCTACTCGCTTAATCTTGGTGTTGGAGGAACTCTCACTCTACAAAACCTTCCTGGCAATAGCGCTCTTATTCAAGTAACCAACAACATAGGCAGTGCAGCCCATACGATCTTCGCGAATATAGGGTTAAGCAGCCCACTCATTGTTGGCACCGGATCGACTAACCCTTTTACTATATCGGGGATCATTTCAGGAGGAGCTCAAAGCCTCACTAAAGCTGGTACTGGAGTACTCGTTCTTTCTGCCGCAAATACGTATGGGGGAGGAACCATTATCGATGCTGGAATACTCAGCATTACCGCTGATAATAATCTAGGCAATCCATTGACAACCGCCGTAACGATCAGTAACGGCACGCTCCGCTTTACCAATCCTTTAGTTCCTCCCGTTTCAATTGGGACATCGCGCCCCTTTTCACTCACTGCTTCCGCCACCATAGATGTGACGTCGGCTGCACCGCTGATGCCAAATACAGCGATACTAATGGGAGTAGTCAGCGGGGCTGGCTCTTTGACAAAAACTAATTCGGGAATTCTTCAACTGACAGCTGCGAATACCTATCAAGGCGGTACGATCATAAGCGCAGGAACTTTGAGCATCGCGAACGACGGCAATTTGGGCAATATTGCCGGCAATCTAACGATAGGAAGCGCGACTTTGCTCACCACCGGCAACGTCAATACCGCACGCTCAGGCGCCTTCACAGGAACCGCTGTCATTGCTACCGGGGGTAATGACCCCATATTTTCTGGAACTTTTGGCGGCGCAGGATCTTTAACTGTCCAGGGAGGAGGAAGCGTCACCTTGCTTGGAACTGGAGTTAGCGGAGCAAATACTTATTCTGGCGGGACGACAATCGCTATCGCCACCAAACTTTCTGGTACAACCAATGGCCTACAAGGAGCCATCAACGTAAGCACAGCCTCCTCAGTTCTCGATTTCGCCCAAAACTTCGACGGCACCTACAGCGGAGTTCTCACTGGAGTTTTAGGCAGTCAGTTAGTTAAAACTGGATCTGGTGCAGTCACTATTACAGGAGCCAGCCCCGGCTTTATGGGCTCAACCGACATCGTTGGAGGGACGCTTATCGTCAATGGCTCGATCCCAGCTTCTCCTCTGAATGTAAGCGCAGGCGCTACTTTATCCGGGTCAGGAACTGTAGGTCCTACAGTTAGCATCGGAACGATACAGCCAGGAAATGGAAGCAGTGTGGGAACCCTACATGTCAACGGGACATTGATGCTGGGTGCTGGATCCCATGTAATCATCGATATCGCTCCAGTCAGCTCAAACAACATCGCTGTCAGCAGCGGAGCAACAATCGGGGGCTCGTTAACTGTAAATCCAACTCCCGGATTTTACGGGTTTAGCGCTGACTACACGATCCTCACCTCAACAGGTCTTGTTGGTACATTTTCGCCCATCACCTCCACAAATCCAGCGTTTGCTCCCACTGTAACTTACTCAGCAACTAATGCGTTTCTCCACCTCGTTATTTCTGAACCCTTTGCTGTTTTCCCATTTTCAAACTCCAACACGGCAGCCGTTGGCAATAACTTCGATGATCTCTATGCAGCGGATCAGCTCTCTCCCGACCTCTTTAACATCATCAATACCTTCATCGGTCAAAGCTTTACCACCATCAATGATGCGCTAGATCAAATGCATCCAGCTCAATATAGTGCTTTCACCGAACTGCAAGCTGAGATGGATGGTCAGTTGTTATCGCTCTTTCACCGCCTCCCTTACCTTCCTTGCGCCTGCTCCAATCCAAACAGGATGTGGATTGAGCCTTTCGGCAACTCTTTGACCTTGAAGAGACACGGGCTCGAGATTGGCGCGCAGGCAAATTCGGGTGGCTTGGCTTTCGGCTACGATGGACAGATTCTTGAGAACTTTGTGCTGGGATTCGGCGGCGCCTGGAACACGAGCCACCTTGACTGGCACGACCACCGCGGACACGGCGATGTGAGCGGATTATACGGCGCGATCTACTTTGATTCGCAAATCGGCAATTTCTACTTGGGCGGATCCTTCCTGGCTGGCGTGGACTTCTACGACGCCCATAGACATATAAAATTTTTGACTACCGACAGACATACCTCTGCAGAATACCAAGCCACAGACGTGATGGGGCAAATAGCGACTGCCTACCTCTTCGGCTCGCCGCAAGTCTTCTTCTACCCTTACGCGAATCTCGACTACCTGTACTTGCACACCCATAAAATCGATGAGAGCAAAGCCGATGGGCTGAATCTAAAGGTAGAGGCGCATACCGATGCGACGCTGAGGACGGAAATGGGGCTTGGGCTCCAGGTGCAGGACACAAATGCCGCCCAAACCATGTGCGTTTCCCCCCTCGTTTCCATCGGATGGGTCAATATGACCCCATTGGAGCGCCCTATGCTCAAATCGACCTTTGCAGGAGCCACGATCCCTTTTTCAGTCCGCGGTTGGGATGAAACCTGGAACCTCTTCAACGCCAACTTCGGCCTCGCCATTACCTATAGGTGCTATAGCCTAGATCTTCAGTACAATGCCGAAATGTCTGCAGATAAAAAGACGCTATTGTTCAATCAGCGGGGCGGAATCCGGTTCGATTGGAAATGGTAAAAGATTATTTTAATTTAAGACCAAAAAATCGCCCATCTCAAGTGTAGGGCGATTACTATATGTAAGACATTAATTAGCCAACTTTTGGTCTGCTATTTAAATAATTATCTTGATAACCTTTGATATCTTCTGTGTGAATTACCCAAGCTGCACCTTTGCGATGCGCCTTTAAAAGACCTACGCGTGTTGCGTAATAAATCTTCTGAGCCGGTACGCCTAATAATTTCGCTGCTTGATTTACAGAATAATACCCTTTTCGATTGTCAAATAAAAGCTCACCGTCAAACATAGACTTTGTACGCGAATACTTGTTCTTTCGGTACTCATCTAAGTCATCTAAATGAATCGTCCAACGTGTCGAATCTTTTGTTGCTTTCAACTTCTTTTGTTTGATAGCAACATAGATGGCCTGCCGAGTTACGTTATTGATTCTAGCCGCTTCAGTAATCGAAACTACCTTAGCCGAATCTCTAGCTTGTCCTTGGGCTTGGCTCCATGCTGTTTCCGAATTCATGGTTCCTTCCTCCTAAAAAATTAATATCATTTTTCTTAACTAACACTTAAACATTAAACCTTAGCGTTTTAGCTTTTTTTACAAAAATCCTTTTATAAAAAGGCCACAAATTTGCGCATTTGATTTAATTTTCGTTCTTTAAGTAATGATTATTTCATATTAACGACTATAAATCAAACGTTTTCGATGAAGGAAAGCAACTATTTCCGGGATGTCGAAATGCATTTTACAAATATTTAACCATCAATAACTTGTTCTCAAAATATTTGATTAGCACCAAAGTATATCTTTTCGGTATAGTCGGTATTCTTGAGTTATGAGGTTTTTTGTCACTGTTTTGCGCTTAAACGAAAATCACTAATAATCAGGTTCTTATGATTCGCAGAAGCCTTTTCCTTTTTTTGATCATTTTTATAGCGATTTGCGAGGGGAAACCCCCTCAGTTAAGCCCTCGGGACGTAAGGACCAAGGTTGAAGAGATTTTGAAGGCCCATGTGTGCCATAAAGCTCTGACTCCGGAACTCATTAAACGATCTCTGCAAAATTTCCTCGAAGAGCTCGACCCGACAAAAACCTACTTCATAGAAAGCGAGATTGCAGACTGGACCAATCCCTCGGAAACAATCCTCCAACGGGGCTTAACGGGATTTAAGAACAACGATTTCTCTCTCTTTCAAGAAATCCATTCCTCATTTTTAGTCGCAATTGAAAGACGGAGCGCCATCGAAGCAGATCTTCTTCAAAGAGAGTTGCCAACTGGGGTTAAAAGCGAAGAGTTCAAAGATCTCGAATGGGCTGTTTGCTACGAAGATTTAGTCAATCGGGTTCTCAGAATCAAAGCGCTCCAATTGGAAGCGACTGAAAAACTAGGCAATGAGAGCCAAAGTAAATTCCTTCAGCGCATCCAGAAGCGCCGCTTAAACCGGGAGCAGGAAGTGAGCGGAGCCTCGCCAGAGGATCGGCACAAGATCACTCTCAGCCTCCTCTTAAAAGCCTCCACTGCAGCGCTCGATTCCCACACCAATTATTTCACTCCAACTGAAGCCAATCAGTTCATGATCCAAGTTCAGCAGCGATTATTTGGCATCGGAGCGCAGCTGCGCGACGATCTGGACGGCCTCACTGTAACCCGCATTTTGGAAAACAGCCCCGCAAGCCACAGCAATAAACTCAAAATCAACGATAAAATCATCGCAGTCGATCATGAGCCCGTTGTTGGTATGGATATCACTGAAGCGGTCGAACTCATCCGAGGCGAAAAGGGGACGCCGGTCCTTTTGACCATTTTGCGCGAGACCACTGGTGAGGGAGAGGACAAACAAACGGAGAAATTCGAAATCGAACTGATCCGCAACGAAGTTGTCCTCGAAGAAACAAGACTTGAGAGCAGCGTTGAGCCCTACGGCGACGGCGTGATCGCGACATTAAAACTCTTTTCTTTCTATCAAGATCCAAAAAGTTCCTCTGCCTCCGACATCCGCAAAGCCGTTGAGCTAATCAAGAAAGACAACAAGCTGAAAGGGGTCATTCTCGATCTTCGGAGCAATGCGGGAGGACTACTCACTCAAGCAGTGAGCGTAACGGGCCTCTTCATCAACAAAGGGATCGTTGTTTCGATCAAAGACAACACCGGCAAGGTGCAGCATCTTCGCGAAGTGGATGGGAAACCTGTTTGGGAAGGGCCTCTCTTTGTGCTTGTCAACCGCGCTTCCGCTTCCGCTGCTGAGATCGTTGCACAAACTCTACAAGATTACGGAAGGGCCGTTGTTGTGGGCGATGACCACACATTCGGCAAAGGATCTTTCCAAACATTCACGCTTGATCCGATCAATAATCCGAAAGTGAACCCTCAAGGCGAATACAAAGTCACAAGAGGCAGATATTACACAGTCTCCGGCAAAAGCCCGCAGCTCACTGGCGTTCTTTCCGACATTGCCATACCGGGCATCCTTTCTCAGCTTGATATCGGCGAGAAATTTGCGAAATACCCCCTCGAGAACGACCAGATCGAAGCCCACTTCGAGGACGACCTCTCAGACATCTCTCCCTTTCACCGAATCCAGCTTGGGCCGATGTACAAATACAACCTACAGACCCAATTGAGCACCTACGTCCCCTATATCGACGTCCTCAAGAAAAATTCTGGAGTCCGAATCAGCTCAAATAAAAATTACCAAAACTTTCTGACAGAGCTGCAAAAAAAGAATTTTGATTCTGAATCAGTTGAGATTTTCGGCCAAACTGACCTGCAGCTTGCCGAATCGCATAACGTGATGAAAGACCTCATTTTCTTGATGAGTATTGAAGATAGGTGAAAAAAACTCGGCCGATCGCCACAATGGAATCCGATTTTTTTGAGGATTTCTATGACCGTACGAGTTCGAATTGCCCCATCGCCTACTGGCCACCCGCATGTAGGCACCGCTTACATCGCTTTATTTAATTTAATTTTTGCACGCCATTTCAAAGGGACATTCATTCTCCGGATTGAAGACACCGACCAATCGCGCAGCAGACCCGAGTATGAAAAAACAATTTTTGACGCCCTCCACTGGTGCGGAATCACTTGGGATGAAGGTCCCGATGTAGGAGGACCCTATGGCCCCTACCGTCAGTCAGAAAGAACCGAGATCTACCGCGAACATGCCAAGATGCTCCTCGAACGGGGAACCGCCTATAAATGTTTTGCAACGCCTGAAGAACTCCAAGAAATGAGAGAAGTTGCAGCCGCTCAAGGCAAACGGGCAGGATACGACCGAAGATACCGGAACCTCAGCCCTGAAGAAGTGCGCGAAAGAGAAGAAGCGGGCCAGCCTTACGTGATCCGCCTGAAAATCCCCCTTACAGGCGAATGCGTCTATGATGATCAGATCAAAGGCCGCATTACAGTTCCTTGGGCTGACATCGACGACCAAGTTCTCTTAAAATCAGACGGCTTCCCCACATACCACCTCGCAAACGTCGTGGACGACCGCCTCATGAAAATCACCCATGTGATCCGGGGAGATGAGTGGATGAGCTCGACGCCGAAACACATCTATCTCTACGAAGCGTTCGGATGGACGCCTCCCGTCTTTATGCACATGCCCCTCCTTTTAGGCAAAGATGGGAAAAAACTATCAAAGAGAAAAAACCCCACTTCGATCTTCTATTTCCGCGACAGCGGATATCTGCCTGAAGCGCTCATCAACTTCCTCACTTTGATGGGATACAGCATGCCAGGAGATAAAGAGATCTATCCCCTCGATGAGATCATCCGCGATTTCGATCCAAAGCGGATTGGAATTTCAGGAGCGTTTTTCGACATACAAAAGCTCAACTGGGTCAACCAGAAGCGGATCATCGAAACGATCCCAGAACATGATCTTTGGAAGCGGCTCCAAGAATGGCAGTTCAATGAAACATTCATGATGAAGTTAATGCCGCTTGCCCACACTCGCATCAAAACATTCGGCGACTTCATGCAGCTATGCGACTTCTTCTTCATCAACGAATTGAAAATCACACCCGATATGCTCTGTCCCAAGGGAACTGCGCCTGAAGCCGTTAGCTGCCTGATCCAAACAATGATCTGGAGCTTGGACAAACAGGAAGACTGGACCGGCAAAGGGCTCGAAATTGCCTCGCATGAATCTGCAGAAGCGTTTGGACTCCACCACAAGAAAGTGATCATCCCCATCCTCTTTGCCGCAATCATGGGCAAGTTGCAAGGGCCGCCTCTATTTGACTCCGTTACGCTTCTTGGCAAAGACCGGACGCAAGTTAGGCTTATGGGTGCAATCGAGATGCTCGGAAGCATTTCGAACAAGAAAATGGATCAGCTGAAAAAAGCTTGGGATAAAAAGAATTGCCGAGACCTGATTACTCCGCCGGCGACTCAATAATCGATTCAGAATCTTCGACTGTTTCGGTAGATTTTGAAATGACGTAGCTCCTATGATGAGTGGAGTCGCCATTGGTATTACAGGCGCTAGAGATGAGACATAAACAGATTAAAAACAGAGTTCGCATGGATCGTAGCTTCCTTTTCCCTCAATCTAACTTTTTTTTTAACCCCTGTCTATAGAAATGTATTCTAGAACCCACCCATACATAGCACGGATCAAGGAGAGAGCCCTTCTTACAAAACCTGGCTCGTCCAAAAAGACCTACCACATCGTTATCGATGTGGCGGATCCCTCTTTGAGCTTCAAAGTCGGGGACAGCATCGCCGTACTGCCTACGAATGATCTAAAAACAGTAGAAGAGATCATAAAAAAACTCCACGCAACAGGAGACGAGGAGATTTTCGACACCCGCTCCAACACAACCCACACTTTCAGAGAAACGCTCCAGCACAGGGCTAACATCAGCAAAGTCTCCTTCCACAAGCTCTACAATGTTGAAAAAACGACCTCTCCGCTCATCGAACTAATCGAGCACCATCAACCAAGCCCGAATGAGCTTTGCAAAATTCTTCTCCCTCTCATGCCCCGCTTCTATTCGATCGCCTCATCACCCAAAGTCTATCCGGGAGAAATCCATCTCACAGTTGCTTTCTCTAGCACCATCCTCAATGGCCATATGCTCCTCGGCGTAGGAAGCCATTTCCTCTGCGAGCAAGCAGAGATTGAATCGACCCCCATTCCGATCTACGTCCAACCATCAAACCACTTCACGCTGCCCACAGACCCCAACACCTCCATTATCCTTATTGGCCCCGGCACAGGCATCGCCCCTTACCGCGCCTTCATTCAAGAGCGGATGGCAACTCAGGCTGACGGCCGCAATTGGATCTTTTTTGGCGAAAGAAATCGGGCCACAGATTTCTACTATGGAGACTACTGGACCGACCTCGAAAAACAAGGGCGCATCAGACTCGATACAGCCTTTTCACGCGATCAAGCGGAAAAAATCTATGTGCAGCATAAAATGCTCGAGCAAAAGAAGACGATCTGGGAATGGATCCAAGAAGGGTGCCATATCTATGTATGCGGCGATGCGGACCAAATGGCCAAAGACGTCGATGCGGCTCTGCAGCAGATAGCCCATGAAGAGGGCTCCATGGGGGAAGAAGACGCCCGCAAATTCATCAAATCGCTTCGTCTAGAAAAGCGCTACCTCCTAGACGTCTACTAAATCGCAAGCGACTCAAAATAAAGTACCTACAGAAATCAATCGACCGACCGATTGATTTTCTTTGTTTTTAATCGATTCCTCGATCGATTCCTCTCTATAAATGACTGTTTATACCGTTCGTGATCCAAGAATCGGGATAAATATTTATTACCACCCGCGAACAGGGTTCGCTAGAGATCACAGAGCCCACAGAGTAGGGTTAAATTCTAAATCGGCACCCCTTTGACTTTCAATTTTCAGTTTTCGAAGATGCAGTTCATGCGCAGATTCCAAAAGCTCTGGTTCAAGAGTTCGATGAACATCTATTGCAGCCCCAATAGATTTTTCTCTTGAGGCTACGCTCTTCCTCTGTGAGCTCTGTGATCTCTAGCGAACCCTGTTCGCGGGTGGTAATAAATATTTTCCCGATCCTGGATCACGAACGGTATAATTGGCTAGCTACAATAGACTCAAGCTTCGACGGTGGTCATGATGCAGAAACACTGCAAGCCATCGCCGCAGCCAAAGTCGGTCAGACCATCGCCAGATGTTGCAGTAATTCCCACGGCAGATGGTTTGATGTTCAGAACCGATGCGATCCTCTTCTTCATCTCCATAATCTGCTCTTCAAAATAGGGTCGCTTCCCTTCGATGCTCAAAGCCACATGGACAATACTTTGCTTACCTAAAGTCTTCAGCGCTTTTTCTAGATACACCTGGCTATCGGTGATCCCGTCCTTGCGGCAAAGATCGCGAGCGATCCCGCCCAAGATGGGCACGCCCGATAGAGATGTGATTGCATTGCAAATAGCGTGATAGGCGACATCCCCGTCTGAATCTGCATCCAGACCTGGAACTCCGTCGAAAATCACACCCGCAACGATGCATGGTTTAGACGATCCGGCAGGCAAGAAGCGGTGGCTGTCTTGGCCAATGCCAGTACGAAAAATGGGTATTGGAGTTTTCATAATGGAGCTATTATGGCATAAATATTGATAAATGTCGCGCGTCCACATATGTAATACGTTTTTTGAAAGGGAATTGGAGACAGGCTCCAACAGGTCGCTCGCCGAATGGATCCGTTCCCATCCAATCGTCCTGCAGCTCCAATTCCTCCCCCTCCTCTACGCAGGACCAAACGACCGTATCCTCGTCACCGATCTGCCTGAAAATCCAGACCCGCGCCTATGCCTAATCGACAACCCGCCGAAGGGTGCCGTTATCGAACACTGGGGCCCCTCAAAATCCATTGCTTCCTGGGCCAAAAAACATGGCCTACCCAATCAACTACCCGACTGGGAACTCGTTCGGAGGATCAATTCAAAAGTTTTCTCATTCACCGAATCCCCAAAACTTCCCAGCGCCGCACTATTAAATAGCCAAGAAGAGATCAAAGCCTGGATTGAGGCAACTCCGGGCCCCAAAGTCCTAAAGACCCCTTTCGGAACAGCGGGGAGCGGCCATACTCTGAATCCAGATGTAAAGCGGCTTTACAAGACCCCTATCATAGGAGAACCTTGGGTGGAACGGGTCATGGATTTTAGCACGCAGTGGCAAAATGGGAAGCTGGTTGGCGTAACCGTTTTTGAAAATGAGCCGAACGGCACATATAAAGGCACCCATGAAGGAATGGTAGAATCCTGGGCCCTTGAAGAGCACTTAGCCGTAGCCCATCCGCTGATTAAAAAGATCGAGGGGATGGGATATGCAGGCAACATCGGGATAGACGCATTCATCTATCTTTGGGAGGGGGAAAAGAGGCTTCACCCAATCGTTGAAATCAATGGACGCAAAACCATGAGCTGGGCAGCCCTTCAAATGCCGAAAAAGAGGCTTTTCTACACCCGTTCCTCTGAAGGACTTCTCCCAACCCACCTCGGAAGCACCCGCTTTTCGAGAAATATTATTTCTTAGGGATCTTTTCTCTGCACTGATCTCTATCTTTCTTAGCTCTTCTAACGCATTGGTCTTTGTCTGCCTCGCATTTTTTCAAAGCAGCATCTGCGTCCTTCAAGCACTTCTCTCTTTTTACGGGATCTTGAATTGCTTTGCATTTTACTTTCGCCACTTTTGCATCTTTGGTGCATTTAATCGCTGTCGTGCCGCAATCCTGCATGTCTTCCTTATAGTCTTGACGGCAGTCCTTCACAGTTTTCTTATGGCATGAGAAACAAGTGGTCATCGCCACCAGAACAATGAGTAATACTTTCATGAGAATCCCCTCTAACAAATTTTCTAGATATTTTTCATACATAGTACTCAGCAATGCAGAAATCCAGAAAAATATGATGAGGCTACTTGTATTTGATGAGTTCTTGGCGGATTTCTTCTAGGAGCGACTCCATCCAGCGGACTTGAGAGAACTCTTTCTTGAGATCTTGGAATACTTCTTTCTTGGCCTCTTCAAGAGTCTTCACTTTCTCTTTTTTGTAGTAATAACTCCAAAAAAGGATCGACACTTTCAAATGTCCCCGCAAAGCCTGCTTGAACTCTCGTTGGAACTGATCGAGCTCCCGTTTCAAATCCTCGCACTCCGAAATAACCGGTTCCATTTTCTCCGGGCGGGATAAGTAGAGGTAAACTACAAGACCGACGGCGCTAGCGCCTGCAATTCCTGCCCAAATTTCCCATCGCATGGGGACGAATTCAAACGGCAAAAAGGTGAGACTGTAGCCAAGAATGAGAGCAAAAATGAGTGCAAAAATCGTTTTGATCATCTTAAAAACACCATATCAAGAAAATCCATTGAAAATCGATGAAAATTTTCGCACAATTTTTCAGAGCTAAAATCGCACCTATTCGCTACTCTGCTGCATCAAAAAATATCATAAAATTTCAACTTCAGTATAACATAGCGTTGAGGTGCGAATTTATGGATGTATTGAAGATCAAAGGCGGCAAACCGCTCACAGGAACCATCAAAGCTGCAGGCGCAAAAAATGCGATGACAAAACTCTTAGTCGCATCGCTTCTTTCTGACAAAAAATGCACCTTCCATAATGTTCCGAATATCGGCGATGTCGAAATCACCGTGAATCTTTGCCGTGAAATTGGCTCAGAAGTCAATTGGGACAAAAAAGCTAAAATCCTCGAAATTTTCACACCCGAACTGAAAACATCCTACGTTCCGCAGCGCTATTCTGGATCAAACCGCATTCCCATATTGATGATCGGCGCTCTTTTAGGACGAACCGATGAAGACATCATCGTTCCAACCATCGGCGGAGACTTGATCGGCACACGCCCTGTTGATCTACACATCAATGCGCTCCACAAATTGGGCGCCCGCATCGAATACCGGGAAATGAAAAAAGAGGGAGCTTACTTTGCTCAAGCGCATAATGGATTGAAAGGGGCAATCATCAACCTCAATTACCCATCTGTCGGCGCTACAGAGAACACCATTCTCGCAGCTGTCCGCGCTAAAGGGACTACGCTCATTAAAAATGCCGCCATAGAACCTGAAATCATCGATCTCATCCTCTTTCTCCAAAAACTCGGCGCGAATATCATGGTCGATGTCGATCGGACTATCTGCATCCAGCAGGCCAATCAGTTTAAAGAAGTCGAGCACACCGTTTTAACAGATAGAAACGAAGTAGCCTCCTATGCAGTCGCAGCGCTTAGCACAAAAGGGCGCGTATTTGTAGAAGGTGCCGAACATCTCAATATGATCGCATTCCTGAATAAGATCCGGGAAATCGGCGGCGGATTTCAGATCAAGCCGAATGGGATCGAATTCTTCTACGAAAATGAACTCCGCGGCGGCCTCCACTTGGAAACGGACGTCCATCCTGGCTTTATGACCGACTGGCAGCAACCCTTCGCCGTCCTCATGACGCAAGCCCACGGCACCTCTGTCATCCACGAAACGGTTTATGAAAACCGGTTTGGCTACACACGCACTCTCAAAGAGATGGGAGCAGACATCGAACTCTTCACACAATGTCTCGGTGGCAAAGAGTGCCGTTTTGCCTCGAGCGACCACCACCATAGCATCGTGATCAAAGGGCCCACCCCCCTCAAAGGGAAAGAGATCGCCATTCCCGATCTAAGAGCCGGTTTTGCTTACGTAATGGCAGCCCTCCTAGCTCCAGATACAAGCACCATCACCAATGTCGACTATCTCGATAGAGGCTATGAGGATCTTGTGGAGAAACTCACCTCTCTCGGAGCGGACATTACCCGCGTAACGCTCCCTAAAAAAGGGAAGGCGGCTCTGCAAAGTTTGATCTCAGAGGTATCCACAACGTGACTTATGAAATCCATTAGTTCGCTTTTCCTACTCGGTTCAATTTTCAGCGCTTACGCTAATCCGTTAGGTCCTGAAATCATTGCAGGCGATGTAGCCATAGAATCCCTTTCGCCCGCCACGCTCCAAATTACGACAGAAAATACGGCCATCATCAATTGGAAAGAGTTTTCGATTGATGAGGGAGAACTGACCCACTTTATTCAACCAAGTCCCACATCTGCCGTATTGAATCGAGTCCTCTCTGGCAACCCGAGCACCCTCGCTGGATTGCTTAAAAGCAATGGTCAAGTATATTTGGTCAATCCGAATGGGATCTTCGTCACAGAGCATGCCGTTATAGACACAAACAGCTTCATTGCCCAGACATTCGACTTTGCAGACGAAAAGTTTTTAGCCCACGATTTCTCTACCGGGCCACTTTTTGTAACCCCTCTGATATCAGACAGTTCATTTGAAACAGCGATCCGACATTCAGGGAAAATCTCTGCAACAACCCTCTCCTCTAAAGGGGGCCATGTTTATTTAATTAGCGACAAAGGAACTGTCGAAATCGACGGCCGTTTAGAAGCGCCTGGTGGAGAAATCCGCGTTGTTGGAGAATATATTTCCCTTTCTGATCGAACTCAAATTGACACATCGAGTCCTGGAAGCGGAGGCAAAATCTTCATTGGAGGAGATTTTAATGGGAGCAATCAGACCCTCCCCAGCGCAAGGCAAGTTTCAGCAAGTTCTTCTGCATCCATTCTCGCAAATAGCACAGAAAGGGGCGATGGGGGAAATGTAGTTATCTGGTCTGAAGATGCCACCCAGTTTCTCGGCCGAATTGAAGCGAAAGGCGGTGAATTTGGCGGAAATGGCGGTGCGATCGAAGTCTCAGGCAGACAGTATCTCGATTATCAAGGCCTTGCCGATGCAACAGCCAAGCTTGGGAAGACCGGCTCTCTTCTGCTCGATCCATATAACATCACTTTAGGGGCTGCCAATATCAATGTGACCCTTCCTGGAGCGCCTCCCTTTATCCATATGCCAACCGGAGCAGGTTCGACGATTAGTATAGGAACCGTGAATACAAATCTTGCGACTGCAGACGTGATTATCGAATCTTCAGGGTCCGTTTTAGGCCTGGAACCGGGGAATGTAATCATCTCAACCCCTTTCCCATATAACCGGCCGAACAATCTCACATTTCGAACAAACCATCTCTCCACCACACCGGCTGTGACCGCAGGAGATATCCTGATCCAAGCCGCCATCACGAATACAGGTGCTGGGAACATCACTTTTGACTCGGTTCAAGATATCTATCAGGCGGGTGTTTCGGTAAGAACTGCAGGCAATTTGTCCTATTTGGCAAATCGGGATATATACCTGGGAACAGCAGCGGCTACCTCCCTAACAGTGGTCCGCACTACCTCAACCGGCAATGTTCTTATCGACGCAAAAAGAGATTTAATTGCTCAAGCAGGCTTAGCGCCAAATGGAACAGTCCGAGTCCAAGCTATTGTAAACGGTGCAATCCAGATTGTTACAGGAAGAGATTGCACATTGACGACCACGGCTGCTGAATTAATTGAATTTGAGGCTGCGCATGGAATTACTGTAAATACGGGTGGAATTCTTAGCATCAACCCGACTAGTCAAACAGGGGTCCATTTATATACATTTGATGGCCCTATAGAGATAAATGTTGGAAGTTCGTTTCTATTGGGCTTAGGTTCTTCAATTCGGCGCGACTTTAGCGATATGAGCCCAATTACAATCACGACTGCGTCTGATTTTAAAATGGAGGACTTTTCACTAGTCCGACAAGATGGAAATGGAGATATTTCGCTCATCGTCGGTGGCAGCTTTACGATGAATGTCGAAGCCGCCTGTACAACCGGGATAGGATCGATTCTGGCAACCGCCGGCCAAAGCATTCTAATTAATGATTTGGCCATAATTTCGACCGATTCTGGCTCCCTCACTTTAGTCGCCGACAACAACTTCCCGAATCCTCCAGGGATTGGAACAGCCCAGTTTGTCAAGGCGGCAGGAGCTACCCTATCGACAACAGGTCCACTCCTCATTTATACTACTACGCGGAATTACACTTCGATCAGCGGCCTTCTAAATGGACAGCCCTACAATCCAGGGCCAGAGTTTGTCGACACCGATTTGGAAATATGGGGCATCTACTATCCGCATAACTCAGGATTTCCCTATACGATTTTCTACAAAAACATATTTGTTTCATCCAAAGCTCTTCAGGCATTCAACATCTCTACATACGAATTTCTCCAGGGGCTTGAAACCGATCTCTTCGACCGGTTCTTCTACAGCGTAGAATCGTTCGATATCATTAAGACAAAGGATCAAGGGATATATTGGGAACTCGATCCTTTGGGACGCTATTTTTACTTAAGAAAACAGATCTTGCCCTACAACATGTACTGGTTTGATCACTCATATAGCGAGAAAATGGAATGAAGAGAATAACCTGGATCTTACTCTTCCTCATCTCGGTGGCGCAAGCTGACGAGCCTGAGAATTTACCCATGTATGGCCTAATTTTAAGCAGTCATGGGCTTGATGAGCCATCCGAAGCGGTAGGTCTAAAAATTTTGGATATCGACATCCCTGGAGGCGAGAGCGCTTTAAGAGACCGACTTGAACCTATCTTTTCTGGAAAACCGATCTCCCAGGAACTATTGGCCCAATTGAAACAGGAAATTCGGATCCATTATGGAGAAAATAAACTCCCTTTCTTAATTGTCGACATCCCAGAACAGGACGTCTCCAACGGAACCGTGCTGATGGTTCTTTGCGAATCGACTCTCTGCAATATTTGGTGCACAGGCAATCGATACTTCAGCGATCGGGTACTTACCTCCTACATAGAAGTTGAGCCAGGAGAACGGATTCGAACAGACCGGCTCCTTTCAGACATCGCCTTCACCAACCGAAACCCTTTTCGAAATACTAGTCTTGCCTTCTCTCCAGGAGCGGAAGAAAAAACCACCGATATCATTTTGGTGACTGAAGACCGACTTCCTCTACGGGTTTACGTTGGCGGAGACAATACTGGGAATAAATACACTGGAGACGCCCGCTGGTATACTGGCTTTAACTACGGCAACCTCTTCTTCATCGATCATATGCTCTCCTACCAGTATACGACCAGTTCCGACTTTCATAGATTTCAAGCTCACACCGCGCAATACGTCGCACCAAATCAATTCCGACAAATACTTACATTTTTCGGCGGCGTCTCCTTTGTGAATCCGTCGCTAAACCAGATAAAAAACGATTTCATGCCGCCGCCGAATCAGCTCAGATCCCACGGCTTTTCAGCACAAGCCAGCGTTAGATATGAAATTCCCTTTGGAGCATTCTATAAAGCTAGACTGCAAGATGTCGTCTTCGGCTTCGATTTCAAACGGATGAACAACAACCTCGCCTATATCGGCGACGAGTCCATACCAATCATTTTTAAGAATGTGAATTTGGGTCAATTTGTTATCCAATACCACCTTGGAATAGCCAATGAGAACCACCAATTTTCATTTGAAGGGAATCTGTATGCATCTCCCGGCGACATACTTGGCGGAGGAAGCAACACCAATTTCAATAACCTCCGCGCTGGGGCCAAAAATCAATACATATACGCTCTTGCAGGGGTCAAAGACACCTACTTTATGCCCTATGATCTAGCTCTCTATGGCTATCTGCGAGGACAAGTATCCAGCGGAGCCCTTCTTCCAAGCGAGCAGCTTGGCCTGGGCGGATACGACACCGTCCGCGGATACGACGAAAGGGAATTTAACGCCGATCAGGCCCTTGTTCTCAATCTAGAGCTCCATTCCCCAACAGTTAGCATTTCCCGCCAACGCCATAATGAAAAATTTGACGATGCACTCTACTTTCTCATCTTTGGCGACTTTGCTGGCGGCTGGAATTACACGTCCCTTTCCAATGAGAAGAATCGCGATTGGCTAGGAAGCCTTGGCGCTGGATTTAGGTACAACTACAGCCGCTATCTACAAGCTCGTCTGGATTATGGATTCAAACTCCATAAAGACGACGCCTTAGGCCACTCCCTTGGAAAACTCCATGTTGGCCTGATCGCTAGTTATTGATTAGTTATTGCCCGATCATTAAACTCTTTCACCTATGGCCATTCCTGTATGGAGGCAGATCCAAAAAGATAACTTCACCCGGATCACCCCTCTCTTAGATTATTTAGAGCTTTCAGAAGACCTCCGAGGGAAAATTCTCTCTCGGCCCCGCTTCGCCCTCAATCTCCCACAGCGCTTGGCTGCGAAAATTGCCAAAAACACTCTCGATGATCCGATCCTCCGCCAATTCGTCCCCCTTGAAGAAGAGCTCATTGCAACGCCCGGATTTGCTCTCGATCCAGTGCAAGATCAAAACTTTCAAAAGACAAAAAAGATCTTACACAAATACGAAGGGAGAGCGCTCATAGTTGCAACAAGCGCCTGTGCGATGCATTGCAGATACTGCTTCCGTCAAAATTTTCCCTATGAGACGGAAGAAAAGAATTTCAATGAAGAAATCTCTTATCTCAAAAACAACACATCTATTTCAGAAGTTATTTTAAGCGGCGGAGATCCACTCTCTTTAAGCGATGCAGCCCTTGCAAATTTATTTTCCTCGCTCGATGCCCTGCCGCATATTAAACGAATTCGTTTCCACACCCGGTTTCCGATCGGAATTCCGGAACGGATCGACAATTCATTTCTAAACATCCTAGCCTCATCAACCAAACAGATATTTTTTATTGTTCACGCGAATCATCCGAAAGAGATCGATTCCGATGTGGCCACCGCACTAAAAAAAATCCAACGGCTCGGCATCCCAACGCTCAATCAATCGGTCCTTCTCAAGGGGGTAAATGACGATGAGGAGACCCTCCTCCGCCTATCCGAAGTCCTTGTCGATGCAGGAGTTATCCCGTATTACCTCCATTCCCTCGACCCCGTGCAAGGGACAGGCCACTTTGCCCTGCCGGAAACCAGAGGCCCCGAGCTAATCCGCCATATTCAGACCCATTTATCCGGCTTCGGGGTACCCCGTCTCGTCAGGGAAGAGCCCGGCAAACCAAGTAAAACGTTCATAACTCATTGATAGCAAAACGTTAATATTACTAAGAAAAATTCGATTTATTACAATTAATCATTTTGTTATAATTTAAGTCATTAACAGCTTACCCCTGTTAACAATTTCCATAATAACCCTAGTCACCTTTTTATTATTTTAGCGCCCCTTACCCGGGGGCGCTTTTTTTTGCCCAAAGAAGGCGGGGAAGCCCCTATAGGCCTCAACCTATCAAAAATTAATACATGATTATTTCGCGCTTCGCGGTTATTTTTCCTCTGCGTCTCAGCGTCTCGGGGTTTGCTTTGCCTCTGCGATACCTTCTTGTGAGAGTTGTGTGCAGAAGACTCCCATTAGAAGATAATCGCAGAGGCAAAGCAAACCCCGAGACGCGCCAGACGCAGAGGTTTTATTATTAGCGGCTTGAAATTTCTTAGGTTGAGGCCAATGGGGGCTTCCCCGCTTAGTTTTGCATTTTGCATTCAGCGTTTTGCGTTTAAAAAAAAAGCCTCCAGTTTCCTGGAGGCTTTCACAAAATAGCTTTATACCGAAGTTGACTCAAGACTCGGCTTTTTGGCGGGATTGAAAGCTGCCGAAAATCGATTAAAAAAAAAGGGGGGTCGTATTGGTTTAATACTACCCCCTTTTTTTTAATTGATTTTAGGCGCTTTGAACCCGCCCAAAAACCGATTCTTGAATCAACTTCGGTATTAGAGGCTACTTTAGTTGATTTATGCTTTTGGCCTATTCCATCGAGCTGCGATAGCGCCGATAGGATAAGTTACTGGCGTCGCCACGATAGAAGCCGCACGCTTCATGCCATTCCATACAACTCTTGTACGCGAGATTGCATCTGGAACAATGAAGTCATCAGCGACCGCGCCTTGAGATCTTCCGAATGCATCCACAAGAGCTTCAACTTCCTCTTTGTTTGCAGTAGGATCGATGTTCACAACTCTGAGAGGCTCTGGTCTCAAACGGCCAATCAATGATGTGTCAACTTGCGCGAGCTGTCTGTGTCTTTGATCCAAAGTCCTTTGAACCGTTTCAATTCTCTTCTCAGTGTCTGTGACAACTTTGCGGTTGCGCACTTCTAATTGAGCGAGATTGTTCTTTTTATAGACTTTGAACTTAGCCATCAGTGTAGCGACTTCTTCGTGCTGTGTATCGATCGCTTGAGCAAGAGCGTCTTGCTGATCAAGTACTTCAGTCAATTGAGGCTCAAGAGCCTTCAACTGATTGATCTTGTCGATCGTTTGCTGGCTAAAGCCTTGGTTGCCCAAATCTTTTACCTGTTGTTTCTTAGCTGCAGGCGTCAGGCCTGAGTTAGAAATCGCGCTAACAGCTTTATAGTACTCGCCAGCTGCTTGCAAAATAGTCATTGGTACGCCGCGAACTGTCACAGCTGTTGTTCGGATTGTCTCTAATGAATCCGTTACAGTTTGACGCTTCGCTTCGAGTTCATCGAACTTCAAGAACTGAGCTGTGAGCTCTTCTTGCTTCTTGCTGATGAGGCCGAGCATTCCGACGAATTTACCGAGGAGCGACGACTGATCAGCAGCTTTTTGAACTTCAGCTACTTGTTTAGCTGCTATTTCATCAGCTTCTTGTTTTTGCTTGATAGCTTCCGCTTCAACAGCTTCTTTCGCTTTTGCAAGCTGAGCTTTCGCAGCAGTCAAGAACTTAGTTTCGTCTTCTGGCTTCAATTTTTTCTTCTGCTTCAATCCATCAGCCGCTTTTGTGAGCTGAATTGTGATTTCGTCTTCAGAGATAGCAGGATTTGTCTGCTGCTTTCTAGCAACATCTCTCGCTGCAGCGTCTGCAAGGACATCAACATCTGGTTGGATGCTTTCGTCAACAGAAGCAGCTTCTTCTTTGCTTACAACTTGAGCTTGAACGCCAGACTCAAGAAGTCTCTCAGCGCCAGTGTTTGCCGCTTCAAGTCCTGTTTCCAAGCCTTGAGAGAACACAGCTTCAACTTGTTGTTTCAAAGCAGATTTAGCTTGCTCGCCTGTCAAGATTCCAGCAACAACCCCTTTTTTGAGGCCGGCTGCAAAGTCAGGCTCTTGTCTTGCAAAGCCAACGAATTGCTCAACTGTCTGTTTGTTTCCTTCGAGAGCAGCTTGGAATTCTACGTTAGCCCAATCACGGATGAATGGACGAGGTCCGCTTCGCTCAGATTTGTTCTGGATGTAGAACGCATCGCCTGCAACTTCTGCAAGAGAAGATGCAACCATTGCTTTCGCAGTAGTTAAATGAGCTACGAAATCTTCAGTTCCAGTCGCATTGCGAACCACATAAGTATTTACTTCAGCGATGAGATCCACTTTCGCTTTCTCAATTTGTCTTTCAGCATTTAATGCTGCAGGCGAACTGAAGCTAGAGTTTGTGTGGAGATAGCCGCCATTGAGGGCTTTGAAGCCATCAACTAATTTTTCCGAATGGGCTTTAATCGCTGCTTGCGACTTAGCGTTCAATTCTTCTTTTGTCAACGGTTTGCAGTATGACTGGTAAACAGAGCTTACCTTGTCAGCAACAGCTTTACAGCCAGCAGACGCTTTATCAATTAAGCTAAAGCTCTTGCCGTTTACAAGACCTGCTGAGTACGCGAGTCTTCGACCGAGATCAACAATGGCTGTCAAAACGAGTGGGAATACGAGAAGTGTAGAAAGAATTCTTACTGCCCATGTTCTAGCTGTAGACTTACCAGGTTCAGAAGAATAGAGTCTGCCAACGTTCCATTCAAAATTTGTTTTCGCATCTTGCGCAGCCGCCTCAGCTACTGGAGCAGAAGGTGCAGATGTTGTAGAAGGAGTCTCAGTCAACTCAACTTCGTTTACTTTCGGTTGTTCAACTGGAGCTGGTGCATCCACCGCTCTAGAACCGAATATACTTGATAATGAAAATGGCATATTGCCTCCAATCTTTATTAATTTTATTATAATGTAATTGTTTGTAAATTCGTGAATATTTTAATAGAATGTTATTATATTAGCAAAGCGTAATAAAATTGTTATGACATTTAATTTTTCAATATTACTAATGTAAAATAGTAAAAATTACACTAGATAATAACGATTTGTTAAATTTGCAATTATTAAACAAACCGGAATATAATGAAGAATGTAGTAATAAAAATAAAAATAACCATTGAGGTATACAGTGGAAGTAAATAAAAAAATCGCTACATTAGAAAGTTTAGTTGACCATCTCAAAACAGAATTATCATATTTAAATCAAATACTTGTCGAATGCGGGTTTAGCGAGGGTGTGATCACCTTAAAGCAGACCGTAGAAGAGCTTCTTAAAGGCGGCTTGTAAATTATTGTCCAAAAGGCTAAATTGGGTGACCAATAACATACCCGATTTATGGCAAAGATAATTTTTGAAGAGAATAAAGAAGAAGCGGACCTCCCCGACGATTCACCGATCGCCGAAGCCTGTGAGCAGGCGG
The DNA here is from genome assembly GCA_031423235.1 of Chlamydiota bacterium. GTDB lineage: Bacteria > Chlamydiota > Chlamydiia > Chlamydiales > SM23-39 > REEB52. Next base: position 16,681 of record JANPFC010000072.1, on the reverse strand, counting down.
GGGTCCCTTTTGCATGCACAGAAGGTGTATGCGGCACCTGTGTCATTGAAGTGACAGAGGGGATGAACAATCTATCCGAATTCAACCAAGCGGAAGCCGATTTCCTTGGCGAGCTCGATAAAGAGCGCCTAGCCTGCCAATGCAGGATCAAGGGCGGCTGTGTTAAAATCAAATTTTAAGTGAGACCTATGGAACAGAAAATTACCCGCGACATGACAATTGATGATATTTTCAAAAAATTCCCATCAAAAAGTCCTAAACTTGCCCAAGAGATGACAAATACTGGGCTCCATTGCGTGGGCTGTTCAGCCTCCACTTGGGAAACGCTCGAAGCTGGCATGTATAGCCACGGCTTGACCGATGAATCAATTGATCAGCTGCTTGGCAAACTCAACAAAATTCTTGAAGAGAAAGAAGATCCGAATACGGTCACGATCACTGAAAGAGCCGCTAAGAAATACAACGAAATTCTTGAAGAAGAAGGGAAAGCAGGCTGGGGACTCCGTTTTGGAGAAAGAGCAGCGGGCTGCAGCGGATTCGAATATTTCCTTGATTACTCTGAAAAAGCGAAACCAGGCGATCTCGTTCTCGAGTCGGCAGGGATCCAGATCCATTTACACCATAAGTCAGTAGACCGCCTTATGGGCTGCGTGATCGACTTTGTTGACGGCCTCCATGGAGCCGGCTTCAAGATCACCAATCCGAACGTGAAGGCATCTTGCGGCTGCGGCAACTCCCACGGCTACTAAAGTTTTTATTACCTAACAGCTTTTACAGGATGCGCATCGCTAAGAGCGAAGCTTGCAGGATGTCCTCTCGCACGCGAGAGGGCAGGATGAGAGAGGCGCGCTTACAGGATTTGGGGATGCCCCCATAAGCCTCAACCTAACTTTGAAAAAAGGGAAACAATATAATCTTCATTCTTTACAAATTTAACTCTGCGACCCTCTGCGTACTCTGCGTCTCTGCGGTGAATTTCTAACCCTTTAGTAATGGATCTTTGGTTCATTGGATGAATTTTACCGGATTTAAAATTCACCGCAGAGACGCAGAGTGGCGCAGAGAATTTATTATTAGGCACTTGTGGCTTCTTAGATTAGGACTTATCCGTGCCGTTTGTTGTAGCGCAATAGACAGAAAATCAGAACGCTGCAGAGTGCGTTAAAAAAGCACCACACTGAAACCAGACAGCTTATTTTAAAAAAGCAAGCGAACGCAAATGACAATGCTGTAGCTACCCCAAATATCCAGCTTCCGCGCATTGAAGAGATCAGTGCTGGCGTCACTACGACACAAAGGTAAATAATGCTAAAGAAAATGATCTCTGGCATTGTAATATTCACGCCATAATGAATGCTATATTCAATAACGCTCGGACTGGCTACATCATTAAAAATCAGCAGTTTTCCAAATATTAAAAGAATGAAAATGACTCCAAGGATGAGGGAAGCAACCATCCATTTCTTCCGATAGACATCCCTTTCCATTTTCAGAAAGGAAATGGGGATCCAAAGGGGCCATATCGCAAAGGCTACGATTAAGAAAATCCACTGGTAGATATGAATCCACTCAAGTGAATAGGATGAAAGAGCCACCCAAAGGAAACCTTCGGATAATTGCTGAAGGGCAAAGAAAAACGGAACTGCCGCAAAATATCTCTGATTTCTTGAACTAACCTGTGTTTGAGTCGCACATCCCGCGAGAAATAAAACAAGGGCTGAAGTAAAGCTCGCACTGGCTGAAAAGCACATCTAGGACTCGCTTGTTATATATGGATGGGAGCTTTGAATAGGCCAAGAGCCGCTTCTTTTAACGCCTCAGAAAGGGTCGGATGCGCATAACAGGTATCTGCTAACTGATCGGCCGTCGCCTTCAACTGAATCGCAAGAGTGGCCTCCGCGATCAACTCCGAAGCGCTAGGCCCTATTATATGGACGCCTAGGATCCGGCGGCTGTTCTGTTCGGCCAAGATTTTAATAAACCCCTCATCGTCATTCATACATCTGGCTCTAGAATTTGCCTTAAAGGGAAACTGCGAAGACTTGTAAGGGATCTTCATCGCCTTCACCTCTTCTTCAGTAAGTCCAACTGAGGCCACTTCCGGATGCGTATAAACCACATTCGGGATCGCTATATAGTTAATCATCGGTCTATGCCCAGCAATCAGTTCTGCAACAGCTACACCCTCTTCCGAGGCTTTGTGCGCAAGCATCGGCCCTTCAACAAGATCCCCGATGGCAAAGATATGAGGCTGCGATGTCCTAAATGAAGCGTCGATTGGAATGAACCCTTTCGAATCTCTTTGAATTCCGACCTTCTCCAAACCAAGTCCCTCAGAAAATGGCCTTCTTCCAACAGCAACGAGGACGACATCGCCCGTAAACTGCTTCTCCCCTTCCAGACCCTGTACTGTGAGCGTCGTCCCTTCCGCTTTCATCACCTTGTGCGATAGATGAAAGACCATTCCCTGATTGGTAAGCGACTTTAGAAGCGCTTTCGATAGAGCATTGTCGAATGCGGGGCAAATTCGATCGAGGAACTCGATAAAGATCACTTCCGACCCCAATCTCTTGTAAACAGAGCCGAGCTCCACGCCAATTACGCCGGCGCCAATGACGAGCATTTTCTTAGGAACATGGGTTAATGCGAGAGCGCCTGTGGAAGAGAGGATCGTTTTCTCATTAAACGGCAAGAAAGGGAGCTGGATCGGCTCTGAGCCTGTTGCGAGGATGATATTCTTCGCCTCTATCGCTTTGCCGTCCACGTCGATTGTATGGGGACCTGTAAGCCGCCCGGTTCCCTGAATCCAATCGATTTTGTTTTTCTTGAACAAACCATCGATACCCGAGGTAAATCCTGAGACCACCTTCGTCTTTCGCTCCATCATCTTGGCAAGATCAGTCGACCCTTCAGAATCGTGTAAAAGTACTTTAGATGGGATGCATCCAACATTGAGACACGTTCCGCCGAGCGTCTTGTTTTTCTCAATGCACGCAGTTTTAAGTCCAAGCTGCGCCGCACGTATCGCCGCCACATATCCGCCAGGACCCGATCCAATTACAACAACGTCATAGGTCAAGCAAAAACCTCGTAGGTTCTTCCAAATTCTTCTTGATGTGCATCAAGAATGAGATCGAATCTTTTCCATCGATAATCCGATGATCATAGCTGAGGGCGAGATACATAATGGGGCGTATGACTATCTGATCATTCACAACGACGGCCCGTTTTACAATATTGTGCATTCCGAGGATGCCGCTTTGCGGCGGATTGAGGATCGGAGTGGAGAGCATCGAGCCGTACACTCCCCCATTCGTGATGGTGAAAGTGCCCCCTTGCATCTCATCGACCGTTATCGTGCCGGCCCGCGCCTTGTCGGCATAGACTTTCAACACTTTTTCAATTTCAGCATAAGAGAGCTGGTCGGCATTCCGCACTACAGGGACAAAAAGCCCTTTTTCAGTTCCAACTGCAATTCCAATATCGAAAAAATGCTGATAGACAATTTCGTCTTGTTCGATACGCGCATTCACATCTGGAAACGCTTGGAGAGCAGATACGCAAGCTTTGACGAAAAACGACATGAATCCGAGTTTCACGCCATGCTTTTTCTGGAAATTTTCCTGATTTTCCTCACGCATTTTCATGACAGCGCTCATATCGACTTCGTTGAAGGTGGTGAGCATAGCCGTCTCATTTTTCACCTTAACGAGCCTCTCGCCAATAACACGGCGTAATTTGGACATTTTTTTGCGGGTTTCTCTTCCAGAAACACGTGGAGCCGCTGGCGGCGCTATAGGAATCTGAGGAGCTGCTGGTTTCGTCACTTCCGCTACATACTCATCCACTTTTTTTCTCGCTGGCGGCAAGGCTTCTGCATGCGCTTTGGGCGCTTCGATCTTTGGAGTCTCTTTTTTAGGCTCCGGAGCAGCTGGAGCGCCAGCAGCATCGGTGTCAATCGTCCCAATCACTTGGTCGACCTTAACAGTATCTCCCGATTTGACTGTAAGGACCACTTTTCCAGCAGCTGGAGCCGAAAGGACCTGATTTACTTTCTCAGTCTCGATCTCCAAGACCTCTTCGTCCGCCCTCACAACAGAGCCTGTTGGTTTCATGATCGTTCCGATCGTCGCTTCAACGATCGATTCCCCCATTTTGGGAATCTTTATCTCAACTTTCATAACTCACCAAAAGCCTGTTGGAGCAGAATCGCCTGCTCTTGTTTATGTTTCTTGCTCGATCCTGTCGATGTCGTCGCATTTTGCGGACGGCCAACATAATGGAGTTTCGACACTAGAGTGTGCAAATAGGGTCCGATATAATTCCAAGCGCCCATATTTTCTGGCTCTTCCTGAACCCACAAGCACTCGGTAAACCCTTTGTATTTCTCAATCAACTGCCTGATACGATCGATATTTAAAGGATAAAGCTGCTCAACTCGGATAATCGCCACATCTGTCCGTTTGCGCGCGGCCATGAGATCGTAGAATATTTTCCCGGAACAGAAAATCAAACGCTTTGCTTTTAGAGGCGGCGTTGGATCGTCCAAAAGTTCCTCAAATCTTCCCTTAGTGAAATCATCGAGCTTGCTCACGCAAACAGGCGATCGAAGAAGGCTTTTTGGAGTAAATACAATGAGCGGCTTCCTCACTTTTCTTAATCCTTGTCTTCGCAGGAGGTGGAAATATTGGGCAGGGGTCGATGCGTTGACCACTTGAATGTTGTTATTTGCAGACAGCTGTAAGAAACGCTCTAATCTCGCCGAAGAGTGCTCTGGACCCGCCCCTTCATAGCCGTGAGGAAGTAAAAGGGTCAAAGACGAGGATGTGTTCCATTTTTGCTCCCCGCTGACTATATACTGATCGATGATGATTTCTGCGCCGTTGTTGAAATCTCCATACTGCGCTTCCCACAATACAAGAGAATCGACAGCAGTCCAAGTGTATCCGTACTCAAATCCCATGCCGGCATATTCAGTCAGCGGGGAGTTGACCACCTGTAAACGGGCATTGTATTTGCAAAGAGGGCAATACTGTTTCGATGTTTCTCCATCGATCCAAACCATATGCCTATGGCTGAAAGTTCCCCTCTGAGAATCTTGGCCAGCCAAACGGATCGGAACGCCCCCGTCAAGTAGAGAGCCGAAAGCTAAACACTCCCCGGTTCCCCAATCGATGCTGCCGTTTAGCGATGCCTGGCGGTCTTTCAACCACTTTTGCAGTTTCGGATGGAGATGGAACCCTTCGGGCACTTTGCAGAAAGTGTCGATGACCCCTTTCAATATTTTTTCGTCCACGCTTGAGCGGAACGGCTCAAATGGATTGAAGACCACAGAGGCCTTCTCTTCTGTTTTGGCTGCGAGTTTTTCCTGCGCCTTGATCAGTTCCCGCTTCATCGTCTCTTTGAATTGAAGCTCAAGAGTTTCTGCAAGTTTCTGTTCCGTTTTCCCTTCGGAGAGAAGCTGCTCATAGTAGATTTGCCGAATCGGTTTTTTCGAACGGATCATCTGATATTGAAGCGGCTGAGTATAGGAAGGTTCATCCCCTTCATTGTGCCCATACTTTCGGTAGCAGAGGAGGTCGATAAATACATCTAAATGAAATTTCTGCCTGATCTCCACGGCAAGTTTTGCAGCAAATAGGCAGCTTTCTGGATCTTCCGCATTGATGTGGAATACAGGGCAGCCAAAAGTCTTAGCAATATCGGTGCAGTAACGGGTGGATCTCGACTCTTCAGGCAAAGTTGTGTAGCCGATCTGGTTGTTCACGACTAAATGGAGAGTTCCCCCCACTGAATAACAGGGAAGATTCATAAGCTGCAGCGATTCGTAAACGACCCCCTGGCCTGCAATCGAAGCATCGCCGTGAATAATCAACGGAGCCACCCTCTCCTTTTGAACATCTTGTCTCTGCAGCTGCTTGGCAAATGTTTGTCCAATGGCAACAGGGTCAACCGATTCGAGATGCGACGGGTTGGCTGCCATGCCTACGACTACTGTCTTATTCGAGCGCGTTTTAAAATCGCCGACAAATCCCATGTGGTAGCGCACATCGTCATTCCCAGAAAAAGAGAGCGTCGTATCATCTTCAAACTCAGCTAAAATCAAATCGAGCGGCTTATTGAGAATATTGGTTAAAACGTTGAGCCTGCCTCTATGAGCCATCCCGATCAGAATTTCTTCCACTCCGAGATTGCCAGCATAATCGATCATCTCGGCGATGAGGGGGATCATCGTCTCTGCCCCTTCAAGTGAAAAGCGAGTTTGCCCCACATATTTGGTGTGGAGGAATAACTCAAAAACCTCAGACTTATTCAGATACTCCAAAAGTAAATGCTTCTCTTCAATTGCAGGCTGTATTAAAATCCGCGGTTCAAGCCGGCTTTGCATCCACTTTTCAAGTTCCGGATTGCCTAAGTCCATGTACTCGAACCCAATCCGGCTACAGTAAATCTCTTTGAGAGCGGCCAAAATTTCTCTGAGCGGCGCCTCATTTTTTCCGCAAAGCCCAAGCGTTGGGAAATTCTGATCCATTTCCGATTGGAAAAATCCGAGACGCTCTAAATCGAGTTCATGGGCAGTTCTTTCGCCAGTCTCAAGCGGATTGAATTTTGCGAGCAGATGTCCATAACGGCGAAAAGCTTGAACAAGTTCGTAAATCCTTATGTTGGATTGATCGGGAGTAGGTTCAACGCCCCGTTTAAATAGATAGGATCCAAAATCGATCCCCTCGAAAAAATGGCGCCAGGAAGGATCAACGCTTTCTGGATTTGCCAGATAGCGATTGTAGAGATCTTCAATGAGCCCAATGTTGGCAAGTTGAGCGTGGTCTGGAAATTCAGGCATGCATCCTCCATTTCTTTCCATAGCATAAGTCAGAATAAACTTGCCGAAAAAATCGCTTTTCTAGTAAAAAGCTCTCTCTATCCCTTTTTCAGCGGGTTGTTTGAAACGGTTTGAAGAAAATATTTTACAATTTTTCTTTGGTGAGATAGGAAGAAGTGGTTAGTACATATGACATGGTTAGAGGGCAATGAATATTAAGAGCGAAAGACTAAAAAAACTCGAAACAGAACTAGAAGATCTTGAGCAGTGGATGAATCTAGGGCTTGTACCGAAAAAAGACGTCGTGAAACACAAAGAGGAAATCCGTTCTCTCCAAGAGAAAATTGGGGAAGAGAAGGAGCGGCTCCGCTTTATGAAAGAAAGCGGCGAACTCGAAGAGTACGTCACCCCGAAACGATCACCCTCCAGACAAGCCTACGCAGAGCCCCACACCCTGCCAGACATGGACATGGGCGATAACATGACCGACGCTGGGCTCGACATGGAAACAGAAGCCTACGACATGGAGACGATTGCCGAAGAAGAGACTGAAGCCGGCACAGGGGCGGGAAGCACAGAAGAAGGCGAAGCGACTCTCCTCGAAGAAGAAGACGATGAAGATCCATTCTCTGACCGGAACCGCTGGAAACGGGGGATCCTCGAAGATCCAGACGCAGACAATTGGTAATCAGTCTCTACTTCCACATCCCCTTCTGCACGAAGAAGTGCCCGTACTGCCATTTTTACGTCATACCCAATCGCCTTCCCCATCATAAGCTCTTGGGGGAGGCTCTAGCCCTCGAGTGGGAGCAGCAGCTCCCCCTCCTGCAGGGCAAGACGATCACCTCGATCTATTTTGGCGGAGGGACCCCCTCCCTTTACGGCGGCATCCAAGAGCTCCTTGAAAAAATCCCAAGGGCCCCCGATTGCGAGATCACAATCGAAGCCAACCCCGAAGAGAGCGATATAGCCCTCTTGACCCATTTCCGCTCAATTGGGATCAACCGCCTAAGCCTCGGCGTCCAATCGCTCGACGACCGATCGCTCCAAACCCTCGAAAGGATCCACTCGGCTGAAAAAGCCAGGCAAGCCATATTCAACGCCCAAAAAGCGGGCTTTGAAAACGTCTCCATCGACCTCATGTACGACCTTCCAGGCCAAACTGAAGAATCGTGGCGCTACACCCTCGACCAACTCGGAGACCTCCCCATCCACCACCTCTCCCTCTATAACCTCACCATTGAACCCCACACCTCCTTCCACAAACGGAAAGTAGAGACTCCAACAGGAGACCTCTCCCTCCGCTTCCTTACAGCCGCCCTTGAACGACTCGAGGCCATCGGCCTTAAACGATACGAAATCTCTGCCTTTGCCATCCCTGGCCACGAATCGCGCCACAATCTCGGCTACTGGACAGCCCGCCCCTTTCTCGGCTATGGCCCCTCAGCCTTTAGCTATTGGGAAGGAGAACGGTTCCGCAACATCGCCAACATCAACCGCTATTCTCAGGCCCTAAAAGCCGGCCAATCCCCCGTCGACTTCCGCGAACGGCTCCCCTACCCCGCCAATGCCAATGAACTTCTCGCTGTCCGCCTCAGACTTAAAAGCGGCGTCGATATAAAATCGATCCCGCAGGAAACCGAGTCAGCGATCGTGAAACTAAAAGAGATGGGTCTTCTAAAACAAGAAGGGACGCAGCTCCAGCTCACCGAAAGAGGAACTCTATTCTATGACACAGTCGCCTCAGAAATAATTTGAATTGATATAAATCAAACACACTCACTAACATATCTATCCATAAATTACAGAACAGAGGTTTATTGTCATGAGTGCTTTAAATGGTTTCAGTCCACTTCCTCCTCTATTTGCTCCAATGAGCCCATTAACGCGATGCACAAGTTTTGATTGGAATGTTCTTGTACGAAGCCAGAGCGCAGCGTCTGCCGCGCTTGAAAATCCTAGCCAGCAGCAACCTGGAGATCTGCTCGCAGACATCGACACAGCTCGAGCAGCGGCTGCCCCGCATCTAGACCCTGCACCCATGGCCCAGGCCAAAGAGGAGCCTCAAGCGGCGGAAGTCAAAGAAGAACCGATTGAAGAAGAAACGGCTCGTACTAGAAGTGTAAGAAAAAAAAGAAAGCAGGCCTCTCCCCCACCCCCTTCATCAGATGATGACTCTGCCCCTAAAACAAAGCTTGAAAGGAATCGAGTAGCAGCGCAAAAATCCCGAGAAAAGAAAAAACTTCATCTCCTAAAGCTAGAAAGTGAAAATGATTCGCTAAAAGAAAAGGTGAAAAGCCTCACTAAATTACTTAACGCAAGCCAGTGTAAAGTAGTTAAATTAACCAAGCAGGTTACAGAATTAAATGAAGCTTTAAGACGTCAGAAAGAAATGGGATTTGCTGAATATTCAGCTCCGCCACTATAATCAAGGGGCATTTTGCTTATTTAGGGCTCCCATGAAAAAATGTTTTGCACTTTCAGCAGTTTTTTTGATCCTAGCAGCTTCTAGCTGCCAACAAAGGATGTTTGGCGTCGATGAAGCCACCTGGACCACCTTATCCGAGCCAGAAAGGGAAAAGGTGATCGATGGGTACAATCAGCGGAAAGAGCTCGCCTTAATCAATGAGCAGAAAGAGCGTGAAAAAGAACTAGAGAATGAACGGCACCGGCAGGAAGTAGAAGCGCAAACAGCCCCCTTTTACGCGGCAGCCGATGCGATATCATCCATCTGTGAGAAGACTTCACCTAAAGACCGCAAACAGGCCGATCGGATACAGGCCCTTACCAACAAAATTGCGGACCATACAGTGACTATCGGGGATACGAAGTTTGAAGTTTCCCCCTTCACCAAAATGAGCGATGCTTGGATTAGAGGGCAAAGAGTGCAGGTTCTTAAAAATGACAATGAGCTATTCTACACTGTCAAAATCAAGAACATCGACAATGGCGAAACGGTTAGCGCCCGAAAAAAATAACCCTTAGAAGTAGTTCGCAATCATCCCAACACCAGATATCTTCTGGTTAATGGATGCAGCTATACGGTTGTATTCAGCAGCCCGGTCTTGGTCGAGAATAATTATGCCGGAAGCATGGGATATGGCTTCACCCAATTCAGGGGTATAAACTTCATTCACATTCTTAGGAAAACGATTCCTATCAATAATCAATTGGGTCAAATTGAGAGGAAAGTTACGATCTAATTTTGAATCAAAAAACCATTCGCTTGGGAGTTGATCAGGTGATGCAAGAGCAGGCACTCCAACTCTTGTCGCGATCTCATTATATGTAGAAAGAAGCTTCTGAACCATACGTTGTTTCATTATATCTGAAGCTGAAATCTCAGAATCTGCAAGTCCCTGAATATGCCGCTTAAAGTCTCCTGGCGCCGTTTCAAGGTTGGCCGTTTGTTTGATCCTCTCGATTACAAAGTCAGGAATTCCTATCCGCTTAAGTCCTGGCACAAGTGATTCCCATTTTCCTCTATTAATTCTGATTTTAACACCTCTATCTGCAACCGCCAGTGCATCTCTAAAATGCGCCTCGGTTTCTTCCTGCGTGAAAGTCTCCTTTAATATCCCACGGTCGACTCCCCGCTCACGCCTTGGTCTTAGTCTATCCCACAGAGCATCTCTTTCTTCCGGCAAAAAATATGAAGGTATTCTATTGCTCAATGTTCCTACAAAATAACCCCATGAATGAAACGGGGCAGGTCTATCGCAACGGTCCATCTGAGAGCTCCTAGATGAACCGTCCCCTAAAACTGTAGTGTGCGCTGGGGATGAACCTCTAGGATTTGGAATATCTATCGGAAGAGATGGGGCAGGACGCGAACCAAGTAAAAATGTATTAATCCTTTTTAGCACTGAGTCCAGAGGCAAAGGTGTATTTGCAGGATATAAACCATTAGGCTCTTGCCCTTTTATATGCTGGATCAATGATCCACGCAAAGAATTTACGAATCGAGCCATCGGGAGGAGGCGATTATCATCATTTGCAATGCTCTTGACGAATTCGGGGGTTGCGTATAGATCGACTAGCCGCGCTGTTTCTCCAAGTCGATCCGCAGGATCCACTTTTGTAAACCCACGCAAACATTTATATATCCGACTAAACCAAACGCAACAGCAGCCAGAGAAATCGAGTATCTCCAGGCGATCACCCTTTCTATACAGATCTACAGTTTCTGAATTTTTATAATAATCTTCTAGAATGGCTATGTTTTCGCCAGCCTTTACAGGGTCTAGTACGCTCATTTGATACCTCGTATACAGTAAGCTATATTATAAACTTTTTATAATAACATATCATCAATAATTTACTATAGTAGAATGTTATAGCAACTAACTGCAACTAAGAGGCAAGCAAGCGATAACTGGATGTAATTATTGGGATAAATTAGAGAAACGGAGGGGAAAGCGATAGCACCCCTCCCCATATGACGAAGAAACTAGTCCACTTCCATGACTTTTACGTCGAATCGGAGGGCTTGACCTGCGAGGGGGTGGTTGAAGTCGAGGACGATTTTCTCCTTCTTCACTTCATGGACCCGGATCGGGTATACACCGCCCGCTGGGTCTTGGACGCCTAATACGGCTCCTGCGTAGCGGTAAGGGGCTGGGACAGTCTCCACGTCCACCTCTCTATAGGCTTCTGGGACAACTGGGCCGTAGGCCTCTTCGGCTTTCAGCATGATCTGTTTGGTATCGCCTTGTTTCATGCCGATGAGGGCCTGCTCGAGGGCCGGGAAAACTTGATGCGATCCATGGACGAAGACTAGCGGGTCTTCACCCACATTGCTGTCGATCTGCGTTCCATCTGCGAGAAAGACTGTATATTCGAGTGAAACTTTTTTGCCGCTCTTGATCATGCAGATCTCCAGGTTGGTGAGGCAGTTGCAAACCTCAGGGTTCGTCGATTTTCGGGATTATTTTGGCCGATTTTTGATTTTTTTTCGGGGGGCAATATACGAGAGCTGATATTACCCCCCGAAAAAAAAATCGAAAATCGGCTCAAAAGAACCCGAAAATCGACTGAACCTGAGGCTTGCAATTGCCTCTGGTTATTTCCTCCTTATTGAAGATCGCAAAATGGGAGTCAAGATAAATTAGCCCAGCAGGAAGACAGCAGGCTCCTTCTCCAATATAAACGCAATGTCTTTCCAACGGGAGACCGTTTGAGAGACAACTCTTTGGGTGGGCGTAGTCAAATTGACGGCGACGCAAAGTCTTGTTGTGGGTTGCAAGACCCTTTTTAGAAGTTCGAGCATTTTTGCTGAACGGTATGGAGCTTCAATCCAAATTTGGGTGCCTGAGCGCTTTTCCAGTTCTCGGACTTTACTCTCAAGCTCAGGAACTTCGCGAGGTAGATAGCCGTGGAAGGAAAATTGCTGTCCGCCAAAACCAGAGAGCTGCAGAGCCATGATAATCGATGAAGGGCCGACGAGCGTTTCGACGGCAATCTTCTTTTGGTGAGCGAGCCATACAAGATCGGCGCCTGGATCGGCAATGCATGGAAGGCCTGCGTCGGAAATGAGCCCCCACGTCTCTCCCCTTTCGAGCGGCTTAAGAAGATCTTGAACATCTTTCGAATGCTCATTGAGGACGGCGAGGGGCATTTTTGCCATGTCGTCATGGGAAAGAAAACGGCGCAGATAGCGGCGGGCCATTTTCTCACTTTCGGCAATAAGTCCTTGAATGGAGCGGACAGCCTCATTCACACTGATAGGCAAAAACGGTTCTGCGGGGAGCGTTTCTTCGAGTAGGTTGGGAAGTAAGTAGAGTTTACCTTGCATGGAGTCCAGCTTTAAAAAGGTCGAGGAGCGCTCGATATTGAGTTGAACTGGAGCGGGAGAGAAGTTCGATATCGAAAAGCTTCTCAAGCCCTTTCCGGAAATAGGGAGAGCCTAGTCTTGCTGCCTGAGAACTCCGCTTTTCAAGAGTTTTCGGCCAGAGTTTCGGCAAATGGCGAGTCCATTGGTCGGAGGGGCACTTTTCCTCAATGAGAGTTGAAAGGGCAAGACCTAAATGGAGTTGGTTGCGTAGAGCTGGGACAAGCGCGTGGAATGCTGTGGAATCTAAAGCGGGGAACTCCCCTCCTTCCCAGATCACATCTTCCGCTGTCTGCCAAAGAGTCGCTGTGCGGCTGGCTGGGGAGATCGCCAAGATGTCGTCGCGCGTGATGGCTGGGCGGTCTCCAACATAGCAGATCAGCTTGTCGATCTCGCTTTCTAGAAGCGCTGGATCAACGCCGAGCCTTTCTAGGAGAAGGGGTGCTGCGTCGGGAGATAGCCTTTTTCCCGCGTTCTTAGCTCGATCGATGAGCTGCTCAGAAAGACGCTTCTCTTTGTCCCACGGCTTTTCCTCAAGAAGATCGAGAACGACCCCCTCTTTCTCTACGACGGCGGTTAAGCTGGCTGTTTTTGAGCGGGCTCCAAACAAAACATAGCCGGCAGGAGCGCTTAGCGATTGAGAGAGTGTCTCGAGCTGCTTTTTCGAGAGTTTTTCCACTTCGTCGAGAACCACAATCGATTCGCCGAGAAGGCTCATGCTCTGCATCGCATCTAAACAGTCGCGGAGATCGCAATCTACGCCGCTAAACCGATTCGGCGGCGTAGATAAGTAAGAGAGAATCTGATCGAGGGCTTTAGTCCTTTCAAAATCATCGCTAATCGCAACGAGATAGAGGCGGCAAAGATTATGGGGCGCCGCACTCGCGAGATGTTTTTGAAAAGACTTCAGATTCTGATATCTCATAAACCCCAGACGAAATCGACTTCAACTTTGATGTCGGGATGCAAGCTATGCTTAACTGGGCACTCGAGGGCAGCCTGCTCCAATTTTTCGCGAGCTTGCGGATTGGGAAGATGGGAACTGCGGATCCGAACGATCACTTTGCCTATGCGCCTAGGGCCTGCGACGGACATTTCCTTCTCCACTTCGGCGGTCATCCCCTTGAGCTCAATACCCAGTTTTTTTGAGGCGATCCCCATCAGCGTCACCATGCAGGAGCCCAAGCTCAATGCAAACAGATCGGTTGGGCAAAACGCCTCCCCTTTTCCCCCATTGTCTTTTGGTGCATCTGTCTCAACTTTCGCACCAGACTCATGAGAGCATTCAGTGTGTAAATCACCTAAATAAAGGACTTTCATCTTTGTCATCAATCACCTACTTTGTTAACTCTATTAAACCTGAATATTGCTTTTTTACGGGATCCTTTTTATACTCTCCGATCAAAAAACACTAAGGAGTGAATTTATGGCAGGAATTGTAAACGCACTGAGAAACATGATGAATGATGGAGCAAATGCTGTCAGACAAGCAGCACTGACTCCAGAACAAATCGAACAAAGAAATAATGGAAAGCGCTTACTAGAAATGATCAAAGTAGCATCGATCGTTACAGCAGTCAGCACCCTTTTCTTTGCCGCCATCTTCCCCAATATTTTTACCGCTGTTCTTGCCGGAGTTGTCGCTTTCGGAGCCTCGGAAGTATATAAGGCAGCCGAAAATATTTTAGAGATCCTCAACAAAGCAGCCGTCGAGCTTGTAGCCCGCAGCAGCAAAGAAAACCTGTTAAATCAAGTGGGCAAAAACACATTTGCGCTGGGGCCCTTTATCAAATCGCTGCATCTTAATGTGGAGCAACTGCTGCTGCTGCCACAGTAAAATTTTTAGCATATAACCCATTAAACATCAAGACGTACCGCTTGACAAGAGCGAAAAATACGGCTATTGTAGCCGCATGGTGTTTTTTAAACGAAAAAATCAAGAAGAGGCTCCAAAGCCCAAAAAATCTTTACCACCGATCGAGCGGGTTTTAACCGCTGAAGGGTGGCGTCGAAGAGCTAGCAGCGCTAGCAGCAAGGGTCCGAAGACGAAGTAGCTGGCGGCTGCGTAGCAGCCGTAGGCTCCTGTGGAGCGCCCAAAGCGGCTGGCAGCTGAGAGGCTACGACTGGCGCTGGGGGATTTTCATGTCCCATCAGTTCCGCAGCAAGCTTCCGATAGTCGAAGGCTCCGTTGCATTTGGTGTCGTATACTGTAATCGGCTGCAGATGGAGAGGCGCCTCTGCTAGGCGGATGTTCTCTCTGATGACTGATGTGCAAACCTTTCCTTCAAATCGGGTCCGGAGCTGCTGAAGCACTTCTGAGGAGTGCTTTGTTCTATAGTCTACCCTGCAAGCCAAGATACCGGCGATCTCCAAACGGGGATTCAATCTTTGTTTCACTAAATTGATCGTTCTCAGTAGCTGGACCAGTCCATGGAGCGCCATCACGTGAGCCTCTACGGGAACTAATACCTCTTTGGCCATTGTTAAGGCGTTAAGAGAGAGGATGCCGAGGGTTGGTGGGCAGTCGATTAAAACGTAATCCCAAGGTTTATTGGGGACGCTTTCCAATTTATTTTTGAGGATGCTTTCTGATGCGACTTCATTCGCAAGGGCTTTCTCTACCCCGGAAAGGAGAACCGAAGACGGGACGATATGAAGGTCTTCGACGCTTGTTTTTTCAATGATGTTCTCAAGCTTTTCATCTTCAGTGAGTACATCAAAGAGCCCTTTGCCTTTATCTTTGAAGCCGTACCACATCGAAGCAGAGGCTTGCGGGTCCAGGTCGATCAATAATACTTTTTTCTTGGCCTCAGCTAACGCAGCAGCCAGATTCACAGCTGTGGTTGTTTTTCCTGATCCGCCCTTCTGATTGACAATGGCAATAGTTCGCATATATACACCTCTTTCTCCCTCACATATAGAAGTTTTTAAACTCCATATCAAGAAAAAACTAACAAAGGCCCATTTTTTCTTTCTGTTTACCTATTATTCTGCTATTCTTTCCAACGAAAATCCGAGGAGAATTTATGCTGCAAATGGACTTGAGAGGAAAAAAAGCTTTGATAGTTGGAATTGGCGACGACCAAGGTTTTGGTTGGGCTATCGCGAAGGCACTTGCCGAAGCGGGCGCTGAGATCCTAATCGGCACTTGGGCTCCGATCGTCCGAATCTTCACAACCTCATGGGCCAACGGGAAATTCGACGAATCGAGAAAACTAAGCAACGGCAAGCTCCTCGAATACACAAAGTTATATCCGATCGATGCGGTCTTTGACAAAATGGAAGACGTCCCGCAAGAGATCCGCGAAAACAAGCGGTATGCCGAACTTTCTGGATACACAGTCTCAGACGTGGCCAAACAAGTTGGCGTTGATTTCGGCCAGATCGATATCCTCGTCCACAGCCTTGCGAACGCCCCTGAAGTGACAAAAAACCTCCTAGACACCTCCCGCAAAGGCTATCTTGCTGCGATGAGTTCCTCTGCCTATTCGTTCATTAGCTTAATCTCCCATTTTGGGCCCATCATGAAATCGGGCGGCTCAGTCCTCTCCCTCACCTACATCGCATCGGAAAGAGTAGTTCCGGGGTACGGCGGCGGAATGAGTTCTGCGAAAGCAGCGCTTGAAAGCGACACACGGACACTTGCATGGGAAGCGGGAAGAAAATGGAATCTACGCGTAAATGCGATTTCAGCTGGCGCTCTCAGAAGCCGCGCTGCGAAAGCTATTGGGATGATCGATGATATGATCGCCTACGCAAAAGCAAACGCTCCCCTCACTAAAGATCTGGAAGCGGAAGAAGTGGGTTCTGCTGCGGCTTTCTTAGCGTCGCCTCTTGCATCCGCAATTACAGGAACAGTTCTCTACGTCGACAACGGAATGCATGCAATGGGGCTTGCTGTTGATAGCGCTGCGCTGCAAGGCAACGAAAAGTACGCCGTCAAGCCAGCCATCGTATAGATTTGTGTTTTGCGGATCACTCACGCAACAAAGTCTCACAAGAAGGTATCGCAGAGGCAAAGCAAACCC